>DASUZC010000102.1:0-22100 GCA_036377095.1 Gemmatimonadaceae bacterium
AGTTAACCCACAACCCGCAACCAGGAACCCGCGACCCACAACCCGTTCAGTTGTAGTTGTCGGGAGGCCTACCTAAAAAATGATCTCTATTTCCGCCGTATCTCTCTTCGGCGTCCCGTCGAACCGAACTCCCGGTCGGAACCTCATCGCCCGCAGAACCTCCGCAACGCGTTTGTTGTAATCCCCGTCGCGCGTCGGATTGAATCCGATCAGCTTCGCGTTCCCTCGCTCATCGACGTCGAAGAACGCCTTCATGTGAAAGCCCTTCACGCTCGAGGGCGCCGGCATTGGTGGAATGAACAGGTCTCTAACAGTCGGCGGATAATCCTTGCCCGGTCCGCCGCCAGTCCCGGGTCCGACTCCGCTGCCTCGCCCAGTCCCTTCGCCCGAGCCAACTCCTCCTCCGGTCCCTGGACCCGCGCCAGTTGTGTTGCTGTTCCCGGTTCCCTCACCGGCGGCGTTAGCGTTCACCTGCGGCGTCACTACTTGCTGCGCCGGCTGTACGGGAGTCTCGACGGGAGGCTTCGGCTCTGGAGGTTTCACCGGCGGCACTGTCCGCGGTGTGACCTTCGGCATCACCGTCGGATCCGCCTTCACCGTCACGAATTCGACACGCTCTTCGCGCGACGACATCCCGTTGACTCCACCGCCGCCACCACCCGCCGGACCGGGCCCACCTCCTCCTACCACATCAGGCCGGGTGAAATCGGAGGATCCGACGATGGGTGCAATGATGAGAAAAAGGATCATTGCGTGCACCAGCAGCGACGCAATGACCCCTTTCCAATCTTCCTTCTTCTTTTGTCGCGACTCGAAGGTAGGATAGCGCGTGGCTATTTCACTTCCTTCGGCGTTGCACCGATCACCTTAACGCCTGCGCCGCGAGCAACGTCCATCGCGAAAATCACGTCCGAGTACTTAACGGTCGGATCACCCTTGATGAAGATGATCTTGTCCGGCCGCGGATCGTAGATCTCCTTGAGTCGCTTCTGCAAATCGTTTTTTGCAATCGGTTGCGAGTTGACCTTGTACACATTCCCCGGCAGAACCTCCAGCACGATTTGCGACGGCGGCGGCCCCTGAGGCGTGTTATCCGGCGTCGGATCAGGCAACTGCAGATCGATCGCCTTGCGCGACATCGGTATCACCATCATGAAGATGATCAACAGCACCAGCAGCACGTCAATCATCGGTGTGACGTTGATTTCGTTGGTCAGCCCCGAGCTCGGGTTTCCTCCGGACATTGCCATTATTGCTTCCCTCCGGCAGCCGGAGCGTTGAACAAGTTGTCGGCTTGAACCCCGGACACTGTACCCGGACGCTGCTCCGTAATCATCCCGGTCACGCGGACTTCGTTCTTCGATGCAATGTCGATCGCATCGAGCACCTTGCCGTACGGCAGATCCTTGTGCGCCTTGATGTAAAGAAGCTTGTCCGTGGTGCGGTTCTCAAAGATTTCCTTGAGTCGCGGTCCAAGCGTCGCGTTCGGAATTGCTTTCTTGTTCAGGTAATACTGCCCGTTGGCGTCGATACCCAGAACCTGATCCTGATCTTCCTCAGGATGAGGCTTGAGGTTGACGCCCGTCGGCGGTATCGCCTGGAATCCCGCGGTAATCGCCGGGATGACGAGCATGAAGATGATGAGCAGGACGAGCATGACGTCGATCATCGGTGTCACGTTCGGTGACGCCTTTACGCCCTGGTCTCCGGCAGACATTGCCATGGCTCAACCCTCCCGGTTGTTACTGCGAGATGGGTGCGTTGCCGGCGGTCGCCGTGGTGTTGAACTCGCGAGTGAAACGCGAACGGCCGAACTCGCCAGTCCCCGAGACGTTCTTGATCATATAGTCGATCATTTCCTTCGACGTATACGTCATCTCGGCGGTCAGGTTGTCGATCTTGATCTGGAAGTAGTTGAAGAGCCACACCGCCGGAATCGCGACGATAAGACCGAAGGCAGTGGTGATGAGCGCTTCAGATACGCCAGACGAGATCGAAGCCAGTCCACCCGAGCCCGACGCTGCCATTGCGGCGAAGGAGTTCACGATTCCCATCGTGGTGCCGAGCAGTCCGACGAACGGCGCCGTTGCACCGACCGTCGCGAGAACTCCGAGTCCGCGCTTCAGATCGGTGATCGTCATCAGCATCTCGCGCTCAACGGCACGTTCGGCAGAATTGATGTCGGCAACTGTAACCGAGCCATCCTGAATCAGCGGACGAATCTCGGTCAGAGCACCACCAAGAACGCGCGCAACGTGAGACTTCTTGTACTTGTCGGCGAGCGTAACTGCTTCGACGAGGTTGTCTTCCTCGAGGAACTGCGAAAACTCTGGAGCGAACTTGCGCGTCTCAGCCTGCGCCTTCCGCAGATCCCACCACTTCTTGATGGCGACCGAAAGCGACCAAATTGACATGATTGCGAGGACGTAAACGATGCCCTTCGCGAAGTTGCCCATCTGGTTGTAGATGTCGATCAATGACAGTTGCATTGTTTACTCCGAAAAGGGGTTAGCGCGGAACGGCGAACTGGAACGACTGCTGAACGAGCTGATTGACCGGCTTCCCGCCGATCATCGCTGGGCTGAACCTCATACGAGGCAGAACGTTCTTCACCGCTTGCGTGAACAACTCATTAGTCGACTTGAGCACCTTGAACGAATCCAGGTCTGCTTTACCGTCGCTACGTACCACGAACTGTGCCTGAACTTCACCCGCAATGCCTGAGCTCTCGAGTACAGACGGATACTTCGGCTTCGGGCTGTCCGACAGCATTTCCGCCGGCTTCTCGACCTGGAACTCGAAGTAGGTCTGATTGTTGTTGACCGGGCCAGTGCCTCCCACGACACCGCTGCCAACGCCGCCCTTCACCCCTTTACCGCTGAAGTCGGCCTCATTGGTGACAGCTTTGGAGAGATCGATCTCCGGGATCTTGATATCGATCTTCACGGGAGCGCGAAGAACCTGGAAGCCCTTCGGCGGAGGCGGTTTGACCACCACCTCTTTCGGCGGGGGCGGCTCATCGACCTTGGGCTTGGGCGGCTCCTTTTTCACTTCGACGAATTGGATCTTTTCCGCCTTCGCCTTTTCATCCTTGATGCCCGCCCTCGCAGTGGCGTACACGGCACCTGAGATGAGCGCTGTGTGCAGAACGAGACTGAAAATCGTTCCACCAGCCATCTTCTGCTTCTGTGCTTTTGACTCGAGAAGTTGGTTAAACATTCCTCACCTGGGGGGAAGTTCGTGCACGAAAACTGGTCCTAATCGGAACCCGGGGGAATACCCACAAGATTAAGAATCAATGAAATAGTATTAAAAAAATTCTAAAGTTTGTTTTCGGCATTATCGGCCAGAGAGCGTGAATACAAACGGCATTTGCACCAGCTGCCGCACCTTCCTGCCTCCGATTTCCGCCGGCGCGAAGCGCATGCGACGCAAGACGTTCCGCACAGACCTCTCGAATAAGACGTTATCCGACCGCACAAATCGCACACTGTCCGGTTCGACCAGGCCCCGCTCGTTGACGGTGAATTCCGCCACCACCTGGCCTGCAATTCCCGCACTTCGCAGCGCGTCCGGGTAATCGGGCAGCGGCGCGCCGTCCAGCAGAGTCACTTGCCGCTCAACCTGATCAGCGCGGAATGTTGCCGAGAGGTTCGCCACCGCCGAGCCTGGTTCGCTCGATGTCGACAACCCACCGCGGCGGAAGTCGGTTAGATCAGTTGGCAAAGGCGCCACGAAATCGATCGACGGCAGCTGCGGGTCAATCGCGACAGGCGTAAAACGAAATCGTCTTCGCACGGAAGCTCCGACAGGTGCAGTTGACGTTTGCGAGGTCTGTGGTACCGTCGCCTGTTTCGGCACAAACGTCAGCACGACGAGTTTGGGTTCTGTCACCGGCCGGGGTCGGGACTGCGCCGTGGCGTGAACTGCGATGACGATGACCGCGATGTGTGCGGCGATACTTGTGGCCGCGCCGACTGGAGACCTGTTGCGACGCGCCTTCGATTCCAGCAATCGATCCAGCATCTCTTCTCCGCGAGCGTTTGCGCGCAAAGGTCAGAGATCCGAGCTGCAACTCCAATAGAGCCGCGATTAGCTCTTCGTGAAGAACGATTAAGAGTTTTGTTAGCCGAGGATTAAGGACTCAGGCTTTTTGTCCGTCGCTGAGTGGCAGTGTCACCGTGAACAGGCTCCCGCGACCGAGTCGCGAAGAAGCTGTGAGGGTGCCGCCGTGAGCCTGCGCGATCCACTGGCTGATCGCGAGACCGAGGCCGAAGCCGCCGCGCTCCGACATTCGAGACCGGACGCGATCGGCACGCCAGAAACGCTCGAAGATGTGCGGAAAATCCGCCGCCGAAATTCCGATGCCGGTGTCGCGCACTGCAAACGTGACGTTGTCGGGATGGCGACCAAGGCCGATGTCGACTTTGCCGCCCGCCGGCGTGTACTTGATCGCGTTCGTCACGAGATTCAGAAAGAGTTGACGCAACCGCGTGCGATCGCCCATCACCACCGCGTCAGCGGTGAATGGCAGGTTGACGGCCACACCTTGCGCTTCGCCGAGGATGAGCGCCGTCTCGTAAACCTCCTGCACCAGCGGCTGCAGTTCGACAGGCTCGCGATGCAGATCGAACCGTCCCTCGTCGGCGCGCGCCAGTGTGAGTAGGCTCTCCACCAGGTCGGTCATTCTCCGCACTTCCTGCAACGCTTCCTCGAGCGCGATCAATCGCTCGCTCGGCGCCGTCGTCTCCGTCATTGAGCGTTCGACGTCTGCGCGAATCACGGCGAGCGGCGTCTTGAGCTCGTGACTCGCATCGGCAGTAAAGCGCCGCAATCCGGCGAACGAGGTCTCCAGCCGCGAAATCATGGCGTTGAGAGTCGCCACCAGATCCTGGAAATCGCTCGTCTCTTCGCTGAGCGCGAGTCGACGATGCAGGCTGCGACCGTCGGTGATTGCAGCAACCTCGGAAGTGATCTCCGTCAGCTGGCGCTGATTCTTTCCAAGTACGAGGAACGCGCCAACCCCGGCTGCAGTGATAATCAACGGAACAATCAATAGCGCGTCGAACAGGTACTCACTGGGAACCACGCTGGCGCGGGTGGCAATCGCGCCGGATGCAATGCGGCTCAACCCGTCAGGCGTTCCGGACAGCGTTTTCGAAACAAAAAGCAGCTTTTCCTGCAGCTCGTCGAGGGAGAAGATGAGCGCTTCGCCCGATTTGGGTAGGTCAGCGAGCTGCGTCTGCAGCGTATTCATGTCGCTGCCCTGCAACCGCATCACGTCGTTCGATCGATAGACGGCTCGGCCGGCAGTATCGACGACTACTATGTATCCGGGAATTGACTGGAGCTTGTCGACCAGCTTGGGCGACAATAGCGGGATCAGAGCAGTGTCATCGGTAGCAACGACCTTCTCGCCCGCTTGAGCGGCATCCGTGATCACGCGGGCCGCCAGATCGCCCTGTGCCGCGGCATACTGCGCGACGTCGTGATATACAGCATTGCTCCTGGCTGCGAGCAAAGCGAGGAAAAGCGTCACCGTGACGGCAATCAGTCCGAGGACGAAAGCCGCGGTGAGCTTGACGCGAGTTGACATGCGCTAACCAGCCTTCGGAGCGGCGCTCTCCTCGCGGATTACGTAGCCGACCCCGCGAATGGTGTGGATCAATTTCCTCGAGGTGTTAGCGTCAATCTTCTTACGCAGGTGATTGATCACGACGTCCACAATGTTGGTTCCCGGATCGAAGTGATACCCCCAGGCGTACTCCGTGATCAGTGTCCGGCTCATCACCCGCCCTGCGTGCCGCATTAGATACTCGAGCACGGTGTATTCCTTCGGTGTCAGCTCGATCGGGCTCCCGCCGCGCGCCACCTCGCGCGTGTCGAGATTGAGCGACAGGTCCGCGATCTTGAGCACGGGCGTAATGCGGGCGCGCGGTCGGCGCGACAGCGCCTCCACCCGCGCCAGCAGCTCCTCGAACGCGAAAGGCTTGGTGACGTAGTCGTCTGCTCCCGCGCGCAGCGTCTCCACCTTCGAGTCGACGGCATCCTGAGCAGTCAGAATCAATACGGGTCTGTCGAAACCCCGCGCGCGCAAATCGTGCAGAACTTGCGCGCCCGATTTGCCCGGCAGTCGCATGTCCAGCACGATGACGTCGTACTCTTCCGAGATTGCTCGCGCCTCGCCATCGTCGCCGTTGGCGACGAGATCTACACCCCAGCGCTGCTCCTCAAAACCGCGCTTGACGAACTGGCCAACGGTGGGGTCGTCTTCTATTACGAGGATTTTCATGGGCAGGCAGTGGCGCGAAACACGCAACGAGCGCCAGATCTCGCTCGTTGCGTAACCTACACGTGGAAATTGTGTGCTTCAACACAGCCCGCTGTTAAGACGTTACGCGAGCCGAACGTGCAGCGCCGCGTCCTCGCTAGTTGCCGGGGAACTGCCCCCACGTCGCCTTGTGAACCCGGAGATACGGGGACGGGGCTCGGGCGAGAGCTTCGTCGTAATGGAAAAGGGCACTACCAGTAATGTAGAAAATGTTCGAAATGACCGCGCCAAAGAACTCGCTGTTTCCGAGTGCGTAGACGACTTTGGTCGGCGCGTACACCGAAAAGAAGGCGTCAGCACCTCCCGTGATGCCCCAATAATTGGTCTTGGTGGGATCGGTTGGAGTTCCACAATTTGTAAACGACAAATCGGTGGCCTTGTGTCCAGTATTGGCGATGGATCCGCCAGCCATGTAGATGGAATCCTGAACCATGAAGTTGACGTTCTGCGTGCCTGCCGGAAGCTGCAGCTTCGAAGTACCCGCCATCGTGACCGACCTGAAGAAGTACTGCTTCCCAGAGATAAGGTTGAGCGTCTGACCGGATGCCAGGTTCAACACACCATTTCCGGTGTAACCCACCGCTGCCAGTTCCGGCGTCACGGGTGAGTAGCCCCCTGTCGGGCACGCTAGCTGGTCGTATGGCGTTTCCGCGGGCATGTTCGGTGTGATCGTGCCTTTAACGACGGGGCTGTTGTTGAGGGTGATCGGGCCCGTGGCACCTGCATCGCCACCGATGGTTGTCTTTTGCAGGGTCATGCCACAAGGCAAAGTAGGAGATGCGCTACAGTTGGCGTTCGAGAACACGTCAGCTTCCTGGCCTGGTGTCAACGCGTTATATGGCCCGACGCCGGAGTCCCACGAGTCGAACGTTGCGTTCTGGATCCAGACCAGCTGTCCACCGTAGACTGCTCTGCTGAAAAGCGGTACGCCACCGACCGTGCCGATGACTGTACTCATCCCGCCGTTCAGTCCGGGGCGGCGACCCTGGACGACCACATTGTACTCCTGAAGCCCTCCTCCATCGACGCGGTGGATGACAGCCCTGTACTTCTCGTTGTTGGGCAGCGTCTGCCAACCGAGGTCGAGACTGTCGCCCGGGTTCAACGCTTTGACCGGATTGACCGGCCAATTGCCGTAGGTTTGACGCAGTCCCGCTTCTGCTGTGTACATCGCCACGGTGGATTCGCGAACAGCGCGCGAGGCGCGACGCTCGTCCTGAGAAGTAGTCACCGAAGCGACGACGACGATGCTCATTATCGCGACGGCGAATACGACGGTCGGAAGGACAAAGCCCTCGCGGTTGCGCGACAGTGGAGTTGAGTGAACTGCGGTCATATAGATGGACCTCGATCCTGTTTTTTTCAGAATCCTGATAGTGGTTTCATTCTTAGCGGCGGACGGCAACCTTCGTCGTCAGCGAGTCGCGCTGATAGACGAAGCTTGAGCCGGTAGTCGCGTTCTTGAAGCTCTCGGTGCGTATCGTGAACGCCACGCTGCCAATTGCATTTGTGTTTGCGCTCACTGCGCCGAGGGTGTCGTAGTATGTGAAGCTGAGACCGTTTGCACCCGGCGCCAGGAGTGGACCCGTGAGCTGCTCGTACCCTGCAGCGTTTCCAACTTTTCTCCCGAGCCACCAACGGCCGTTCTGCTGAAATTCTGCGTATTCGACACGACGGAAGTTGCGAAACGGAGCGCCAGTTTTGATGTTGGACGTGTCCGTGACTGCGGTGACGGCAAATTCGACGACCAAATCGGGAGCGCGCGCGCCGGGCCAGACACAGGCATTAACGCCCATCGCTGCTGGCGTGCCGACATTGGTGATCTTCAGCTTGTTCCATCCGCCCTTGCCGATCTGGTAAACCAGGGCAGTGTCATCCACTGTCGCCTGGATGCTTCCAGCAGTCTTCCACAAGGCGTAGCGCGGGAGCAAAGCGTGCTTGCCGCAGATCGTACCGAGCCCACGTGGCGAACGGACAGTCACGGTGTTCGCACCAAGTACTGCGAACGGGCTGCCCGCTACCGCCGCCTGTCTCAAATCCCACGACAGTAGCGCAGCTGCCTCACGCACAGTCTCGCGAACGTCAACTTGCTCGCGCTGCTTTCTGTAGCTCTTGCCCTGGACGATCATCATCTGAACGACGCTGCCCAGGACTACGAGTCCAATGACAAACGAGACGATCAGCTCGATAATCGTGAAGCCACGTCGAGTGTTCCCGATCGGCCTGACGCGTGAGGCTTTCATTGAACCTTGATATCGGCGAGATAGAGCGTGAGGGTGTCCGCGTAGATCACGCTCGCGTTTGCCAGCCCACGCCGCTGCGCTATGATTTCGACCTTTTGAGATTTCGGGTTGAGTGTCGTAACGGTCCACGTCAGCGCGCGTCCGCGAATCGACTGCGACCCGCTGGCGACATTGTTCCAGCCCTTGGCGACCAGACTGTCAGCAACCTGCTGAATGTCAGCGGAGTACTGCAGATCCTGCCTGGCTTTCGCCATTTGGGAGAGGCCAAGTGTAGCCGCGCCGGCGAGGCCCATCATCACCACCGACATCAACGACATTCCGACCAGCACTTCCACGAGCGAGAATCCGTCGCGCAGCTGGAGCTTCAGTGAGCGGCTCATCGGAGGATCTTCCCCAATGCCGCCGTCCTCAGAGTGTCTGCTTTGTCGAGTACGGTAAAGATCACGGTCGCGTCACCTGACTCACAGGCTCCGAGCACCAGTGGCAAGCCGCGAGCATCGAAGCAGAGAAGGCTGCGATTGCTCGACATGCTGCTAAGACCGCTCAGATTGCGCGTGTACCACATAGTAGCGCGTTGGCCGACGCCATTGGCGCTGGTGTCGACGTCGACCCAGAACCGCTTGGTCGAAGCGTCTATGTGTAGCTGGGCAACGCGTCCGTAACGGACCGCTGTTGCGCGGGCCAGGGAATGCGCTGTGGCAAGCTGGTCAACCGCTGTTTGCGTGGCGCGGCGGCGCAAAGCGGCCGAGAGGCGGGGAGCACCCATTGCTGCTATGATGGCGAGCAGGCCAAGGGTGATGATTACTTCGATCAGCGTGAAGCCGCGCCGGCGATTGTACTTCGACATTTTGAGCAGGTCCTCGTGGTGATGCCCCCCCGGTCGCACGGTGACACGCACCGTGCTCGATCTCCGAAGGAGGAGGTAACAACGCTCTCAGAACCGATCCGGCATTCGCCGGCCTAAGCTCTGCTGTACCTAATAGACTGTTTATTCCATCCGAATCGTCACTTTATTTTCAGACAAAAGTCATGAAGTCCGGCGGAGCCCTTGCCTGCCCCGCTAAGTAATTGCGGCACAATAGCTTAAAGAAATCTTAACTCAGCATTGGTTGACTGAACCCGTAACTAAGGGGCCTAAAGCGCCGGGGCCCGAGGCAACCTGCCTCGGGCCCTTTGTAACGCTTTTGAACAGGACCTTATGGGGCCACCACGATTACCTGATTCGCGGTTTCGGTACCTGTTGTTATCGTCAATCCGCCAGTCAGGAGTGCGGGCTTGAATCCCGACGCTGCTGGAGGAGTCGCCCGCAGCACGTACGTGCCAGGCAACAAGAACGCGATTCTGAAGTTCCCGCTCGCGTCGCTCGAGGTGGTCCGGACAACGTGAGCCGGATCGGTGTCGGTTACGAGCGAGCCCGCGGTCAACACTTCTACGGTTGCATCCGGAACGGCTGCGCCAGTCGCGGTGTTCGCATGGACAGATCCCGATACACTGCCAGTGATGTCCTGCGCAACGGCGTGAACGACTGGTTTGAAATTGAAGCCGTTCGCGGCGCTGTTGCCGCGCTGCACGAAGCTGCGCCCAATGTCAAAATCCAGCGTCATCACCGAGCCGTTCTCTGTTAGCTGGATCGGCTGGTCCAGAATGACCTTGATGCCACTGTGGCCGGCACTCGGGAAGAATATCGGCGGCTTGGATCCGTCCTTGAGCGTGATGCTCGATTGGTCGGTGTCCAGCACCAGCCGGAAGCTCTGATAAGTGCCAGTGGGAATGGTGGTAGCGCCCAGATTTAGCGTTTTGCCGCTACCCAGATCGAGCAGGTTGACGAGCGCGTTCGGCGTGGCCACCGTCACCCAGCCATCCTGATTGGCGTCGTCTTCTGCTTCAGCGTCCGTGGAAGTCGTTTTCTTGGCATCAACGCGAACCACAAAGACATCGACGCTGGCGACTTCGGAGAAAGGGAAAGGCGCGTCGGTCAGGCGAACGGTCAAAAGGCCGCTACCGGTACCGGAGGAATCAGAACACCCCTGTAAGGCCAGGGCGCCCAGCGCCGCGCCGGTTACGAGACGAAAAATACTTTTCATTTCACTGATCTCCTGCAGAGAGGTCAAAGGCGGGAACTCGCCAGTTGATGCCGCGTGCAGTGCGCGACTCTGATTGGTTGACTACGCATTTACTTCCCGAAGTCACAGCTCATCCGTAGCTTTGCCTTGCGAAGGGCGATCCAGCGCCAAAAAAAAAAAGGGACAGCTTCACGCTGTCCCTTTTGTCTTTTGTCTTAGTTGGACTTCGGCGGTCGGTGGCTTTGACCAGGATTCGTTTTGCTCCCGCCGTTACCCGGCACTCCGAAAGGAGGCCCGGCCGTCGGCGGTCTGCCGCTCACCCCGCTTCTACCGCTACTACCCCTCTCGCCAGCTTGCGTCGGGCGATGGCTCTGGCCAGCCACGGCTTGCGAAGGCAGCTCCCCGGGCAACCCTTCCAGGTCCGCATCAGACGCCCTCTGCTCGAGGCGGTTGAGCACACGCTCGAGTGCTTGCCTTGGAGCGAGTCCGCGATCCATCAAGCTGCTGATTACAAAAAGCGGGACCGCGAGAGAGCGGTCGTGCGGCGCTGTTTTCGCCAGCGCAGAGACCAACGAGCCGTCGACGCCTTTGCGCATCGCTTCGGCACCCGCCTCTATTTCATCATTCGCTGCGGAGCCGCGGCCTGCGACGAGAGCATTCCGCGCGACTTCCATTCGCTGCAGCTGCTCGTTGATGGAACGCTCGATGTCAGTCGGGTTGACACCTTTCGCCGCGAACTTGAGTGCGCGGTTTTGCAGCGCCTCGGCCGGTAGCTGTCTAGCGCGAGCTTCGGCGATGCGCGAGAGAACGCGCGCCGCTACGTCCGCGGGCAGGACTTGCCGCAAACGCTCCGAAGGATCCTTCGCGGGCGTTTGTGCTGCCGCTGAGGACGCAACGAAAGCGACACTCGACAAGAGCAATAAGATTTGACGAAGCTGGGCCATATTAGCTCATCTCCCGAAGGAGCGATTTACCTGAATTGGGCAATTAAGGCCGTAATGAGGCCTTTCTTACCAATATTGACTTCGGAAAACAGTACCAACGTCACATTTCCATTCATTCTATCACCAGCAGCCCGACGTTTCCGCCAAACTCATCGACAATTGCTAGCAACCCCGGTGGAACCACCCATTTTCCGCCATCAATTCGCAGATTCATCTGATACTTGCCGACAATCAAAGGACGCGCAACCGTCCACCAGCCGTCCCCGACGGGCGCCGCGGCGAGTGGGTCCCAATTTGTAAAATCGCCTGTTAACTCCACGCTCTGTGCGGATGGAGCGAAGATACGAAACGTCACCACTCCTGCATTGCGATCAGTGAGAAACTTCACCACCGATGCCCCGCTGCTGTCCGATTGGCTGGCGCTCGCGTCGATCGAAGGCGAACTAACTCGACGTGCAGCACTTGCGATTCGCAAGCCCAGTGAAACAAAGCGGCCACCAGGATATCCCTGAGTGGGGTCGATCGGATACGATCCACCGCTGGCGACAATGGCGAGGTTGGGTGTCAGCCACCTACTCACGCCCACATTTCCCCAGACGCGAGTGGTACCACCAAGCGAAGTGAGCTGATCGCCGAGACGGCCTCCTACTAAAGCGCTCAAATCAAAGTGTGGACGCTGCATTACAAATGAAAGCTGGCTATCCGCATACTTGATCGAGTCGCCCATTGTCACTGGAGTGAATGAAAAAGTGGCGTTGCCATTCTCGAGATCCATCTCCGCGCCAAGCTCCCCGAGAAGGATCGTGCGTGTCTCGTTGCCGAATGATGTTTTTCCGCCGCCAATCCCCGCGAACAACTCATTGCTGCGGCGCTGCAGATGCAGCCTGGCGTTGGCGAGCAATTCGCCGGTGCGCGAGCCATCGCGATGCGTGCTTCCCCCTCCAAACAGCGAAAGTTCGCCGAGAGACCCTCCCACGCGTGAGAAGAGCGAGCCGCTTGCGGTTCCCTGTATGCTCCAATTGGAGCCAAACTGCGAATAGGTACCACTGAGGTCGGCGATGCGATTGCCCCAATCGCCGAAAACGTGCGGCGTGACAGTCCCCGCAACGCCGCTCAAAGTGTCGGCATACTGGATGGCAACACCGCCGGCGTCGAGCGTAGTCTCCAGGCGCTGCGCGGCGCAAAACTGCGCATCACAGAATGCGACAGCCAGGGAAAGGCGTACTGCGCGCCGAAAGAAAATTCTGGGGAGTCTCAAGGAACATAAATATCAGTTCCTTGAGATTGTGCTGCTACTAGGTCGTTGTGTTGGACGACGGGCCGACGCGGATCACCGAGCTCTCGGTGCCGAAGTCGTCGGAGCTCTTGACAGCGAGGGGATCTACAACCCAGCGGGTCCCATCGACGATAAAAGCGTACTCATGGCGGCCGGGTGGGAGCGCGACCGAAGCTGTCCAGACACCAGGCGCGCCGGAGGGCTTGAGCGTTGTCGCTCCCTTTGTCCACTCATTGAAGTCGCCGACCAGTTGCACACTCGACGCGTTGGAGTCGACAAAAACAAAACGGACAAGCTCCACCGTGTTTTGCGCTGGAGCAGAGACCACGGCCTGCTGGGGAGCACTGGCGTTCGAAAGACGCGAACCTATCGCTAACCCGGATAGGGCGACGACAATCAGTGCACTGGCAGCCATGGCGACCGCAGTGAGCGGCGTGATGTTGAGAGGCCGCGCAGTACGCCACCACGACGCGTGAGTAAGCGGACGTACAGGATAAAGCGTTGGCCCTTCAGCCCGCACCTTCTCCATTACACGCCGCTCAAATGACTGATGGACATACTCAGGCTTGCGCAGCGGGGCGGCGACGCGGTCTAGAAACGCCGCATCATCTCTCTCATCCGGGCTATTGTCGACGTGCTTAACCATGATAAACCCCTTCCAGCAAATCTCTGAGTGAATCAGCCGCGCGTTTTACTCTCATTTTGAGCGCCGAAATACTCGCTCCTGTCATTTCCGAAATCTCTTCGTACGTCAGTTCTTCCACATGCTTCAGCAGAAAGGCTTCGCGCTGATCCGCCGGAAGCATGCCGAGCGCCCGCTCGATGTGTCCTCCGACATCGCGCTCGGCTGAATCATCGGACCCCGGCGCAATCGCTCTTTCAATTTCGCCTGCCGCCGAGAGAAAACGCTGCTCTCGACGATGCCGTCGCGTCGCAAACGTTCTGCACTCATTGACGACGATCTGGTACAACCACCCGCCAAAACGCTCGCGATCTCTGCAACTGCGCAGGTTGCGAAACGCCCGCATGAAAGCCGACTGCAGGACGTCGTCCGCGTCCACACGCGACCCGAGCATTCGGACAGCGAAGCGAACGCAGGTGTCCTGGTGCCGACGCACTAGTAGCGAGAAGGAATCAGTGTTCCCCGCTATCACCTCGGCGATCAGGTCGGCGTCCGATGACCCTGTCACAAGTGGATGACTTCCGAAGGAGGGCAAATCGTCACAACCCGGCGGGGTTTTCGACTCGGCAGCGATCGGCTGATCAGCTCCGAAAGGACGGATGCGCAAAGGCACAAGCACTGCTTAGGCGAACCGGTCGCCTAGCGAATGAAGCCGCGATCTGTTCTTACCGCGGCTGCCTGCGCCTTCTGCTTCTTCGCCAGCAGCGCCATCGCTGCTGAATCGGTGCGGGGCTTGAGGATCGTTTCACTGGAGCTGTCGCCGTTGCTGACCGCTGTGTCTTTGCACTTACGCTGATCGAACAACGAGCGTGTCTCGCAGCCCGAGCGAAGCAGCTTCGACTCGGTACGTGTGGCGCTCTTGACCGGCACGCATTTGCCGCGTGCCGCGTCTGCTACAACGCACTCGGTCTCCGCGCGTCCTTCCGGACGTCGGGAGACCGAGTACATCAGTGCAGCCAGCGATGAGACAGCGACTGCAAGCACCAGCAGTGCTACCAGCAGCTCCCCGAACACGAAGCCATGACGGCTCCGTGTGGCGAGTGCGTGATCCGCCTTCATTAGTACTCTACCCAGTTGTCGACCCAGGTATTACGCAGGGTGACAAGCGCGCCCATCGTGGTCGTCGCCTTGGCGACTTCGCACGAGCTATAGTGATACTGCTTCGTACCATTACCCGTCGAACCCGGAACATAGGTACCCAGCTTCACGTTCAATCCGCTTACAGTAGCTCCTCTGATGGTGTTGTTACCATTCCCGGTGATGTCGTTTCCGACGAGGACGACTCCTCTCCAGCCCACCGAGCCGTTCAGGATCAAACTCCCAGTGATGATGAGCATTCCAGTGCCGGATGACGGAAGTACGAAGTCGCCGTTGACGCGAATGATCGGGTAGTACGTAGAACCGGTGTCCGCGTACGAAGCTATCATTGCGGCCTGAGGCCATGCTGAGCCGGGGATAACGAGCGTCGGCTCGACCATGTTCTGGTTGACAATTCCGTTCCAGTCAATTGCGACAGAGTCGGGACCCGGGATGGTGTCGACAGGGGGAATACCGACTGCGACGCCGGTCTTACCCGTTTGGTCGTATCCCGCATCGAACGGGACGACGACACCCGCTCTCGTAGCAGAATCGCCGCAAAGGTCGACGCCGCCGAGTGTGCCCGCCCCACCGTTGATCTGAGCACCCGATAGCGCTGTCCAGCCTGCCAGAACCTGCATGCCGGCGGGCTCCCATAGCACGTACTGCGCGACGGTACGCACCGCCTGCGGCGACCCGTTGTAGGCGCCTGCGGTCTCTACACCGCGCGATCGCACGACGTAAAGCCCGGACTGTGTGCCTCTCACCGGACGCATGCGAGTCAGAGTTACTTCAGCATAACCGCCTGTCATGACGATCTTCGCAGTATCCGGGATCGCGCCAGGCACCTTCGTGTAGCTCGGCTTGTTTTTCATCAACGAGTCACGACGGACCAGAAAGATCTCCAGACCCTGCTCCGCGATTCTGAATGCGCCTACCTGGGACTTCTGGTCAGCGACCGATCTGCGCTCCGCGCTCACCAGCGAAAAACCGCCGGCGAGCATGATGGTGAGCACCAGGATCACAAGGATTGCGGTCGGAATTGCAAAACCGCGGCGGTTTTTATTCAGCATAAGAGAATTCTCGGTTAATTAATGCGGTTCTTGAAGAACACCGCAGTTGTGAATGGCGCATTTTCCACTGTTGCCCGTCCCGGTGCAGCGTACTCGCTGGCACCGTCCAGATGGAGCTCGAGACCGCGCAGGTCGGCGAGATTCGCCGGCACGTTCGCTTGCGGAACCGTGCCGCCTTGCAACGTGAAAAACTCCCAGTGCGACGTGTTCGCAAATGGCGCGACCAATTCTTCGGGAGTCTCGCTGCCGTTCTGGTTGATGACCGTTCTCCACAGACCAACCTTCCCCGGAATCAGCGCGGAGGCCTTGAACTCGTAACGCACGCGCGAGATAAGGAATACCGGCGTACCGAGGCCTGCTTGCGCGGGCAGCGCTGGCTTCACCAATACAGTTCTACCGCCGGGCACCATCGTAATGTTGACCGCGGTGCAGTCGGCCGGATTGGCGACATCTCTGCTGCTACCAGCCTCGACGTAGGAATAGACGCCGTTCGAGAAGTCTCTCCAGGCGTAGCCGTAGTATCCGGCATTCGCATACATAGTCGAGTCGGCTGGCAACAGGCTCACTACCGTACCGGGGCCGGAGTTTCTGCACATAACGCCAATCGAGAACGGAACACGAATCGTGAGCGAGGTTGGCGTGGCGGCGACGACGCCGCCGCTCGCCTCGATCATTCGGAAATCCGAGACAACGCGGTTGAGCGAAGCACGAGAAACGTTACGCGCAGCGTTGCTCATTCCCTGCCGGTCGAAGAATCTGCCTTGCACGGTTATCAGCCGGGTCATGAGGGCGCCGATAACTGCAAAGATCACGATGCCAACGAGCAGCTCGACGAGCGTGAAGCCGCGACGGACGCGACGAAGACTGGAGTTTGTCATGGTTAGCCTTGTGGGCAGTCGGTGCACAAAACCCGCGAAGTGCGCGATTTGGTCCGAATGAAATCGACGGAGTCCGCTTTGTACTGCGGGTTCGTGGGCTTGATGACGATCTTGATCGACTTGATGACGTTGGCCTGCGGCTCGCTCACGGTGACGATGCGAGTGTGTGGGAACTGTCCCGAGGTGACGGAAACGCTGGCGCTGCCGACATGAATGGAATCGTAGGGAATGCCTTCCATTCGATTCACCTCTTGCATCAAGACGCCGTTCTTGTAAGCGTCACCGCTGGTTCTGATGCCGCTATGAGAAACCGAATAGACGAGCGCCGCGAGCGACGAGACCGCGACGGCGAGCAGCACCATCGCGACGATTATTTCGACGAGGACGAATCCATGGCGGCCATCACTGTTGCGCACGGTGACGGGCGCGTTGCGATGAGACTTCCGAGTGAAGATTCGCATTACTTTTTGATCCTGATAAAGCCAGCAGTGCTGGCGGTGATTTGCTTGTTGTAATCGCCATTACCCAGATCCACGACGATCTGAGAAGACGAAATGCCGCTGGGGAAGACGTCGACGGTTGCGGGTGTGAAGACAAGCTTGCCCAGTCGATACTCGGACGTGTCGCCGTAAAACGTTCTTATGCGGAGTACGTTGCCCGTTTTGCGGTCGATGAACTGATAGCTGCGGGTGTTCTGATCCGCTTGAATGCGCACCGGCTGACGTTGACGCGCGGCAACCGCAAACGCGTTCTGCAGATCAGACGCGATCACTGTAGCAGCGCGGTTCACGCGCTGGTGGCGGGTGATGCGTGACAGCGCAGGGCCGGCAAAGCTGGCCATGATGCCAAGAATCACGACAACGGCCATAAGCTCCATTATAGAAAAGCCCAGCCGAACATTTTTGTGATTTTTCATGCTATTTTACCCACGCGTAAGGGCGAGCGGGAACGTGGGTGTTTCCGCTCTTCCTGTACTGAATAAGACCGTCAAGGGATGGACGAGTACTACATATGCGAGTCACCCGAAAAAGCGGTGAACCTCGAGTTAATGGGCGCAAGCCAGGCTTAACCCCTAATTCCTAGCTCAGCAGTTCCATTGCGGCCAAGATTTCTTCGTTCTCTCTTCGCTCGCTGTTGTTCGTCTCGACATGCGACCACCTCACCCGCCCTTCCCTGTCGATCAGGAAATAGGCGCGGTTGGAGTAAAACTTGGCGTCATTGAGCACTCCGTAAGCGCGGGAGACCTCGCGCCTGAAGTCGCTCAGCAGCTCGGTTTTCATTTGCAATTTGTTCTTGAACTCGCGCAGGGACGGCACGGAGTCTACCGAGATCGGCAATATCTCTACTCCGTGCCCGGCGAACCGATCGAAGTCTTCGGTGAAGCAGGCGAGCTCTTTTGTACAGGTGCCCGTGAATGCCAGCGGGAAGAAGGCGAGGAGGACGTTTTTCTTCCCGCGAAATGAGGACAGTGTGACGTCCTTCCCCGACGTCGACGCCACGCTGAATTCGGGAGCGGTGTCCCCGACTTGCGGCGAATTTTGCAGTTGTGCAACAGTCATGATGGAACCGGAAATCGCAGAGGCTGGGAATGGAGGCTGAAGTCAAAGCGCCCGATCAGAAACTCACGGTGCGCTGCTTGTTTTGCAATACTTGGAATCGGATCGCCGCGAGCAAGGTTACCGACGGGCCGAAATGCGGAAAATGCGCGAAGCCGATTCTGCTGGAGCGCCCCGTTCCGCTCAACGACGAGACCTTCTCGCGCACCATCAGTGAGAGCGATGTTCCCGTAGCAGTGGACTTCTACGCCGACTGGTGTGGTCCCTGTCGAATGATGGCGCCCGCTGTCGATGCGCTAGCCGCACACGTCCAGGGAAAGGCGCTTATCGGGAAGCTGAACACCGACCATGCATCGCGCACTGCTTCCAGCTTCAACATTCGTGGGATTCCCACAACCATCGTCTTCAAGGGCGGTAAGGAAGTAGCCCGACAGTCGGGCGCGATGCAGCTGGAAGGTTTGAAGCAGTTAATGGCGCGAGCCGGAGTAGCTATCTAGGAAACCGTAGGACCCTTGAGGACGGCTTCGACCGCAGCCGCCAGCTCCTGTCCGGAAAAAGGTTTGTTGAGAAAGTTGGCGCCCGCTGGCACTCCCGTTCTCGCGTCCTGATCGGCGTAGCCCGACATGAAAAGCGCGCGCAGGCCGGGTCGTGTTGGCGCCAGGCGCTGCACAACCTCGGGCCCGCGCAGCCCCGGCATGAACATGTCGGTTATTACCAGATCGATGGGGCCCTGGTGCGACTCGGCAATCTTGAGCGCGGCCTCCCCGCTGTCGGCCTCCAACACCCTGTAGTTCGCGCGCTTAAGGATCCGCAACACGATGCTGCGAACCGCCTGCTCATCGTCAACGAGCAAAATGGTGCCTTTTTCCGGATTTTCGGCGGAGGTCATCGAGCCTTCGGTTTGGATGCGGGCCGGAAACAATCTATTCGGCTGAGAGTAAGCGGCCAATGCGGCTAAACCAATGTTGCGTTTGCGCAACAGTACTGTAGCCCGTTGAGGTCAACTCGGCCGCATCAACGTCACAACGCTATAGTTAGCACGCGCTGGACTGGCTTAACCCCCCCCGCAACTATGCTCCCGGTCGTGCGTCAGCGCGCAAAGTCGCTATTGCTCAACTGGGCAGTTCTACTAGGTTTGCTCGCTTCGGTCACGAAATTACCTGGCAGCAATTTTTCCACACGTACTCATTCCGGGGATCAAATGACGACCTCCCTTAGTCGAAGGGATTTCCGCAGCGCCGCCGATGCACCCCCGATGTACCATCCCGCCACCGAAAGACTTCGCGCCCTCGTCGTCGACGACGACCGAACACTTCGTGAAGGTTGCGCCAGCGTTCTTCGTGCAGAAGGCATTCACGTCGAGATAGCATCCCGCGGTGAAGAAGCGATTCAAATAATCAACCGGACCAGGTTCGATATCATGCTGGTCGATGTCTACCTCGAGCCGGTGTCAGGTATTGACGTCCTGAAGGCGGTGATGGCGACCTCGCCGAACACTCTCGTCGTTCTCATGACGGGTAACCCGAGCGTCGAATCGAGTATCGAAGCCATTCGCATCGGCGCCTGGGAGTATCTGCCCAAACCGTACTCCGGCACGCAGCTACAGCTACTGCTCGGCCGGGCAGCGCACGCCGTCACTACGCGGCGTGCTAATGAGCCCGCCGCCAGCGACCCACTCGCAGCCGGACCGAATGGCGATCTGCTGCTCGGAACTTCGGCTGCGTTCAAGGCCGCCACCGAACTCGCGAGACGTGCGGCGCCGACGAATGCGTCGGTGATGATCGTCGGTGAAACGGGAACCGGAAAGGAAGTAATCGCGAAGTACATCCACCAGCACAGTCGTCGCTCCCGCAAGCGTCTTGTTCCCATCAACTGCGCGGCAATTCCCGAGCAGTTGCTGGAATCCGAGATGTTCGGACACCGCAAGGGCGCGTTCACCGGCGCCGATCGCGAGAAGATGGGTTTGCTCGAGCTGGCGAATGGTGGAACGCTTTTCCTCGATGAGCTGACGGAAATGTCGATGGCGCTGCAGGCCAAGATGCTGCGCGTGTTACAGGACGGAATCGTGCGGCGCGTCGGAAGCGAGGAAGAGGATGCGGTGGTTGACGTTCGCTTCGTCTCTGCAACGAATCGCGATCCGCGTGAGGCGATCCGCAACAAGCAGCTGCGCGAAGATCTTTATTATCGGCTCAACGTCGTCCAGGTGACGATTCCGCCCCTGCGCGAACGCGTCGAGGATATCCCACTGCTCGCGAATCACTTTCTGCGCGTATTCTGGGGTCGTCACCGCGCGGCGAAGGAAGCACTGCCAAGCCTGAGTCAGGACACTTTGGATTTCCTGTCCTCGCGGCCGTGGCGCGGCAACGTGCGTGAGCTACAGAACTTTGTCGAGCACGTCACCATCCTCGCCGAGCCCGGTGCCAAGATCCAGATCCATCACCTGCCGCTCGATCAGGAAGTGGATCCGGGAGCCACCAGCAACAGTGCCGGTGCCATGCCAACCAGCGAAGCGTATCACGTCGCCAAGGAGCAGGTATTGGCGACCTTCGAGAAGAACTACGTCACGCGTCTCGTGGCGCGGGCGTCCGGGAATATGTCGCGTGCAGCCCGCCTCGCGAGCGTCGATCGCACGACACTCTACCGGCTGCTCGAGCGCCACGGCTTCCGTCGAGATTTTGGCGAGTTGGCTCCGGCCGGCGATCAAGGATCAGAGCGCCTCGCGGATGTTGAGGTTGATCCGCCGCAGCTCGCAGACGTGGCGGCGGTTTGAGTCGCAAATAACGCAGTTGTGTCACAAGTGACGCGCCGCTTCGTTGCGGCGCGTTTTTTTTTCAACCTCAGCCGTAGGCGTAACATCTTGTAGCGCGGGCGCAACAGACCGGGTTCTGGGAGTGACTCGGGGTAATGCAGGTCGCGCCGCACAAGCTCTTTCGCAACAAGGGTTTGCCTCGTTGGGGAGTCAGGCGATAAACAGCGGCCGGCGGGTGCCAAGCTTGCACTTTCGCCGCAGCCGTTACGGCCAACAGGTCACCGACCGCAGCAACGATCTCAACCACAATATGGGTACAGAAACCTTTTCTTTGGCATCCCTAAGCATCGATCCTGAGGCCGCGACTTACCGAATCGCCGACGGTCTCAGGCGACACCTTGCCGAAGACTTCAAGCGGAAGGGCTACGTCGTCGGTTTGAGCGGAGGAGTCGACAGTTCCGTTAGCGCCGCACTCGCGGTTCGTGCGCTCGGACCAACGAGGGTTTTCGGGATCTTCATGCCCGAGCACGAGAGCGATCCGGACAGCCTTCGTCTCGGCAAAATGCTCGCGGATTACCTGGGGATTGAAACAGCCACCGAGAGCATCGGTCCGATCCTGGACGGTGCTGGTTGTTATCGGCGTCGCAACGAAGCAATTCGACGCGTGGTGCCCGAATTTGGCGACGACTGGGGCTGCAAGCTCGCGCTCCCTGCTGACGCTCTGGAGGCGGATCGGCTCAACGTGACTTATCTCGTTGTCCAGCCGCCGGGCGGAGAGATGCGTCGCATTCGCCTGCCGGCGCCCGAGTATCGCCAAATCGTCGCGGCAACGAACTTCAAGCAGCGCGTGCGAAAAATGGTCGAGTACTATCACGCCGATCGCCTGCACTATGCGGTGATAGGAACGCCCAATCGCCTCGAGTACGATCAAGGATTTTTCGTGAAGGGTGGCGATGGTTTGGCCGATATGAAGCCAATCGCGCACCTGTACAAGAGCCAGGTCTATCAGCTAGCGGAATACCTGGGCGTTCCCAGGCCGATCACGGCACGCGCGCCGACGACAGACACGTTCTCCCTCCCCCAGTCGCAGGAGGAATTCTATTACAGCCTGCCGACGCGCCAGCTCGATGTCGTGCTTCACGGACTGAATGCCGGCCGCGCCGTCGAGTTCATTGCCGCTGAAGCCGGGCTCTCCAGTGATGTGGTCGAGCGCGCGATTCGTGACATT
>DASUZC010000103.1:0-4564 GCA_036377095.1 Gemmatimonadaceae bacterium
AGCGAATCGCGCGGGTCATGCGTGATCGTGCGACGAAGAGTGCGCGCACCTCGGGGTGGACCGCGAGATCCGCGTACCGCTGGCGGTAGCGCTGCTCGGGATCGGCGAAGCCCGAATGCCGTACGGTTTTTCCGTCGACAATTTCTTCCTTCCCGAACGGCAGCGGCCGCAGTGACTTGGCAAGCAGCTCAACGCGATCGACGCGCACCGTCGTCTCGCCGGTTTTCGTGCGAAAGAGCGGTCCGTGCACGCCGATGATGTCACCCAGATCGAAGTGCGTCAGCATCGCGAACGTGCTGTCACCCAACTGATCCTTTCTGAAATAGAGCTGGATCTTGCCGGTGGAGTCGGCGAGATGGGCGAACGCTGTCTTGCCGTGCGCGCGCCAGGCAACGATGCGGCCCGCGAGAGTCACCATCGGTCCTTCATCGCCCTTCCCCATTAGCGCGTGAGCGGCTTCCGTGGTGTGTTGGCGATCGAAGCCGTATGCGTATGGCGCTATGCCCGCGGCCTCCAAGGCTTCCAGTTTTTCGCGCCGCGCCTGGAGGACAAAGTTCAGATCCTCGGTCACGCCGCCGCCGTCGTCGAGTCGCCGCTCTGCTTTAAATACGCCTCGATGAATGGATCGATTCCGCCGTCCATGACTTTCTGGACATCTGGAATCTTCAGCTCCGTGCGATGGTCGTTGACCATCGTGTACGGTTGAAAGACGTAGCTGCGGATCTGGCTGCCGAAACTCACGTCCGACTTCGTCGCATCGAGCGCAGCTTTTTGCGCGTCGCGGCGCTCGATCTCCGCTTGATAGAGCTTGTTCTTCAGCATCTTCATCGCTTGTGACTTGTTCTTGTGCTGCGACCTTTCCTGCTGCGATGCGACGACGGTATTTGTGGGAATGTGAGTGATGCGCACGGCCGAGCTGGTCTTGTTGACGTGCTGCCCGCCCGCTCCCGATGCGCGGAAAACATCGATTCGCAGATCCTCTTCCCGGATGTCGATGTTGATCTCCTCGTTCACCACCGGATAAACGAAGACCGACGCAAAGCTGGTGTGGCGACGTGCATTGGCGTCGAATGGTGAGATGCGTACCAGACGGTGTACGCCTGTCTCCGGTCGCAGGAAACCGTACGCGTAAGCACCGCGGATCTCGAGCACCGCGCCCTTGATTCCGGCTTCCTCGCCTTCGCTCTCATCGAGGATGCTGACCTCGAACCCGCGACGCTCCGCCCAGCGCGTGTACATGCGCATCAGCATCTGCGCCCAGTCCTGGGCTTCGGTTCCACCGGCGCCGGCGCTGATTTCGAGCTGCGCATCTCTGAAATCGTCGGCTCCGCGCAGAAGCGACTTGAGCTCGAACGAGCGCACGTCGTCGCTCAGCTGCGAGGATTCGGTGTCCAGCTCGCGCTCCATGTCCGGCTCAGAGCTGCCCTGCAGCAGTTCGTCGAGCTCGAGAGCGCTCGTCACGCGTCCATCCAGCTTGTCGTAGGGTTCGATCCAGCCGCGCAGCAGCTTCACTTCCTGAAGCGTCGCTTGCGCCTTTTCCTGGTTGTTCCAGAAGCCCGGATCAGCCATCTCGGCGTCGAGCCCGCTCAGGCGAGCCCGTTTGCCGTCGATGTCAAAGATACCTCCGCAACTCCGCGAGCCGGTCCTTGCTCTGTCTCAGACTGCGACCGCGTTCACTCTCCGCCATTGTCACGGGCCTCCGCCCGTCCGAGTTCTAGAAGATTTTCTTGCCGCCGGCCAGAACTTCGTTGAGCGCTTCCTGAAAATAGGTCGTGCCCTCGGCGAGCTGCTGTCCAACCTGCGCAATATACTCTTCAAAGCTCTTTTTTATCTCCTCACGAAAGAGCTGTTTCAGAGTGCCGTCGCGCAAACCCTCGGCGTGCTTCGCCGGATGATAAGTGATGATATCCGAGACCAGCGCCCGGGCAAGCCGCTTGGCTCTTTGGTCCGGATCCTTGGAGAGAAATGGATTGAGCGGTCGGCGTGCACCCGCGTCCCCAACGGCGGCCGTGCCGCCGGGCGGAGTCGCCGGCGGACGCGGAGGCGGAGCCGGCGTGGTGGCCGGTGATTGCGGGAAGACGGCAGCCGGTGTTGGCGGAGCAGCGGGCCGCGGCGGCGGCGCGAATGGCGTACTCGCCATTGGCGTCGGACTGGAGAGCGGCGGCGTACCCGTTGGCGCAGCGGGTCGAGGTGATGGCGCGCCCGGCACGAACGGCGGTGCCGACGGTCCACTGCCGCCGGGTGGACGCGGCGGCGTAAACCCCGGCGACGCCGGCGGCGTCCGGAACTCGGGAATGCTCGAGGACGGCGATGGTGGCGTCGCCGTGGCGGTAATCGGTCCGGCTTCCTCTTCGCGACGGCGAGGAGTGACCACCGGCGCTTCAGCGCTGCGAGTAGGTGGCGTGAATGGGGCCGCCGGAGGTGTGAATGGGGCGGACGCCGGCATCGAAGGAGTGGCTCGCGGCGCCGCGGTCACTGGCGTGCTCACCCCGCTCGGTGCCGGAATAGTGATGACGCCGCTGCACACGGAGCATCTGGCGCGCACTCCGGTTGGGGGAACCTTGGCAGGGTCCACTCGGAAAATGGAGCGACAATCCGGACAGCTGACGTTCATTCGTTCTCCCCAATCTTGCGCACATCGCGTATCGCAGGCAGCGGCTCCTGCGGCGTCACGCGTTCGTCGCTTCGTCTATCCACCGTGTAAACCGAGCCGGGCAGGCTCTTCGCGTAGGTTTTCATCTCCGTCGCAAGTTGGCTCGCCTGCCGGGCAGAGGTCAATGTTCTGCGCAAATTGGTGACGACTCCGATCGACAGCGTCATCAGCGGCACGCGATCGAGATGTCCACGCCGATCCTTCCCAAAAAAGTATCCGGCGCGTCTGTCTTGCTCAGAGTACTGGTACGGCGCCAACAGATCGAACGTCGCCACGATTTCTCCGCACACCGACGGAATCGCGTTGTACGGAATTATGAAAATAAAGTCGTCGCCGCCAATGTGCCCGATAAATCCGTCTTCACCGCATGTTCCCTTCACGACATCGTGAAGCAGCTTCGCCAGGATTCGGATGACCCGGTCGCCTTCGTTGTAGCTGTAGCGATCGTTGAATTCCTTGAAATGATCGAGATCGGCGTAGCACACGGCGAAGTAATCGCCACTCGCCAATCGTCTGCCGATCTCCGCTTCGATCGCCGACGTCCCGGCGAGACGGGTGGAGGGATGGACGACGAGATCTCGCTCGGAGCGGATCAACATCGCGGTCAGGCGTCGCACGGCCTCGGCTGACTGCATTCCGTCGCGGATCACTTCATCGGCGCCGGCGTCGAATGCCGCATCCAACGCCTCGCTCTTCTTGCCGCAGACAACCGCCGAAGGGACGACTGCTGTGTATGAATCGCGCTTCAGCCGCTTGAGCGCGGCCAGGGTTGAGTCAGCATCCCGACGAGCGTCGAAGATGACGAATTGCGGGCGGGCGCGCAGCGCGATGGACATCAGCTCGTCCGCCGAACTGAGAGTGACCACCGAAGCATCCTGCGCTTCAACCCACGCGCTTACATGCGCGGGTAGAGACGCACCGTCGGGTGAGAAGCGTATTGCGTTAGGCTGCTGCAAATCGTTGGCTTTCCGGTCGACGGTGATTCTGCGCTAGAAAAAGAAAAACGCGACTCCGAGTATGGCATACGCGAGAATCAACAAGGCACCCTCGAGCCAGTTGGTTTCCGCGTCCCTGATCATGGAAGACGTTACTAAAACAGCCAATCCGATGCTCGCCACCTCCATCACCGTAAAGGCGAGATCCATTGGCTGGTGGAACACCATTCCGAGAAAAACCAGCAGCGGCGCAATCAGCAGCGCCACCTGTATGCTCGAGCCGACGGCGATGTTTATCGCGAGATCCATGCGGTTCCGCAATGCCATCAGTATCGCAGAACTGTTTTCAGCAGCGTTGCCGATTATCGGGATGAGAATCAAGCCGACAAAGAATTCCGACAATCCCAGAACCTTTACCGCTTCCTCTGTCGCCGAAACCAGAACTTCTGCCACAACACCAATGCCCGCCGCCGCCAGGACGAGGATAAGGGCTGCCTTCTTAGACGACCATTTTGGAGCTACAGTCACGCCTGGAGCCCCTCTTTCCGCGGTTAATTCAGAGGAATGGGTCCAGAGCGAAAAGACCAGCCAGGCGACGTACCCGACTATGAGAAGGCCAGCCACGTAATGGGACATCTGGACGGTAGCAACGCGCGCCGGGTCGGGATGAAGGCCGTAAAACAGCGCCGGCACCACCAGGCCAAAGACCGCAATCACCAGGATACTGGTGCTCGAGCCGGCCAGGTGCGGGTTGAATTTCTGCACCGGGTACTTCAGCCCGCCCGCGAACAGAGCGATACCGAGCACCAGCAGCAGGTTTCCCAGAATCGACCCGGTGATCGACGCTTTGACGAGATCGATCAAACCCGCGCGCAGCGCGATCGCGGCGATGATCAGTTCCGCGAGGTTACCCATCGTTGCACTGAGCACGCCTCCAATTGTGGGCGTGGTGTGCTCGGCGACTGCTTCGGTTGCG
>DASUZC010000104.1:0-13978 GCA_036377095.1 Gemmatimonadaceae bacterium
TGGACGAAGAGAGATTCCCCTCGAGATAGACGACGCAATTCGGAAATCGCTCGCCAAGCAGCCCGCCGGCCGATTCAGTTCGGCGGCCGATTTCGCGGCCGCACTCGAGGGCGCACCGCTTACCATTACTGGGAGCCATGCTCGCAGCCAATCGCTTGGGACTGCATCCCCATCGCAGAAATTCGTGGCGGTGCTTCCCTTCGATAACCTGAGCGCTGATCCGGAGAACGAGTATTTCTCCGACGGCATCACCGAAGACATCATCGCGCAGCTGGCAAAGATCCAGAGCCTCAAAGTGATGTCGCGCACGTCGACGACGCAGTACAAGGGGAAGGCAAAGAATATCCGCGAGATCGGCCGCGAGCTTGGAGTCTCCCACATCCTCGAAGGCAGCGTACGCCGCGCGGCCAACAAGGTTCGCATCGTCGCGCAACTCATCGACACATCCAGCGACGAACACATATGGGCCGATACCTGGGACCGCGACATCAGCGACATCTTCGCGATCCAGACCGAAGTCGCCGAGTCGATCGCGACACACTTGCACGCGCGACTCAGTCAGACCGATCGCACGCGACTCGCACAACGGCCGACGGAAGATATGGAGGCGTACAACCTTTATCTGCTTGGCAGGCATCACTACAACCGCGTGACGCCGGAGGATTTCGCCAAGGCAGTCGACTACTTCAAGGAAGCGGCGGACATCGATCCGAAGTTCGCGCTCGCGCTGGCGTCGCTGGCGGAAGCTTATCAGTACCTCGGCATGGGATATTGGGGAGTACGGCCGCACGACACCCACCCACAAGCGTTCGAGCTCGCAAAAAAAGCCGAGGCGCTCGATCCCAATAACGCGAGTGCGCACGCGGCGCTCGGCTTGTATTACGAGTGGTACTGCTACGATTGGGAGGCCGGCGCTCGCGAGCTGTCACGCGCCGTCGAGCTGTATCCCAGCGGGTCGATGCTGCGATTGGTCTATGCGATGCACCTTTGCGCGATGGGTGATTTCGACGAAGCAATGGTACACCGCGAAATCGCGTGTCAGCTCGATCCCAGTGCGATGGCGATTCGCGGAAATGCAACGTGGGTTCTATATCTCGCACGTCGGATGGAACAGGCAGTGGCCGAGTGCCGCGCGATTCGGCAGATCGACCCGACATCGTCGTATGCTGCATTCTCACACGGACTCGTTTGCGCGCAGAGTGGCGACAGACGCGAAGGCATCATCGCCTTTCGTGATGCAGCCCGATTAGGTGAAGGAATCTCCCTGTATCAGGTCAGTCTCGCCTACGGGCTTGCTGCCGGGGGCGAGCACGATGAAGCGCGTGCGCTCCTCGAGCAATTGCGCGCGCGGCCCGCGTCCGATTTCATCTGGCCGATGGGAATGGGCATGGCATACGCGCACCTCGGCGAGCAGCACACTGCGATGGATTATCTCGAAAAGGCCTACGAGGAGCGCGTCGGCTGGATGTCGATGATCGGGCGGGATCCAGCCCTCGATGTGCTGCGCGGCGTGCCGAGGTTCGAGCGACTGGTGCACAAAATCGCGCCGCGAAATGCGCGCGCTATGAGCAGTACGGCCTGACCCGTAAAATATGGTTTGGCAGAGAGTTAGCCCAAGCAACCGGCACCAGTGCAACTTTCACAACCGACTTGTCGTAATTTGTTAGTACAACTTCCTGGAGCGAGCTGGTGATGCTTGAGGCAATTCCGACCAACATTCTCTCCTCCAACTTTCGCCTCGAACAGGAGAACAAACTCGTCGGCGAGCTGGATCCATCCATCTTGCGCTGCCAGGCGACGTTGGAGCTGGAAGAAGGGACCTATCACTTGTCGCGCGAAAAATTCCTCGGCGGCGATTACCTCCTCGAGCGCAACGGTCAGATCGTAGCGCGTGCTGCGAAACTCAGCATCTGGCGCGACAAGTTCGCGGTTCAGATCGGACAGAAGCTGGTCGAGATGAGAAAACTGTCGGCGTTCAGTCGCAAGTTCGGATTGTTCGATGGCGACAAGCAGATCGGTTTGATCTATCCGCGCGGCTTGTTCTCGAAACGAGCCAACATTGATTTGCCAAATGAATGGCCGTTGGCAGATAGAGTTTTTATGTTTTGGCTCGCGTTCCTGATGTGGAAACGAGAGAGCCAGGCGGCGTCCTAGCGCATAGTGTCAAACGTCAAAATTCGTATTCCCATGATCACGACGGGCCCGGTGCCGCCGGCGGGGATCAGCCGAGAATTCCAGGGCTCGTTGCCGACGGTCGGCGCGATCGCGTTCATCGCGCACATCATTCGTGAAGGATTGGAAAGCGTCGACTATCCTGATTACAGGAATCTGATCGCGCTGTCAGACGACTACCTCGTGCAGCAGAGCAATCTCGCCAAATCAGTGCCGAACGACGTCTGGATTCGGAACGGCCTCTACCCGCTCGGAGACTGGGAGAGCGCGTGAGACTAGATGTAAAAGCCTTCGCGTTCCCGTTCGATCGCTGCTGTCGGTGACACCGCTCGCTCGAGCGCACCCATCAAATAGACGCGCGACAAACCCTGAGCCCAGTACATCACCGCATCGCGGTTGGGTTGTGTCGTCTCACGTCCGGAAGGGATCCACTCCTCTTCCTCGGATCCTTCGACAGCTGAAAACTCGAGCCAGCCTTCCCAGAGTTTATCGGTACGCTCGCGCGCCATCGCCTGCGCAAAGTATTTAACCCCGTCTGCACGCGGAATCGGCTCGTCGAATTTCACCAGGACTTCGGCCATCGGGAATCTCCAATGAAAGGGACGACTCTTGAATGCAGGGCAATCCACGTGCCTTGCGGGGAACCTTCGGACCGGCCGGTCTTGTAAGATGATACATGCCACTACCGGGCCACGTATTCTCCGCGCCGGAGGGGGTGCGTGGATTCGACACGACGGAGACGATTACTCCGACCGCAGCTCTCGCCTTTCGCAGAAAAGGCTATCGCTTCGCGGTCCGATATGTTCGTCGCGACAAACCGCACGCCTCAGCCCTCCAAGTCAGCGAAGCAAAGTCATTACTGAGCGCCGGCATCGGACTGATGGTCGTCCAGTATGTCGAATCGGAGACCGTGTGGACTCCCGGCGCCGCGAAAGGAGCGAAAAACGGCGGAGTCGCAGCAATGGAATGTGAGAAGCTGGGAGTTCCGTGGGGTGTCACCGTCTGGTGTGATCTCGAGGGCGTCGCACCGGGGACGTCGCCGCAGCGAGTGATCGACTATTGCAATGCGTGGCACGCAGCGGTGTCTGCCGCCGGGTACGTCCCCGGCGTCTACGTCGGATACCGGGCCGGTCTCTCACGGAGCCAGCTCTATCGCGCTCTGAGATTCACGCATTATTGGGGTGCGTACAATCTGAACGTCGATCAGTACCCCGCCGTGCGCGGCATTCAGATGAAGCAATCCAGGCGGCGCGTCAGCGATCGCGTGCCAGGCATCGATCTCGATTTCCAGGTGGATCGCATCGCTGCCGATGCGCTCGGTGGCCGTCCGACCTTGCTGGCGCTCGAAGGATGGCCGGAGATGCCGTGAGCCGTTAGCGACGTGCCTCGAGATAGAGGCGATTGCGTGAATAGTCGAAGATGCAGACGAACCGGCTCCAAATCCCGTTGCCGACGATCCCGACATCGGACGCGACGCCCGGCACTTTAGCGAACACCGACCTGCCGATGCGCACGGTGTCGAGAATTCCAATCACCGCATCGTATGATTTGCCCAGCCCGGTAGTAGGGACGGTAACAGCAGGAGCGTTGGGATTGCGTCGCACCGTGCTGTCATCCACAAAATCCTCCGAACCCGTGTCGACGATCAGACTTCGCACGACTTCAGGTCGGCGAGCGGTGCGAATGCGCACCCGCACGCGCGGGTGACGGCGCGTCATCTCCAGCTTCAACGTGTCGCCCGATCCAGTGTAGCGATACTGCTTCGGATCGAACAACGTCACCGTTTGCGCAGCGAAGTCGATGCGAACGACGTAGCGCGCAAAGAATTCGTAGCCGAGTATTCCGGCTATTGGAGATTCGTCACCACCGGTTGCATTTGTCAGATCGACGGCGCCGAAGTGCTCGCACGTCGGCAGTGAGAGACCCGCAATCTGCAGACTGACCGCCGAGCGAATCGAATCCAGCCGTACGGTTCCTTTCCCAGCTCCGCTCAGGCCACGGCCGCCGCGGGTGGTCAATCGCGCGCGACGAGCTTGTGCGCGGTCGACAATGCATTCGCTGGCGCCGGAATCGAGTACCCATCGTTCTGAAGCCCCGCCGTTCATTCGCACCGCGAGATGGATCAACTTCCCGGCTTTTCCCGCAAACGGAACTGTCGCGATCAAGCCATTTTGTGCCTCAGCAATGGACGCAAATTCAGCCGTACTCGCTGGAAGGGCCGCCATCGTGAAAGCCAGAAGCACACAAGGTTTTACCACCATGCACAAAAGGTAGTCTTTCGACTGCTAACCGTACCGATCACCACTTAGTTTTTGGCAATGCCACGACGGAAGCTGCCGCGGGTTCCCAAACGAATAGTTGAGCTGGTCGAGGATCTTCGTAAGAAAGAAGATCGCCTTGCCCTCGCGCTCAGTCTCGTCATCGGCGCACTCGTTGGACTTGTCGTTGTCGCGTTCATTCTCCTCACCGGACGGTTTGCCGCCCACGCGTATCCGTCGGGTGGACCGGGCTGGCGGAGACTGGCCATCCCCGTTGCCGGCTCGCTCGTCGCCGGGTTTCTCCTCTACCGGTTCTTCCCGCTCGCGCGCGGCAGCGGCATCCCGCAAACTCGCGCCGCGGTTTTCATTCACGACGGACGCATCTCGATTCGCTCAGTGATCGGGAAGTTCATCACTACCTCGATTACGCTCGCCAGCGGTATCTCGCTCGGGCGGGAAGGGCCGTCGATGTACATCGGCGCCGGCCTCGCGTCGAGCATCGGCAGACGACTCGGCCTCAGCAAGAATCAGGTGAAGTGGCTGCTGCCGGTCGGTGGCGCCGCTGCTTTATCGGCCGCGTTCAACACTCCGATTGCGGCCGTTTTGTTTACGCTCGAAGAAATCATGGGCGATCTGCACGCGCCCGTGCTCGGCTCGGTGGTTCTCGCGTCAGCGACAGCGTGGATGGTGCTGCACCTCGTGCTCGGCGACAGCCCACTCTTCCAGGTGTCGGCCTATCATCTCGTCAGCCCGGCCGAGCTGCTGATCTACGCCGTGCTCGGCGTTGTCGGCGGATTCGTTGCGGTGGCATTCGTCAAGTTGCTGCTCTGGCTGCGCGCGAGGTTCCTGCGCTTCCCCGCTTCGACTCTCTGGCTCCAGCCGGTAGCGGGCGGCCTCACGGTTGGCATCCTCGGTTTCTTCGTGCCGCAGGTGATGGGTGTCGGCTACGAACAGATCGAGCGCGTCCTCAATGGCGATGTAATCCTCAAGACCGTCGCGTTGCTCGCCGTCCTCAAGATCATCGCGACGTGCATGTCGTACGCGTCGGGCAACGCGGGAGGCATCTTCGGTCCGAGCCTGTTCATTGGTGCAATGGTCGGCGCATCGGTGGGGGGAGTCGCGCACCTGGCATTCCCGGCGTCGACAGCTGGCCCCGGTGCCTACGCGCTGGTGGGAATGGGAGCCGCGTTTGCGGGAATCATCCGCGCCCCGCTGACATCGGTGATCATGATCTTCGAGGTGACGCGCGATTACTCGATCATCGTGCCACTGATGATCGCGAATCTGCTGGCGTATTACGTCTCACACAGGCTGCAACGAGAGACGGTGTATGAATCGCTGGCGCTGCAGGATGGATTGCATCTGCCAGGTGGGGCATTCCGCGCCCGCGCTGGCTTGTGGGTGACGATAGCGCTCCGTGAGCCGCCACAGCCGCTGACGCCCGAGATGAAAGTGGATGAAGCGACGATGCGAATTGGCGACAGCGATCTCGAATCCTGGCCTGTCGCTGACGAAGAGGGCCTGATCGGAATGGTGCGCGTCAACGACGTCGTCGATGCAGCAACCGGATCGCAGCGCCCAGTGACAATCGCCACGATCATGAAACGCGAGCGAGCGCTAACGCGCGCCGGCGATGCCGCCTTCCCGCATGTGCACAGCGATCAGCCGCTTGGACTGGCGCTGGCACGCATGGGTGACACGGGCCACAACACGTTGCCGGTCGTCAGCCGCGCCAACGCACGCGAGATCATCGGCATCATCACTCTGGTCGATGTGCTGAAAGCATACGGCGTCGACACAACGCGCATGACTCCGGTGCGCGGGACACCGGTGGTTGAATAATGAGTGATCCCGTCCGTCAGCCTTCCGGGCCGCCGCCGAGCGCGAGCACATCGGAGTTCCTGCTCACGTTTGGATTGTTACTCCTGCTGATCGTGCTCCTTCTCGGATTCGACACCGGTCTCGCTCGCGTCGACAAGGCAGCGACGACGGCGAGCGCCCTCCAGGAGTACAAGCGCGGCCAGGGTTTGTTCGCCGCCGGAAAGCTCGACGACGCAATCGATCATTTCCGCAACGCCGCTTCACTCGATCGCGATCGGTCTGTCTATACCGTCGCGCTGTCGCAGGCGATTCTCGCGCAGGGACGTCCGGGTGTCGCCGAGCAGCTGCTGCGACCGGTTCTGGATCGTGACGCCAACGATGGCGCCGCGAATCTGGAGCTGGCGCGCGTGCTGGTGAACGAAGGGAAGCCGGACGAGGCAAAGTCCTACTATCACCGCGCGATCTACGGACTGTGGCAGGGCGCCGACGCGGAGCGCAACCGGACCACCGCTCGCTACGAGTTGATCGACCTTCTCGCGGTGGGGGGCGACAAGCAGGATTTGTTGTCGGAGCTGCTACCGCTCGAGGACGAAGCGCAAAGCGACAGCGCGCGCAGGCGCATCGCTCACCTCTTCGTCGTCGCGGGCTCGCCCGAACGGGGGAGCAACATGTATCGAGCGATCCTGCGCCAGAACCCACGCGATGCGGAGGCCTATGTTGGCCTCGCCGACGCAACGATGGCGGTGGGCAACTTTACCATGGCGCGCGACCATCTCGAAGCAGCGCAGAAAATCGCGCCCGACGACAGCGTGATCAAAAAGCGAATGGCACTTACCGATACTGTCATCGCAATGGATCCGACTCAGCGCGGACTTGGACTTGACGAGCAGCTCCGCCGCAGCAGAAACCTGGTGCAGCGGACGATCGCGGTTGCGCGAAAGTGCCTCGACGTACAGTCTCCCGAGGTATCGGCGGCGCTTGATTCAGTCACACGAAGTCTGGTGGCTTCGGCGGCCAACGTTCCGCGCGCGCAGGCAATCGAGGAAAATCTCTCGATCGCTGGTACGATCTGGCGCATGCGCGGCACTCGCTGCGCGTCACAACAAAACCCCGAGGAAGGGGCGCTGCGACTGATTCAGGAAAAGATCGGGCAGTAGCTCGTCTGATGCTGCAAGCCTGAGCGGCGGGAACAGATCTCGTTCCCGCCGCTCAGTGCTTTGTAGGACGTGCTCAGAGCTATCGTACTGGCAGGCGCACCATGTATACGTCGGTACGGCTGCCCTTATTGTCGGATGTCCACATCACGAACTTGCCGTCGGGCGCAAGCGTCGTATGTGGCTGAACCGCGTAGGTGGATCCTCCGGTAGCGTTGTGAACAGCCAGGATGCGCGTTGGACTGCCATCGATGTTCACCATGCCGATCATGCCGCTGCGAATCTTGGCATTCGAATCGGTGCCGCCACTCGGATCGATTGTCCACCACTGGCTGGTGTTGCCGTTGCCATTGTTGAACACCCACGCACCCGAGCGGTGTTCTTCACCCGGGAACCCGGCTGCATTGGACGGAGTCGTGTAGCTCGACGTCGCATTCGCCAGAACATCGTAGCTGTAGTACTTGAGATTCGCGGAGTTGGCGATGCCGACGAGATGCCCGCGCAGCGGAGCTGCGTGATCGCTGTTCTCCAACGAGTTGGGGTGATACGACCACGACGGGTCTCCCGGAGCCAGGAACGGCGCTGCACCGGTGGTAAGGTTGCAGACATAGATCTGGTTGCCCACCGCGAGGTAAGCGAACGGCTGCTCGCGATCGATGTGCGGCTCGTCGAGATTGGTGGGAGCATAGGACCGTTTCGTAGCGTCGCTCGGCCTGAACGCCACCACCGTCGTGTTATTACCCATGGCGACGAGCCAGGTATCGTTCACCTGGGTCTGTACCCAATTGAGGCTTCCGACCGCTGGGCGCCACGGCCAGTTGCCGATGTTTTCAACAGCGTTGGTCGCCGTGTTGTAACGCTGCACGACGCCCGAGGCACTATTCAACTCGACGAATGCAATGCGCGGCGTTGACGGGTTGAGAGAAAAGGCGAAGCTGACGTCGCCGTCGAGATCGATCCGCCGCCAATTCGACAACGACAGGTTGTCATAGCGTACGTCGACGAGATAACGGTTTGGTTCGGCCGCTACCATCAACGTGTAGTACGTGTTGCCGTCTGTGCCTGCCCACGGCTGCGAGATATAGGGACCGCCTTCCGAGTAATCGTGGTGCGCGCGTGTGTTGGAGATTGGCGTGCTGGCGTCGGTGACCTTGAGCACGGGCAAGCCGCTCACGGGATCGTTATATGTCTGTCCCGCGGAAAGTGCCTTACCGTAAGAGCCCGTCGGTGGAGACTGTCCGCTCGCCAGCGGAAGTTGGGTTGGATCCGCAGTCCCGCTCGGCGGCGGTGGCGGCGGCCCGCTCTGAACGGTCAGGGGAGCGCTTCCACTCTTACTCTCGCTCGTGGCGATGATCTGCGCTGCACCAGTCGTCAATGCCGTGACTCTGCCCGAATCGGAGACGATTGCCACTGCCGAATCGCTCGAGCCCCATTTGATCTCGCGACCTGTCAGCACGGTTCCGGCGGAATCCCGGGTGACTGCGGTCGCCTGGGTGGTTTGGCCTACGTTGAGCGTGTTCGATGCAAGCGCTACGCTGACAGATGCGACAGGCGCCACGCCACTCCCACCGATATTGGTTACGGTGATCGTTGCACTGCCGCTATGATCGTTGCGCGATGCGGTGATCGCCGCCTGGCCTTGCGCGATTCCAGTGACCAGACCGGAAGTGTCGACGGTTGCTATCGCAGTATTACTGGACGACCAGTTGATAGATCGACTAAGCGGCCGGCCTCGCCGATCGAACACGGCGGCGCTCGCCCGCGTGGTGTCTCCGACGGCAATTGTACTGTCTTTCAGCGTGACGACAATCGATCCGATTATTCGTGCGGCATCCGCCGAAAGGTCGTCGGAGCTCAGGCCATCCGGCGCCGTCGCATCCGAGCAAGAAAGAATACTGAACAGTGCGAAAGCGGTTGTCGCTCCGCGCGTTATTAGGCGGTTCACGGTGGGACCCATGAATCGCGCGACTGTTTTCAGTTGGCTCGTTACAGGTCTCGCTACGCGCTCGATAGATCAGTAAGCGTGTCAGCAGACTGTGCTCGGAACCCGCAACGCCGTAGGGACGGCGCGCATCTATATACGTCAGGCGAAACGGTCGTTTCGTCATAGTAGTAGCGTTGTTTTTTTTCTGAAGCAGCCGCGCCGTGTTCTGAGCGCGCATTATCAGCGCAACGCGCATATCGTGCCACAACGCCATTTGTGTAAGGAACCTGCGTACGCTATCGCACTTAAGCGCATGATCACGCGCGCAACTCAAAAAAGATTTTTATCCTTGTTCAGCTTGACGAAGACGATTGCTGAGCCCACAACGCGGCGAGATTTTCCAGAATGCGCGTGAGGTTCGGCTTCTCATCGATCACCGCGCGCACAGGATCGCCGTCGAGTCTCTCGAGCCGCTCGATTGCATTCTTGATCGTGTAGTTCCTGGGATCGAGCGATTCATTCACCTCCTCCCACACCAGCGGCATCGAGACCGTCGCTCCAGGCAACGGGCGCACACTGTAAGGCGCGACGATAGTCTGGCCATGCCTGTTCTGCAAATAATCGAGATAGACTTTGTCGCCGCGCTTGGTGACGTGACGGGTGATGGTGGCTATGTCACCACATTCCTTGAGAACCAGACGCGCGAGCAATTCGCCCAGCATTCGCGATTGCTCGTAGGTGCATTGCCTGCCCAAAGGCAGCATGATGTGCAACCCTGTCTTGCCGGTCGTCTTCACGTAATTCGGCAGCGCAACCGAATCGCAGACGCGGTGCAACACCTGCGCGCAGCGGAAAACGGCGGAGAACGGCGCATCCTTGGGATCGAGATCGATCACGCACCAGTCGGGCAGCTCGAGCGTTCCGCATCTGCTCGCCCAGATGTGAATTGGAATCGAGCCCATGTTGGCGAGATAAAGCAGCGACTCTTCGTCATCGCAGACGAAGAACTTGATTTCGCGCTGGGTGTCTTCGCTCCAGATGGGAGTGGTGCGAATCCATTCGGGCGCGAACACCGGCGCGTCCTTCTGATAAAAGGATTTTCCGTCAATGCCGTCAGGAAAGCGCGTCAATACGACGGGACGATTTGCGAGGTACGGCAGCAGCCATTTCGACACCGCGCGGTAGTACTCGATCATGTCGCCCTTGGTGTACTTCTCAGCCGGCCAGAAAACCTTATTGAGATTTGAGAACGCGATTTTCTTTTCCACCGCGTGCTTCGCCGGCGGGGGTGGCGGCTCGTGCACCGCAGTGGCGTCAACGTGCACGCGCTGGCGCACGACTCTACCCTTCGCAGGCTCGCCGTCGTCGGCAGCTCCAGCTTCCCTCTTCACGCTTCCCGCTTCCCATCCTTGCCGCTCGCATTCGTGCGCGCGCTTGTCGTCACGCATTCTGAGAAACGCGGCGTGACGCAAAAGCCCGTCGGGCGTGAACTCGCGGAAGCGCACCTCGCACACGTACACCGCATCCGTCCAGACAGTTGTCTTTGTCTCGGGGATTTGTTCGCTGGGCAGCGGCTCACTGCGCGGACCGAACACCGGGCCCGCGCACAGCGGCTCTTTGCGCACTATTGGATCGAGCAGAGCATGCAGCTCCTTCAGCAGATCTTCCGTGAACCCCGTTCCGACGCGCCCCGCGTAAACAAGCTCGCCATTGACCCAATCAGCGAGCTGTAACGCGCCAAGGTGTGAGCGACTGCCGCCGGGCTTTGTGTAACCGACGATGACGAAATCCCCCGTGCGCTCGGCTTTGATTTTGAGCCACTCATTGGAGCGGCCACCGCGATACTTGCCGGTGGATTTCTTGGCGACGATGCCTTCGAGCCCCATCGCCATCACCTGCTTCAGGAAGGCTTCACCCTCGCGCTCGATGTGATCGAGATAGCGGACTGCACCGAGCGAGGGAACGAGATCCTTGAGCAGCTCTTTGCGACGCAGCAGTGGCAGCGGCCGCAGGTCGAAATCTTCGTAGGCAATCAGATCGAACGTATAAAACGTTGCCGGCAATTCGACCGCCGCGTTTCTGATCTCGCTCTCCGACGACAACCTGCCGCGCTTTTGCAGACGTGAGAAACTGGGAATGCCTTTGTCGTCCAGCACCACGACTTCACCATCGATGATGCAGTCGTCAGCCGGCAACGCCTTTACCGCGCGCGCGACCTCGGGAAACACACTCGTGTAGTCATTGCCGTTGCGCGTGAGCAGCAGCGCTTCCCCGCGCGACTTGCTGGCGATCAATCGATACCCGTCGAGCTTGAGCTCGAACAGCCAATCGTCGCGCGTGAACGCATCGTCACGACTCTCGCAGTGCGTCGCTTCGACTTTGTAGGGATCGACTCGTGTACGAACGGCTTTCTCTTCGCCGGCGAGAATCTTTCGCAGCTGCGCCGCGGGACTGTCACCAGCTTTGATTTCCTCCACGGTGAGACCTGACAGCACCGACTCTTCGTTGAAGACGTCGCCGGGAGACTTTACGAACGAGTCGCGTTCTTTGATGAGAAGCCAGTCTTTCTCACTCTTCTTGATTTTTACGAGCGTCCACCTGCCGTGGAGCTTGTAGCCTTTGAGCTCGAAGAGGAGTTTCCCTTTCTCGAGTCCCTCGCGCCAATCCTCGAGCGGAATCCACTCGCCGCGATCCCAGACGATGACGCCGCCAGCGCCGTAGTTCCCAGCGGGGATTACTCCTTCAAAGTCGCCGTACTCGAGTGGATGGTCTTCGACTTTTACCGCGAGTCGCTTGTCGTTCATGTCGTACGATGGACCCTTCGGCACCGCCCAGGATCTTAGAACGCCATCCATCTCCAGGCGCAGATCGAAATGCAGCTGCCGCGCGGCGTGCTTGTGCACGACGAAGAGATTTCCGGGAACCGGCGAGACGCCGCTGAACGGCTCCGGCGTGCGATCGGGAGAGCGCTTGGCGCGGTAAGCGGCAAGATTATCGGCTGAGGCCGATTGATCGGGTGCGGCTTTGTTGTCCGACGACGACTTTTCCACGTCCAAAGTATTTGAGAAAGGCAGCCAACTGCACCGCTGGGCGCTGGTAGCAGCTAGCTAACCGCTAAGCGCTGCAGGCGACGGGACAGATCGTCGAGTGTGACGCAAACCGTGGCTAACGGGTCACTATTGGCTCGGCCCGTCGGACTTTCGCCTCAACCGTCGATTCGCTCTTGCGTCGATCGTCGTCAAAGGTAAGCATACGGTACCCAAGTTTTCCACGTGAGAAATATTTGTGATCCGCTATAGGTAGCTACCTGTAAATCACGCCCGCTTCCCTCTTCCCGCCTCCCGCCCATGCCCGCACGCTCAATCGGAACAGCGACGATCTCCTTCGGATTGGTCTCAGTCCCCGTCAACATCTACTCTTCCGCCGAATCCAAGGCGAGCGTGTCGTTCAACATGCTGCACAAAAAGTGTGGCTCCCGCCTCAAGCAGCAGTACATCTGCACCAAAGACGGCGAGACCGTCAGCCGAGACGACACGGTGAAAGGCTACGAGTACTCGAAGGATCAGTACGTGATCCTCAGTGCCGAGGAGCTGAAGGCGCTCGAGGAAAAGGCGACCAGCGTGATCGACGTCGTCGAGTTCGTTCCGCTCGCCAAAGTGGACCGTGAGTACGTCGAGAAGGTCTACTACCTCGGCCCCGACAAGGGTGGGGATCGTGCCTATCGCCTGCTGTCGGAAGCGTTGAAGGACACGGAGAAAGCCGCGCTCGGACAGTACGCGGCGCGCGGGCAGCAGCATCTCGTGCTACTGCGTCCGCTCAACGGCGTCATCGTCATGGAGCAGCTGCATTACGCCGATGAAGTGCGGCCGACGACGGAAGTTCCGATCCCCGAGGGCGAAGTGAAGCCGCAGGAGCTCAAGCTCGCCAAGCAGCTGATCGAGCAGACGTCGAACGAGGAGTTCGAGCCAAACAAGTACAAGGACACCGTCCGCGAGCGTGTTCTCGACGCGATTCAGTCCAAGGTCGAGGGCCAGGACATCACGGCCGACGTGAAAGTCGGCGGCGAAGCTAAGATCATCGACCTGATGGAAGCGCTGAAGGCCAGTCTCGAAACCGGCAAGCCGAAGGAAAAGGAGAAAGCGAGCCGCAAGGCGTCGTGAAGATCCTGGCCGGAACCAGCGGCTACGCCTTCAAGGAGTGGAAGGGCAACTTCTACCCGAAGGAATTGAAGGACGATGGCATGCTTGGCTTTTACGCCAGCAAATTTCCCGCGGTGGAGATCAACAACACCTTCTATCGTCTCCCGCGCGAGAACGTGCTGCGTGACTGGGCGGAACAGGTTCCGGAGAATTTCACCTTCGCGCTCAAGGCCAGCCAGCGCATCACGCACTACGCGCGGCTGAAGGAAGAAGCAGCTAGCCTCGTCGATTTTCTACTGAAGAACACGGCGGCACTGGGCTCACGACTGGGGCCGATTCTCTTTCAGCTACCGCCCAATCTCAAGAAAGACATCGATCGTTTCCGCGGATTTCTCGGCTTGCTTCCGTCCGATCGTCGTTACGTGTTCGAGTTTCGGCACGAGAGCTGGTTCGACGATGATGTATACTCGGCGATGCGCGAGCGCAACATCGCAATGTGCATCTCGGAGC
>DASUZC010000105.1:0-22650 GCA_036377095.1 Gemmatimonadaceae bacterium
TGACTGACGTCGTTGCCAAGCATGGCATCCGATGCCATCTCGCGATAACCGCGTTTGCGCGCCCAGCCTTCCGCCGCCTCGAGGAGAGCGCGGCCAAATCCGCTGCGCCGGACATCGGGATCGACATACCAGGCCTCGACATAACCGACCGGGGTCGTCTCGCAGCCGTCGGCGTATTGCCGTGCACCGACCTCGACAAATCCGGCGATCGATCCATCATCACGCTCGGCGACGAACACTTCCGCGTCCGAGCGCGCGCGGTGGACGCGCATATCCGGAGTCAGCGCTTCCGCTGAATACTGCGGAAACAGCGCAACGCTCATTCGCACCCACTCACTCCAGTCGGTGTCGCGGTAAGCTCTGACTTTCATTTCACCTGCTCGACGAGCAGCGCACGATCGACCGGACAACGCGCTCGCCGTTTACTTGCTAACGCGCTGTCGACCGATGGATGTTCCACCCCGTCACCATGACTCGCGGCGGCGAGCCGCCCAAATCCCGCACGTTGTACTTCGCTGTCAGCGTGCGAGTCTCACCCGGCAACAGGGTGACGTAGTTGTCTTCCCACAGCACCGGCAGCGCTTCCTCGCCACCTTTGCCCGTCACCTGCAATCGCAGGAAGAACGCGATTGCTTTGGTTGGGTTCTTCAACGTCACCGTAGTCGTCCCGGTTCCGCCGCTGCGGCTCGACCGCGCGCTGACATCGACCGCCGACTGCGGCATGCTGCGCAACGCCGTGAAATCAGCGTAGTTCTTCACCGGCGTCATGTACCACGTCGATGAATCCGACAACGCATCCATCTTCGTCGACAGCCAGTAGAAGTTGTTGCTGAGCGGACGGCCATCTGCACCATTCAATCTCAAATCGACGAAGTATGCCGCCGTCGTGAGACCGGTTGGCTCGGGCAAACGGAAAACACGCAGGCTCGAATCAGCCGGAATGTCGATTACGGTGTCCTTGGCAAACTTCTCGGAGTTATCGAGACCGAGGATACGGGCGCGCAAACGTGCACCGCGTACCGTCGAACGTGGTTTGTTGTCGTTCACCACCGCGATTGTGCGATCGTCATACGAATAGATGGCGTGCACGGGCTCGTTCGCTTTCTTGGTGCCGAAGTATCCGCCACCGGGCAGCAGGTACCAATCGAACAAGTGCCAGTAGATCGACGGCCAGGCGTTGTTGTACATCCACTGAATCAGGCCGGTCGAGACGTACTTGTTCCGGCGGTACGCCTCGAACATCGCGCGCTCGCCTTCGTAGGTCATCAGCTGCGACGTTACCGTGTAGTCCTCCGCGGTCGCCGGCTGACCGTAACGAATCGAGAGCGCAGCGTTGAATCGATCGAGGAGCTTGGTGAACTGTCCGCCGGCAGCGTGGTAGAACCACACTGTGTCGAGCGGCCACTTGATGTTCTGCGCCGGAATCATCTTGCGCATGCTTTCGATTGGCGGCACGGCTGCACCCGGACTCGTCTCGGTGTTGTATGCCCACGCGCCGCCGTGCGTGCTGTCCTGCATCCAGTAGCCCGGCGGTACCCAATCGTACGGACCAGTCATCTTCACGCCGCTGGCGCCGGAGAACTGCGCCGGCTTGGCACTCGCCGAGGAAACGGTCGGGTTCGGCCACAGCTCATCGCGCTCGATGTTCAGGTACATCTGCTCGACGTTTGCCGGTGGTGGATTGTCGCTGCCATTGAGCCAAGTGAATACACTCGGGTGACCGCGCAGACGGCGGATTTGGTCGCGGAGTGATGCGCCGGCGATCTGCATCTGCTCTGGTCCCCACTTCGGCCACTCTTCCCAGGGACTACAGCAAACCCAACCAGTCATGACAAGAATGCCGAGACTGTCGGTCTGGTGGAAAAAGCGGTCGTTCTCGTAGTTGCCCTCGAGACGAAGCGTGTTGAGGTGCATGTCGAGTGCGTATTTCAGCTGCGCATCCTGCCGCTCCGGTTGCGGGCGGAAGAACATGTCAGGCGCCCAGCCGCCACCGCGGATGAGAATGCGTTTCCCATTCACGCGGAACAGTCTTCCGCCCTTAGGCGTCGTTTCAGACGTGACTTCGCGGATCCCGAAGCGAAGGTTGTGTCGATCCGATATGCGTCCGTTGGCGACGAACTCGATGTTGAGCGTGTATAGCTCGGGACTTCCCAGCTCCAATGGCCACCACAGACGCGCGTTGCTGAAATGAAGCTGCGGCGCATCCTGAGGCGTGACTTGCACGAGCGCACTGTCGTTCGCGGCGATCGTTACTGCTTTGCTGAACGACACATTGCCAATGTTGCCGCGCAGCGTTCCGCTCACCGGCTGCGATCTGAGGTTGCGCAGATTAGTGACGACGGTGAGATCGGCGGATTTGAGTGACGCGGTATCCACGTGGCTGACAACAGCCGGATAGCGAATCACGACGTCACCACTCGACGCGAGATAGGCTGGCTGCCAGATCCCCATGTCCTTGTCGGGCGGCGACGGATTCCAGTCCACCCAAGTCGTCTGCAGATCTGGCGTGTCAGGAGCGAAGACTTCGACAGCCAACGCGTTTTCCCCGCTTCGATTCACAGCGTCGGTTACATCGAGCTCGTAACGACGATAGGTACCGGCGACAGCAGATGAATCGGCGATTCGCTTGCCGTTGAGCCAGACGTTCGCGCGATAGTTGATGCCGTCGAAGTTTAGTCGCACGCGTTTGCCGCGCATCGATGCTGGCACGCGGAAGGTCGTTCGATACCACCACGGCACAGCATACGGGCTGCTCGGATCCATCGCCGTATGCACGAAGTTCGCTCCGATCTTAAACGTCGTTCCCGGAATGTCGCGCAGGTTCATCCCGAAGAACGGATCCTTGTAGAGGCCGGCTTCAACGAGTGCGCCAACAACCGTCGACGGCACGGTTGCGGAGTACCACTCGACTGGATGGTACGAGGTCGACGATATCGCCGCGCCATCTACCCCAACCTTTGCCGATGACTGAATCAACCAGCCGGTGTGCAGAGGGAGCTGTTCCTGGGCGCTGAGCGCGCCACCGACCAACACACTGACGATCGCCGACAAGAGTGCGCATCGCGAAATCCGCTTCACAACCTTCCTCCGTTAGATGCCGATGTTAGTGAAGAAACAGATCCATCACGCGCCGTAGCGCGGGCTGGCGTCCATCACCGTTGAACAGGAACGCAAATACCATTTGCTCCTTTGGATACACCACGAGCAGCGCAGTTCCACCAACCGAGCCGCCACTGTGCGACGCAGAGCGGCGACCCGTAGAATCGGTGTTGACTCCCCAACCCATTCCGTAGCCGGTTGGCTTTCCGTCGCTGGTGCGTTGCGAAGTCCACAGCGCATCGATCGTCGCCCGCTTCAACACGGTGGCGTCGAGCATTGCCTGGCCGAAGCGCGCCAGATCCTGAGTCGTCGACACGAAACCACCGCCCGCCCACTTGTTACTGTTGTCAACCCACGGCGCATTTATCACCGGACTCACCGAATCTGACCGTGTATAGAATCGCGCCCTGTTCATGATGATTGAATCGGGGAATTCCGCGGTCGTGTTCCGCATTCCAATCGGATCGAAAACTCGACGCTGAACGTAAGCGAGGAACGGCTGACCGGCAGCTCCCTCGATAACCGCGCTTAGCAGCACAAATCCATAGGTGGAATAGGAGTATTTGTCACCGGGACGGAACAGCAGGCTGTCGTTTTTGAAGATATCGAGCGGCGCCGTCACGTTCGCATAGTGACGCTTGCTCAGGAACTCGTCACCTCTGTAATGACGAATGCCGGCGAGATGCCCAGCCAGCTGCCTGGCCGTGATCGGATAAGCCTTCGCGGGAAAGCTCGGCACGTATCTCTGAATTGGAGCATCGAGGTCGAGCTTTCCATCCTGGACAAGCGCCGCCATCGCCACCGCAGCGATCGGCTTCGACACGCTGCCGATTCTGAATTTGGTAAGTGTCGTCACCGGTACTTTGTTCTCGACGTCGGCCAAGCCAAGCCCTTCGCTCCAGATTTGTCTTCCGTTGCGCAAAACGGTGACAGACGAGCCGGGAATTCCCGATTGACGCATTCCAGCGAGGAGTATCGCACGCCCGCTGTCGATCGCCTGCCGATCGGTGAGCGACGAACGGGCGGCCGCAGCAGCCGGTGCAGCCTGTGCAAGCGCCGTCTGCCCGACGAGCGAAACGCCAACCAGTATCCTGACGGCCCAGATGGGAACGTAGAGCAGTTTTTTCACGCCGCTGCCTCCGCGAGACCAAATGGCCACCGCTTGGTGTTCCACGACCACAGGAGAAAAGCCAGCACGCCTAAGCCCAATACAGCGATACCGAATAGAATCACTCTGAACTGTGTCGTAGCGAACACGAAGATCCAGCCAAGCAATGCGATCAGCGCCGGTACCGGATACAGCCACATGCGATACGGACGCGGCATGTCCGGTCTGTTCTTGCGCAGCAGGATCAAACCCACGATCTGACCCATGAATTGCACCAGGATTCGCGTCACGATCAGCGCATCGATCACCGTCCCCAGAGAGAAAAACCCGGCGATGATCGACAGAAGTCCAAGTACGAGCAGCGAGACGTACGGGAAATCCTTGGTCGGGTGCAGTCGACCGAACACCCGGAAGAAATATCCACTCTGCGCTGCCGCAAACGGAATCCGTGAATATCCCAGCAGCAGAGCGAAGACGGAACCAAAAGCCGTCCACAGAACGAGCAGCGTGAAGACCGTTGCTACGCCATGACCGAAGATCTTCTCCATGAACACGGATACGATGAAGTTCGACTCCGGGTGTTGATCCGCCGGCACGAACTCTCGCCACGGCACCACGCCGATGATCGAGAAGTTGATGCCGATGTAGATGAGAGCGACAGCAATCGTGCTGATGAGAATCGAACGCGGAATCACCCGACCCGGATTCTCCACTTCATCGCCGATGTAGCAGACGTCGTAGTAGCCGAGGTAGTCGTAGATGCCAATGCGTGTGGCGGCGCCGAGGCCGAGGAAGAATCCGAGCGAGAAGTTGAACGCGCCGGGAGGAAAATCGAATGCGAGGGCCGGGTTGAAGTGCGTTGCGCCGGTTAGAATCACGGCCAAAACCGTGACAAGGGTTCCGATCCAGAGGGAGATGGTGATCTTGGCAATCGACTGAATGCGCCGGTACAGCAGGGCGATGTTGATCAAGCCGACGACCGTCACCAGCACGATCACCCATGGGCGCGTCAGTCCTGTCCACAAAAACTGCGCGTACTGCGCGAAGCCGATGTAGCCCGACGCGATCTCCAGCGGCCCGCTCAGCACGAACTGCCAGACGAACAGAAATCCCATCAGGCGTCCCAGCCGCGCCGGACCGAACGCTTCGCGCAGATAGTTGAACGATCCTCCCGAGCCGGGCATCGCCGCACCGAGCTCGCTCCACACCATGCCGTCGCAGATAACGATTACCAGCGCGACGATCCAGCCGAGCATCGCCTGTGGTCCGCCGAGCGCGGACATGAGCAGCGGGATGGTAATAAACGGACCCGCGCCCATCATGTTGGTCATGTTGAGCGCGGTCGCGCTCAGAAGATTGAAGCGGCGGTGTAGATGTGGATGGTCCGCTGAAGCGGTCGCAGACTGCGATTCAGGTGCGCTCATGTGCCTCGCGATTGGGAGGGAGCAAAAAGTGTGTCGCTATCGGACCATTCCCCACGCAGACGGAGCCCAGCCTTGATCGCCGCTGCTGATCTTCGTCGGCGTGCCGCCGGTCACAGCGACTGTGTAAATGTGCCATGTGGAGTGCTGCAAGTCGCTCTCACGATTGCTGGAAAACGCGAGCTGGTCGCCCCCGGGCGACCAAACCGGGTTCCCATCAGCCGTGCCGTTTGTCGGTAGTGAGGTCTCCACATGAACCCCGCTCCCCGCACCGTCCGCACTAATTATGTAATCTCCGCCCCCGTAAGCTACGGCTGCGCTGAAAGCAAACAGCGCGAGACAATCGGCAGCCCGAACAGTCGCTGCCGACTTCACTCTTTCACTGACCCCCAACGCGCACCCGCAGCGTAACTGGGCCAAGCTGCCGCGCGTCGGCGGCAGCCATCCACGTTATGGTTTGCCACTCGGGTTTGGCCAGCACAGGGGCTACGAGACGAACCCGAACCGGATAGTCGTTGTTCGGGCTGGCGGTGAACGTCGTCATCGGCCAGGGGTGTCCGTGCTGGGCCGAAGTGCTGTCGATAGACCACCCCGGTGGTAGCTGCGCTCGCAGATGAAACGTAACCGGAGCATCGGTCGCGTTGCGAAACAGCAGCACCACTGAAAAATGCTGGCCACTGCCGGCCCCCAGCTCAGGCGCCAGCAGCGCGTTCATCACGTCCAGATTATGCGCCGGATAGAATCGCTTGTAGAATGCCCAGCCCTGGCCCAGCTCGATCGAGAGCGGCGGTAAGGACTCGGCGGTGTATCCCCTCACGCGCGCGAATGGGATCGGCCGCGCGCCAACACCGTCCATGATGTCGCCAGTGGCTGAGCCACCGACCAATGACTTCGCCAATACGAAAGGCAGTGGCTGCTCGAAATCCTTGAGATTGTTGGAAGCCAGTGCTTTCGCCGGCTCGTCACCGTACTGAGTGCGATGGAAGGACAGCTCCTTCGCCACCAGACGCGCATAGGAAACGTGCTGCGAAGGGGAAACCTCCGTCATCGAATACTCCGGGCCCTTCCCTTTCATGAACTCGAAATGCGTTGCGTCAGTGTAGTAATAGAGTTTCTTCGGCTGCCATGGGCGCAACCCTTCCATCAGGTTGCCGTACCACAGACGATCCTCCGGCATCGCCACTTGCTCCGGAAACGCAGTGGGATCTCCCGCCAAATCGAACGCCTCTGTCGCAATGACGCCCGATGCCTGATGGTCCTCGTGATTTTCGCCGGAGACAGTCGCTGGCAGCATCGTTATTACGACCTCCGGTCGCGTGAGGCGTATGAAGCGAACAGCGTCAGCCAACGCGGCACCATGGTTCGCCGTCTCCAGTGAGCGAAGCACGTCAGCGAGATCGAGGCCGGGCGTATCCGGCATTCGCAGAAAGAACACGTGCGTGATGCCGATTGACGCCAGCGCCTGCCGCGTCTCTATCTCGCGAATTTCCCCCAGCGCGCGTGCCGATTCGTAGCCGACCAGATTGCTCCCCGCATCGCCACGAGTGGTGACGACGACGGCAACCCGGCGATGCTCGTCAAGAACTGCCTTCGCCAGATATCCCGCGATGGTGGTTTCGTCATCGGGGTGGGGTGCAATGACGAGTATGTCGACCTTGAATCGTTCATCCGGAGGCGGATTGGTCGCGGGTTGCTGCGCTGAAATCACCTTGGCCAGCGCGGTAACCGCCAGACATGCCGCGGCGAGTGTCAACCGATACGGTCGCATCGGACTGAGATACGGAAAGTCGGCTCGCTCCGCAACGAGTTGCGGGCTCGAGAAGACGCGGCGGGAATTATTTCGCCTCGATGCGAATGACGCTTCCATCCCATGTTGCATCGAGATCGGTGAGTCTCCGCACGACGGCGTCCGCAGTAGTCAGCTGTGGGCGAGGATAAGTGGTTTCGATTGCGATGACCCGCACCCCAGCCGCGTGTGCCGCCTCGACACCAGCCGGTGTATCCTCGATCACGATACACTCCCCTGGCGCTCTGCCCAACTTGGCTGCCGCTGTCAGATAACCCTCGGGATGCGGCTTTCCGTGCGAGATCTCATCGGCGCAGATCATCACGGGAGGAATTGGAATGCCAACCAGCTTCAACCGGAACTCGGCGATGATACGCGTTCCCGAGGTGACCACCGCCCACCGATCGGCCGGCAGCCTCGCAATCAGCTCACGAGCTCCAGTGATTTCGTAGACGCCTTCCGTCGTCATCGCTTCGTTTGCCTCGAGCGCTATGACTTCAGCCAGAACATCGAGGTGCGGCGCGACAGTGCGCACGGTCTCGATCGTTCTCCGTCCGTGCGCCACTGCGATCACGTCATCTGCATTCAAGCCGTGACGAGCTGACCACGTCCGCCACGTTCGCTCGACGCACTCAGCGGAATCCACCAGCACGCCGTCCAGGTCGAACAGGATCGCCTTGCAAACGAAAACGGCCGCCGAGCTCACTTCGCTCGCAGCGAGAACATCAAGGCATTGTAGAGTTGCTGACGAAGGCGAGGCGCTTTCCGTCAGGCGACCACGACGGCACGTTGATAGTCCCCTGCCCGCCGTACACATAAGCGATCACTTTCGTCGGACCGCCGCCGATCGGCATCAGCCGAATCATTACGTGCTTGTAGAAGGGGTGGTCATCGGCGGGAACATCGAGCGGGAAGGAGATGAAGACCACTCGCTTGCCGTCGGGCGAGATGTGCGGGAACCAGTTGTTGAAATTGTCGTTGGTGATTTGCTGCTGGTCACTGCCGTCAGGACGCATGCGCCAGATCTGCATTCGTCCCGTGCGCGCAGAGTTGAAGTAGATGTAATTGCCGTCAGGAGTGTATTCCGGACCGTCGTCGAGACCACGCGCCGAGGTGAGCTTGATTTCCTCTCCGCCGCCGACGGGGATCTTGTAGATATCGAACTCGTCGTTGCGCTCGCCGACGTAGACCAGCCACCGACCGTCGGGCGACCAACCATGCAAGTAGGATGGTCCTTTCGCTGTAACGCGTTTGGGAACGCCACCTGTCGTCGGCACGGTGTAAACGATCGAGACATTGCTGTCGGCAGGCGAATGATTGCTGATCGCGAGCATCTTTCCGTCGAAAGACAACACATGGTCGTTGTTATTGCGGGTCGCGAAATCGGTGTTGATGACCGCAGGCTTGCGCGCAGCCAGCTCGAAGCGGTAAAGCTTTCCTTCTTGCGCGTAAATCAGCGCCTTGCCGTCCAGCGTCCAGTTTGGCGCCTGAAAAGAGCCGTGATACCGGTGGACAATTGTCGCATTCCCTGTAGCAAGGTCGAGTATCTCGAGATTACTACCGATGTAGTCGCGGTAAGCGACGTAGCCCGGCCTGGGTGGGATGGTGATCCGAACGTTGCTGAACTCGCCACGCTCGACGACGGCGTCGTTGTGGGCGCATACGAACAGGCCGACGTACACCGTGTCGGGCAGCGACACATCCGAGAGCTGAGTGGTGACGAGTGTGTCGCCAAACTGCGCGACTGACATGATGTACACACCGTCGCGTCGCTCCAGCTGTATCACCGCATCCGCGTCGGGAAGGCTATCGGCAGACTTGATCTCCCCGGTGGTGTCGCCGGCAGTGCGGCGGAACTGGAGCGACATCAATCCGTCACCATGCAATGCTGCTGTTACGTGTGGACTACCGCCATCGAGGGCAGGCCGAATCGTCCAGCCGATCTTACGGTGCGCTTCCACCCCTCTGCCGATGAAACGTGCACGAGTCGACAGGATGAAGTTTCCTGTCAGGCGCTTCCAGACGAAGTGAAAGTCGTCACGATTGCCCCACATGTTCTGGCCGGATCCGGTGACCTGGTAGCGCTGAAGTTGGCGATCGTACGACGCGCTCCCCGGATGTCGGGTGCGGCCGACATCGGCCTGTCCGTCAAACACACCAATCGGCGACTGAGCCAGCAGGGTCGACGGCCCTGCGCAGCAAGCCGCGACAAGGCACAGAGCAGCTAAACGCATCATGCGGTTCCCCCACGCGGCCGCATCAATGTCGCGGCGGCGAGTCCAACCAGAAAAGCTGGAATCGCCGTGATCAAGGGCCACAAAATGATTGACGCGCGCAGCAATCGCGACCGTAGAACACCAGCGTTATATGCGTGGATGTTCGCCATCACCGCCAGTCCGCAGGCGCCAACAGCAACGGCGAATGCCGCGTGGAGAGCCGCGCCAAAAATCGATTTGCCGGCGCTCACGCGCTCGAACTGGATGTGGGTGCCGAACGCGATTGCACTGATTATGTAGGCGGCAACGCGCCAGGCCTGCCGGCCCGGCGCAGCGGCGTGGCCGGCTAGAGCCGCGAATACAAGCCCAATCGCAAGATAGATGGCGCCATAGACGAACGCCCTCGTCCACCATCCCGACTGTCTGGTTGGTTCAGCGGGTGTTGTCATTGAGTCCGAAATCGATCCAGAAGGCGAATGCGAGCTCACTACTCTCCCTAACCAACGTGCGCTAAAACTGTCGGCTCTCGATCAAATTGGTTAGAGGCTTCGAAATCCGGCGGACGCCGCGTTAGACTCATGACGTGCCCTTCGAGCTCCAACCCACCCTTCAGGGAACTCTTCTCGAGCTGAGACCGCTGCGCGCCGAAGATTTCGACGCTCTCTACGCGGTCGCCAGCGACCCATTGATCTGGGAACAGCACCCCGAGCGCAATCGCTATGAGCGAGATGTCTTCTCAAGATTCTTTCGTGAAGCAATGGAATCAGGCGGTGCTTTCATGGTGATCGATCGCGGCACCGGCCAGGTCATCGGAAGCAGTCGCTACTTCGGCTACGACCCGGGTCGCAGTGAAATCGAAATCGGCTGGACATTCCTCGCGCGCTCGCACTGGGGCGGCCGCTACAACGGCGAGATGAAGCGCCTGATGTTGGAGCACGCATTTCAGTTCGTGGATCGCGTGGTGTTCCTGGTTGGGCCACAAAACCTCCGCTCGCGCCGAGCGGTCGAGAAGATCGGTGGCGTCGAGCGCGGGACGAGGATGGCGAACGGCCGGGAATCAGTGGTCTACGAGATCACCCGAGCTCGATTCGAGCGCGCGACGGCAGTTGATAGCGACGGGCGTGAACGCCTATCGCTATAATATTCTCTCCCTTTTTCAGAGTCTGCCAATGCTCAGGCCGGTTACACTGTGCGTCGCATCCTTACTCTTTGCTTACACGCTTTCCGCGCAGGACAAAACCGTCGCCGAGCGACTCGGCTATCCGCGCGACGCAAAGCTGCTGATCATCCACGCCGACGATCTGGGCTTTTCGCACTCCGCCGATGCCGCCAGCTTCGACGCGCTCGATAAGGGTGCGATTACATCAGCCAGCATCATGATGCCGACGCCCTGGGTGACCGAAGTTGCAGCGTACGCGAAAGCACACCCGGATGCCGACCTCGGCCTGCACCTCACACTTACCAGCGAGTGGCAGACCTACCGCTGGCAGGGGCTCGCACCGACGGACAAGGTCCCCAGCCTGTACGATCCTGACGGCACCTTGCCCAATGACGAGGCGATTGTTGCGCAGCGCGCGAAGCCGGAGGAAGTCGAAAGAGAGCTGCGGGCGCAGGTCCAGCGCGCTCTGGCGCTTGGCATCAAGCCGACACACCTCGACAGCCACATGGGCGCGCTATTCACCAAACCGGAGCTGTTCAACGTCTACACGAAGGTTGCGCGCGAGTATCACTTGCCGTTCCTGGCGGTAAAGGGCGCCAGCTTTGCAAACAGTCCAGCGCCGTTGACCCCCAAAGATGTCCCGCTGGATGCAGTAGTAATCGCCGGTGGCCAGGTACCACGCGATAAGTGGAAGGAGTTCTATCTCGCCGCCGTCGACAGCCTGAAGCCCGGACTCACCGAGCTCATAGTGCACCTCGGTCACGACGATGCAGAACTTCAGGCAGTGACTGTCAATCACGAGCCGTATGGCGCGGCGTGGCGGCAGCGCGATTACGAGGTGATGAACAGTCCCGAGTTCAAGAAGAAATTGCAGGACAACCACGTCATTCTCATCAAGTGGCGTGATCTGCAGAAGCTCGTGCAGTAGGTTCGAGTTACCAGCAAAGAGAAGGGCGGCCGCTCAGTGAGCGAACCGCCCTTTTCCCCCACCGCCAAGTGGGAAACCTTATAGGACTCCTGCGCTCCGCACCCTGAAGTCGACGTTGTCGTTGATCCACTTCCAGAGCTCGGCTTGCTGCTCAGGAGCTTTGCCCTCGCGGTAGTGCGAGCGCCAGGTAGCCATCACCTCGTCATCGACCGTCCAGATTCTCACTCGACGACGCGGAACCATCTTTTCCCAGTGAACCGCAACCGTCGGACGCGGATAGAGAAGGCGCAATGTGGTGTTCTTCGAGAGGTACTCGAGGCCACCGACGCTGATCTTCTTGTACTTGCTCAGACTGTCGTTCTTCTGGGCCGGCGTATCAGGAATGCCGTCGGTCAGCATGACGACGTTGATCGGAGATAGCACCAGATTCTGGCGCTTCACCAGCGTCGATACGCGCTCGAAGAAGGGGTTGAAGTCGGTGAGGCCGTCGCGTGGCGGATATTCCTTTCTCAGGTACGCGGCGATCTGTGCGACCGACATCTTCTCAAAGGTCATGATCGGCTGAAACGATTTCGTCTCGCCGGGCTTCTCGCCTCCGAATGAGCCAACGAATACCGCCGTCGGCTCCTTGAGGCCGCCCAGACCATGAAGGTGGGCGTACAGATAATTTGCGGCGAAGTCCACTGCGCTCTCGTAGCCGTGCTTACCGCGGAACGAGCCGCTGACATCGATTGCGAGAACGAGCGTCGAGCGTGCGACACGCGGACTGCCGCCCCCCGCCTCGGAGCAGCCGAGCGCGGCCAGCGCCAGCATGCCCGCGAAAGCGGCACCGGTTACGACCTTAACGATGCGAAGGTTGCTCATCAGGCTATCCTCGGCATTGGATCCATCGGTGTGCGCTTTCTGCCCTTGTCGTCCGCCGAGCGGTGACCAAAGGCTGGCGTTGCCGCCAGAATGTCATCGAGAGACGTGAACGGGAGCACGAAGTGCGGCCGCCCCTGCACGATTATCACGGCGAAGTTGATTGCCGAGGCGAACAGCTGCAGCACGGGAAGCGTCAGCAGCTCGAACATGCGCTTCGCTTCCTCGTGGAACCACGCGGTCTCCGCTTTTAGAGCATTAACCGGCTCACGCCATAGGCCTGGCTGCGGGGTGGCTTTCTCCACGCGAGCCGGACCTTCATGCTCGACCGCCTGACGGGAAAGAACGGCGATCAACGCCGGCGTCCCGAAGCGCCCGAACAGGAACCACGACATACCGCGTACGCCCAGCCAGCCGAAAGAGGCCAGCGCCAGCGTCGCGCCAAGGCCAAGGTGCACCGAGTCGCCCGACTGCTGGGCGATCCACGGCGTGATGGCGTCGATCAGCTCGCGGTAAAGGAAGATGACTTCGAAAAACATTACCGCGCTTTCGACGACCAGCATTTGAACGATGGTTCCAATCTTCTTCGCCTTGATTGCGTCGGTTACGACCTGCACGCAGGCGAAGCTTCCCGCCACCAATAGGACAAGGAACATCCACAGCAGCGGCGCCATGACGCGCGGATTCGGATCGAATCCGGTCAGGCTGCCGAATACTTCATTGAGCGTCGGCTGCAGTGTAAACGTGAAGACAGTCGCTTCGATCGCGCACCAGATGGTAAGAACGATGAATGCGATCCACGGTACACCCGGCTGGAAGTAGCTGCGTGACGCACCATCAAGCAGTGTCAGAGGCGAGCGCACGATACCGAGCAGGATGTTCTTGATCATCAGCAGAGCGAAACGCACCGAGCCGATAATCCATCCAACGAGTGCGACGCCGACGCGGAGCATCCCGGCCCAGAACAGCCAGATGCAGCGACCAGCATCCCACCAGGTCATGAGCAGCGCGGACAGGAAATGGCCTCGACCAGAACGGAACGGCAGCGTATACAACGAGGCCGCAGTGCACCACGCGCCGGCCATCCATACGAGCACCGGTACGAGTAGCACGACCCACGAGAACAGACGCGTGCCTGCCTGTCCGTTGACTAGCGCCGAGAGGAGCGCGGGTTGCCAGTGAGCAAACCAGCTGAAAGGCGCAGTGAGCAGAAGTACCGCGCCCTGCCACTGCGCGGGGAATAGTTGCGCGAACGAATCGAACATTTTTTACCTCACAGTGACGCGTGTAGCGCGCCCGGACACACACGGGCGGATCCACCAGCGTTGACTAACGCACGGTTGGTGATCCTTGCGAGTCTGACGAACAACAGCAGAGCTTGGATACGGCGAGGGCACTTGGCCCCGCGATCGGGCGCTTTACTCCCTGTGGCGAAAAAACAAAACCCCCGGCGCTGGCCGGGGGTTTTGCTGTCTGTTCGGCTTACCTGTTCGCCGTATTATCGAGACACGTTCGGTTGGCAGCTGCGCACCCTGTCGTTGTCGGCGCGACGGTAATGTCGCCTCGCGCTGTTATCGTGTAGACCTTTCGACCGTTGAACGACACACCGGTTCTGGTGATGGCGTTGGTGCTCGAACCCGTGTAGCGCGTACTCAAATCGTAGGCTCCGGAAGGTAGCGTCACGAAAGCGCCGGCTCCTTTGTAAGCGACTTCAGCTCCGATGGCGGTCTCAACCCCCGACACCGTGTTCTTGGCGTACAACGTCATCGGATTCGCGTTTGAGATCGCGTGGACAAACCTCACCGTCGTGACAGTGCTGTCCTGTTGAACCGCAAAGTTGTCTTCGACAACAAACCCGTCGACGGTTTTCGCGGTTGAGTTGTAGAACCCGCTGATGTAGTACGAGTAGTACTTGCCATCCTCGACCGTGGTACTGATCGACGATACGGCAAGATCCTTATCGGTTGTTGCAGCGATTTTACCCGCGAGCGTGTATTGCCCGGGCGCCAGCGATGAGTACGCTCCACCGGCACCCACGCCGCCAAAGCTCACGCCGGTAGTAGCCTCCGTCCCGGTCGTGGATGTAGTCGCCGTCATTTTCGTTTCGTTCGCGTAGAAATTCACGCTCGGCGCGTTGACGCCGAAGTTGAAGAATCTGACGCGTGCCTGCGGCTCGACCCCCGTGAGGCTTTGAACTTCCTTATCCCCGCAGGCGGCCAACAGGCTCGCGAAGAGCAGCGCCGCTATTGATGTATATCTGGTCATTGTCGGGTTACGGTTGAGTGATCCACAACGGCTTGGTGTGGTAATCGGTGGCGAGTCCACCAATTACATCCAGGCCCGCCCTGTTCCACACATACTCGGAGTTGAATCTCGGCCTGATCCGCTGCACGAGCTTGCCGCTGTTGTCGGGATAGAGATTCGACGGCGGCGCAAAACCTCGGAACACCTGCGTTAAGCTCACCGGGTCGACGTCCGTGTAGTGATAACGGCGCATATCCATCCAGATCTCGTTGTGACCCCACGCCCACTGAGCAATGAACTTCTGGGACATGATATGAGACAAGGTCAACACCGGCGGTATGATGTTCGGCGAGGCGAGGAAAGCTGCTTTCTCCGCGGCCGAGATCTGCGTCACTGCCTGGTTATCATCGAGATTGCGCGCGTTGACGAAGTCTATGTGCGACGAGATAGCATTCGTGTAAGCAGCCAGCGCGGTCGCTTGATTTCCCGCTCTGAGCGCGGCTTCAGCCTTGATGAACTGCAGCTGCGAGTACGTCATCACCGGCATCTTCGATTTGTCGGCGAAGAGATACCTGCTCGGCAGGCCGGCACCCGTGGCGCCCGCATAACCATAGAAATTGTTTGGCTGCTGGGCGGTGGTTAGCGCCCCGAACGCGACGACGTTCGGATCGAGGCCGCGGTAGACCCCGTCCGGTGACGGAGAGAGCATTCGCGTCCGCCGTGGGTCGTCGGTGCCGCCGAACTGATTGCCGTTCATCAGGTTGAGGATGAACAGCGTCTGTCGGTAGTTCGTGATGTTGTCTCTGGTGGGCCCCCAGAAATTGCGGTCGGCGTTGTCGGTGCTGAGCGCCGGATAAGGCAACAGCGCATCGTCGGCGTTGCTGGCGAATGAGCGATCGACATCGGCAATTACCGCTGCGGGATTGTATGCCGACTTGTTGCTGAAGTGATTGAGACTGAGCGCTCGCAATCCGTATGCAAACTTCAGCCATTTCGTTCGATCACCGTTGTAGATCTTGTCGCCTTTGCCGAGGTAGACCTGATCGACGGCGCCATCGGTCCTCTGCAGCAGCACGACCGCGCTGTCGAGCAGGCGCTTCACCTCGGCGTAGGCGTAGTCCTGCGGATCGTAATCGAAGGAAGTTCTCGTTTGATCGATCGCTTCCTTGATGATGATCTCGCCGTGCAGATCGGTGAGAACCTGCCAACCCCACGCTTTCAGGATCATTCCGACACCCAGCAGATCCCAGCGCTGCTCGGCCTCGGCTTTGTTGTTCATGTCGATCAGGTTCTGCCCGAACGTCCAGTAAACGTCGCGCCATTGCTGGCCGCCGTTGTCGCTCGATGGATCGTACCCCATCCTGTCCCAGGTACTCACCACCGTCTGGTTACGCGCCAGATACCACTCCTGGGCGTAGCGGCCGACGAAACGGCCATCGAACTGGGGAGAGGTCGCCAGCCAGTGCAGCATCGGCGGGAGATACAGATTCGCCGTTACTGTCTGCGGGCCGTTAGGGTTTGTGTTTACGTCGAGATAGTCGCTGCAGGCGCCGGTAAGAGTCGCGGCGCATACGAGGAGAATTGTGCGAAGCTTCATGGTTAGAATCCCATCCTGACGCCGAAATTCACTCCACGCGGAAGCGGGAAGTTGCCGAAATCGATACCAGCCCCGCCTGAACCGCCGACCGCGGCGCTGTTGCCGTTAACCACTGGGTCGAGCCCCTTGTAATTGGTCCATAGCGCCAGGTCAGTGCCCTTCACGAAGACGCTGGCGCTCCGCGTCCCGAGGAAACCGGTGGGCAGGATGTAACTCAACTGAATGTCTCTCAGCCGCAGCCAGTTGATGTTTTTCTCGATGAAGAGCTCTTCGCTGATCAAGCGGTAGTAATCCGTCTGCGCGCTGGGCACGATGACGATGTTGTTGGGTGTCGGGTTCGGAGTGTTTTCCTTGCCATCCCTCAACACACCCTTGATCACTCGCGGCACATCACGATCGAGTGTCTCGGTGCTGAGACCTCTCGCCGTCAGGTAGTGCTCGGTGGCGTTGAAGATGTCGCCGCCTCTCCGCATATCGAGGAGGAAGTCCAGAGAGAGATTATTGCGCCTGAACGTGTTGGTGAGGCCGATCGTGTACTTGGGCTGACGATCGTATCCGTTGTCGATGAATGAAGTGGAACGAACCGGGAGTCCGGAGGTTGGATCGATCAGCAGGTCGCCGTTGTTATTCCTGAGGTAGAACAAACCCGTCAGCGACATCGTCGACATGCCAGGCATCGTTCCGTTGCGGACGTTGCCATACAGCCAGGTGTCGGAGACGTAAGACTCAGGCAGGTCGTGCGGCAGGGACACTACCATGCCGCGCGCATGATCGTAGTTCGCCTGAAAATCCCACGAGAAATTGCTGGTTTGAATCGGCGTTCCGCGGAGGGTGAGCTCTACTCCCTTATTTCTGGTCGCAGCGCCGTTCAGGTTGAACAGAATGTACCCGGTCGCGTAGCTGCCTCGAATGTCGTTGACGATCTGGTCGAGGGTCTGCGAACGGTACACGGTTGCGTCGAGACCGAGGCGGTTGTTGAGGAAGCTCAGTTCGGCGCCGAACTCACGCGATCTCTTGAACTCAGGCTTGAGATCGAGGTTCGGACCCCAGAAGTCGTAACCGTATCCGCCGTACGAGGTCGTCTTGTATTGCAGCGCCGGGCGGAACGCGTACGGCCTGGCGTCCTTGCCGACAGACGCCACGGCAGCTCTCAGCTTGCCGGTCATGAATCGACGAACGCTGGGGAACGCGTCCGAGAAAACAAAGCTGGACGAGAATGAAGGATAGAAGAACGAGTTGCGGGCCTTTGGAATCGTCGACGTCCAGTCGTTACGACCCGTCGCGTTCAGATACCAATAATTCTTGAAATTGAATGACGCCTGTGCGAAGGCGCCAACAAGGCGTCGCTGCTCGATCGTGGTCTTGCTTGTTCGGAGGTTCGTGTTGTTGATCGAAACGAAATTCGGGTCCAGGAAATCGCGTCCGGTCGCTGCATCCGTTGTTGCTTTATAGTCGGAGATGGAGTTGCCGATCAATCCGCTGACGCCGAGGCTGCTGGTCAACTGGCGCTCGTTGAAGTTCAGCAGAGTCTGGACGCTGGTGTTGCGCTGAATCAGGTCGGCCAGGTCGAGCAGACCGTTGAACTGAGCGCCGACGACGCTCTCCGGATTTCGCAGAATGAGATTCGAATTAGTGTAGGCATCGGTGCCGATGTTCGACTTCAGATTGCCCCACGATACGGGGGTAAGCGTGATGCCGACGTTGGTGATGATGCGGTTGTTCTTCGAGTTGATCTGATTCTTGGCGACGTTGAAGTACGGGTTGTCGACTTCCGTCGACGCGGCAAGGTTGGCGACGAGCTTCCGCCGCGTGCCCGCTGCGGTGAGGAAGTTCTTGGCGTCGTCAGTCTGCGGCCACGTCATCAGGCCCATTAGTGGACCGATCTCGCCCTTGTAGACCTGATTGTTGGTCGAGGTGGTGTACGCCATCGACAGATCGGTGTTGAGCCACGAATTGATCTGCGCCTGCGAAGCACCCGTCACGTTGACGCGATTGTAATCAGAGCTCGGTACGACGCCTTCCTGCCTGTCGAAGGACGTGGCGAGACGGTAATTGATCCTGTCGTCCGCTGTCGCGCCGCTGAACGACAGGTTGTGAGTCGCAGCCTTCCCCGTTCTCAGGAAGCCGTCGATGTTGTCGTAGAATTTCGTGCCGGGCGCGTAGGGAGCGCCGAAATACGCGAATGAGTTCGTCGCCGCGAAGGGGCTCGTGAGCACTCCACTCGGACCCCAGATCTTCTGCAGCTCGGGTTTGGCTCTGGTGCTCTCGAACCGGAGGCTGTTGCTGTACTGGAAACCACCGCCTACTCTGCCGCGCTTGGTGGTAATGACGATTGCTCCACTCGCAGCGTCGATTCCGTAGAGAGCCGCCGCCTCGGGTCCCTTGAGCACGGTGATGCTTTCGATGTCCTCGGGATTCAAATCTGCCGCGCGGTTGGTAAAGTCGACGCTTCTGTTGCTGAATGCGCTGGTCGCGTTGTTGTCCGAAGCGAGCACGCCGGTGCTGAGCGTACGGTTGTCCATCGGCAACCCATCGAGAATCATCAGCGGCTGGTTACTGCTGCTGATCGAGCTGATGCCTCTGATGGTTATCGAAGACGAAGCGCCGGGAACGCCGGAGCTGCTGGTAACGTTGACGCCGGCGACTCTCCCCTGCAGCGAGTTCACGAAGTTCTCGCGTTGCGCTTCGGCGATGTCCGACCCGCGTACGGTCTGCTGCGCCGTTCCGAGTGCACGCTGCGTGGTACTCTGACCGAGCGCGGTGACGACGACGGCATCAAGGTTTGTCGCGACGGCTTGCAACGCGATGTTCACGACACCATCGCTGCCGATCACCCGTTCTTGCGGCGCCCTGCCGAGAGTTCTGAACTGGAGTGTTTGCCCGGGCTCGGCGCGGATGGTGAAATTGCCTTGATCGTTGGTGATGGCTCCTATGGTTGTCCCTTTTACTCTGACTGTGACGCCGGACAACGGGGCGCCTTGCTCACTCGTGACCTTCCCCGTGACTGACTGTTGCTGCGCGAACACCTGTGCGGCAACGAGGAAGAGGCTCGTCAGCACGAAGAGCGTTCTTTTTTTCATACACGCGTACCGGTGGGATGTGGATGTACGAGTTGTGGTGGACGATGAGTAGATCAGCCCGCCAGCTCCGATGAAAAGAGGGAACGTATGTTATTGCGGAACGGCGCAAAGCGCCATATGCCCAGCACTTAGGTACGCTCGCCGCCGCCGATTTCTCAGTATCAACCCTGAGGGCGCGCGCAGATTTTCAGGTGGATGAGCGTCTCAGCGGGATCATCTCCGGGGTTTTCTCAGCGACCCAATAGTGTTCGTCGTGCGCGAGCACGACTGAGCCCTCAGGTGGGGCATGCAAAGTAGGTCCAACCACACGCCCAACGGGCTTCGTTATCCGCATTGCATCGCCGACCGTCGCTCTTTTGAACCAGGCATCGAGCGCAACACCATGCGCGGAATTCGCGGCCAGCGGAATCGCTCGGTCGATAAGAATCAACCCAACCCTCTCCGACTCCTTCACTTCGGTCGGCGCGTTCACCGCGATCACCCGCACTTCTGCCATTTCCGAGAGCTCCTGGGCTGCGTACGCCCAGAGTCCGCCCAGTACTATAGTTGTGCCCGGCTGGGTCGCGTCGAGGTAAGCACCGGCGCGGGTTGCCAGCTCCTCACGGCGGTGAGTCGCCGCGGCGCGCTCCTCTTCGCCTTCGGTAGTGCGTTCACCGCCAGTGAAATCAACGACACCGTTTTTGATCTGGTACTCGGCGGAGCAGACGGGACAGCCGAGTGTGCCTTCCATCACGATGCGGTTGGTGACCTCCCTGAACGACGCCACCAGCCAGCTGTCCTCGTGCGCGTTGATGCAGCGCAGCAGGTCGATCATTTCTATATGCACGACCCACTTTACTAAAACCGTCAGCTGTGCGACAGGCGGAGCTCGTCGATATTGACGGTTTCGGGTTGCGTGAGAGCGAACATCACCGCGCGCACAACGTCTTCCGGCTCCAGCATCGGGCGCTTTGAATGCGGGCGATTCACGGGATCCGTCACCGTCACATCGTTCCAGATGTCGGTGTTCGTCGCAGCCGGTGAAATGAGGGAGGTCCTCACTCCGGTCCCACGCAGCTCACTGCGCAGAACCTCGTGCACAGCGCGCAGGCCAAATTTCGCGGCGGAGTACGCAACGTTGCCCGAAAAAATCGTTCGATCGGCGATGGAGCCAATCGTGACGACATGGCCGCGACCGCTCTTCTTCATTTCCCCGAGAAAGGCGCGCACGAAGAGGAAAGGTGCGACGAGATTCGTATTCAGCATGCCAACGAATTGCTCCGTCGACGTCTCCTCGGCGACGGCGACGCTGAAGATTCCGGCGTTGTTCACGAGAATGTCGGGCGCGCCTTTCAGCTCCGATGCGATCCGTGACGTCGCTTTCTCGACGCTCCGCGGATCGGTGACGTCGGCAACCAGTGGAATGGAGCCCTTGATCTCCGAAGCGCGCTCCTTGAGCGTTACCTCATTGCGCGCAATCATCACGACTCGGACGCCGTCGGCGCCGAGTGCCGCGGCGATGGCCGCGCCGATCCCCCTCGACGCGCCGGTGACGACGGCGGTCCGCCCGGTCAGCGAAATCACTCGCTAGCTACGCCCGTTGTGCGCCAGATTCAGAAACTCGTCCCGCGTCTTCGGATCTTCGCGGAACACTCCGCGCAGCGCCGAGGTGATCGTTTTCGAGTTCTGCTTCTGTACTCCGCGCATCATCATGCAGAGATGATAAGCCTCGATCACCACTCCAACTCCACTCGGCTGCAGCACACTGCACAGGCCTTCGGCGATCTCCTCGGTCAGCCGCTCCTGCACTTGCAGTCTTCTGGCAAAGACATCGACAATGCGCGGAATCTTGGACAGGCCCACGATCTTGCCGTTGGGTATGTAGGCAACGTGCGCCTTGCCGAAGAACGGCAGCATGTGGTGCTCACACATCGAGTAGAGCTCGATGTCGCGCACCATGATCATGTTGTCGTGGTCTTCCTTGAACACGCCGCTGCCCACAACTTCCTGCGGGGTGAGATTGTAACCTGACGTCAGCCAGGTGAGCGCGCGGGCAACGCGACGTGGAGTTGCCAGCAAGCCTTCACGCTCCGGGTCCTCGCCGAGCAACTCCAGCTCACGTCGCACCAGCTGTTCGAACTCGCGCGAAACCTCCTTCTGTTCGACTTCCGGCAAGCTCTTACTGACCCGTATACTCGACATAGTTGTTCTCCGTTTCCCAAAGCACGAGGCGGGTGAGTTTGCCGGGCTTCACTTTCGGCGCGAGAATTTTCCAGAACGCGGTGATGATGTTTTCCGATGTGGGAATGAGTCCCTTCATGAAGGGAACATCGAGGTTGAAGTTCTTGTGATCGACGATATCGACGATCTCGCGCTCCACGATCTTCTTGAGAGAAGACAGATCGAAGACGTAACCAGTCTTGGCGTCGATTTCGCCTTCGACCGACACGTCGAGAGTGTAATTGTGTCCGTGCCAATTCGGGTTGTTGCACTTCCCGAACAGGCGCGAGTTCTCCGCCTCCGAGAGCTCGGGATTGTGAACGCGGTGGGCGGCGTTGAAGCGCAGGCGTCGGGTGACTGTTACGCGAGACATGTTTACGGTAAGATATCAACGACAAAGAAAAGAGGCTTCGCCGTTCAATTGGCGAAGCCTCAATAATGGGACGGAGAGGTTTTTTGAAGCCCGGTCGAATTTATGAGGTCCTCACCCTGCCTACCGCCTTCCCCGCACTGGGGCATGACGTCAGCATAGTTTATCGAACCCACTCGAAGGACTTGTTGGCTCAAAAAGTGAGTTCCCCGCCCCAACTTATGAAACCGAAATTGCTGGTGCTAAAGCTGTCCTAAGGACTCTCTGAACATACCGGTCGTCACAACAAAGTCAACGAATTTTCATCATGGATTTTTTGCTGATTCTGAGCGTTTTGATGCTCGTGGTTTGGGCGATCGTCACGTTTTCCACGACGGCGCCCGGCTGGATTCATTTGCTGCTCACCGTCGGGATGTTCCTGCTCATCTATCGCATCGTCGTGCGGGGTACGCGCGGCGTGGATACCAAACCGAAGAGCTGATGACCCGCGCCGGACGTGGCTCTTACTCGTTCGGAGATGAAGGACCCGCCACGGCCGTTGCCGAGCAGCCGCAGCCGCTTTCCGCTGATAAGAAGAGGCCG
>DASUZC010000106.1:0-15075 GCA_036377095.1 Gemmatimonadaceae bacterium
TTGGAACCATCGTCGCTCATTAGCATCAATGAGAGTTTGGGTGTGGCCTAACGCCCCAGTTCAGCTGCGAGCGACTCTAACATAGCTTCGAAAAAGTTGTTGCGCGCCGCAGGCGAAACGCTCGAAGAGCGTTCAACCCAATGACTAACACGCGCTCGTCAGGCTGCAACTACCGTTAGGCATCACGGTCGCGTGGTCAATAAGTAACGAGGAATGCGTTGGAGATCCGCTGCGCGTCTGGAACTCGATCGCAATAGTCCGAATCAGCTGAAAATGTCCGACACAGTTCGAGCGTTACACGCATTAACCCGACTAAATCTTCGGACTTGAGCGGTGGCTGCATTGCAGGTTGATCCAGACTGCCGAGTATGGCCCGAATTGTAACGGACGCACCTGCAGCGATCTCGCCAGTCGGCACACCACCAACACACGCCCAAGCGACGTCAGAGAAAAGCTTTTTAGCGCTATCAGCTCCCGTTCTTCGAACACCGAACATCGGAGTGGTGCTTTCACGATTACACCGCGCAAAGTAAACCGGCGATGCGGTTCGATTTGTGTACGTAGCCGCCGCGTACGCGCGGTATTCCGATGGCAAACGCTGAAGGTGATAGACCAGGGAATCAGTCTGCACGGGAGAATTATCCCGCACCGGAATTTCGTCGCCGGGCAGCGATGTTACAGAACCACCGCTGCAGGCGAGGGCGACTAGTGCTCCGAGGACGCTAATGAATCCGCGTTGAAGCCTGTTTGACGAAGAAGCAGTCTTCATTGCGCACCTAAGTAGGTACATGCCTAACGCACAAGTTCAGCTGCGAGCGATCTGCTTTCAAGGCGCATCAGGATTTTCCGCGCCGCAGGCGCGAGGCCTGAAAGGCGAGAAACCCAGCGATTATCAAGCGCTCGTCTGCAACAACTACCGTTAGGCAGCTTTGTTGAACATGGGAACTCTTAGCCGCGCTACCAATGGGTGATCAAGCTGAATAGGGTGACGGCCAAGACAACAAAAAGAACAATTGCCAACGCGATGCCGAGAGGTTGACCCAGATTGATGGTAAACCCGCCGCCAGGCAGTTTCTTGGGGACAAATACTCGGCGGTCGACGCGGCTTTTGTAAAAGATGCGGCCCGTCCAATTCGCCGGACTATCCCATTCACCGCTATACGGGCCAACACGCTCTTTTTCCGCGGATGCATTCACTTTCGCGTTAAAGCCACGCCACGCGGATACAAGGACCACGGTTAGTAGACCTACAATTGCTCCAGTAAGAGCGAAAGTCGGAGCCATAATCGGTCCCCAACCGTAGTTTCCGGTGGTCGCATTGTAGGCTGTTCCGCCGAATATGAACCAGCCGGCCACACCACCAATGAGTGCGCCAGCGAGCATGTACTTCAGTGCGCGTGCTGCCATCGGCGAGAGCTTGTTGACGTCGAGAGATTCCGACTTACAGCGGTGCTGGTCTGCCTAACGCCCAAGTTCAGCGGCGAGCGATTCTACTAAAGTAGCGCATCAAGATTCGATCATGCGAACGCTCGAAGAGCGTTCAACCCAATGACTAACACGCGCTCGTCTGCTGCAACGACCGTTAGGTCGCGTGCGACGGGATGCCCAACGGCGAGGCGAGTCAGTCGCCACGTCCCAATTCCTGCGAACACTTCACGCTCGCGATGGGGATTTCGCTCAACGTCATGGACGTGGTGTCGTAGCGCCAGGCATGCGCAAGGGACGACGGATGGGCAGCAGTGAGCATTGTACCGAACACCTGCGGGTCATCCTTATCTTTGACCTGGCACCTAACCATTACAGACTGTCCGGAATCAACGGGCGGCATCGGCTTTCGCAGAAGGGTAGTCCATTCTGAATAGCCATCCGGCCTGTGGGACAAGGGTCTCCTGATCCGGAGAAATGAAGTTCCGTTCCATGTGTATAGGTCGAAGACCGCTCCTTCGAGACCCGACCCACCTTTGAAGCCAAGCGTATCACCGCGACTCGTCACGATGTCGAAAGGGCTACCCTCTTCGTCGATGGTACGTCGACTTAACGAGTCCAATATTGAATCGGCGGTGAAGCCTGCGCCGACCGTATCGCGAGGATGAGCATCAGCGCGTGTTGAATCGGCGTTGAGGGTTTCTGTTTGTGTGTTTTGCTCGCGATGCTCAGACCCGCAGCTGGCGCACATTAGGAAAAACACACAATGGAGAAATTTCATTGCGATGTGTTCGTCGACCTAACTAGTAATTGTATTGCTCGTTTATGCTGCGGAGAAATGACAAACACAGCAACGCCACGCAAGATAATGACAGCGGGACGTTTCTCGCGTGACGACAACCGGCTGCAGCATCAACAGTTGCGCAGTGACCGCCGAGAGTCCTTAAACGTTATCTAGCGGGCCACTGGCGGTGTAGCAATGCGCGGAATCGCGGTAGGGCACCAACAACTGCACAGGCCCGAACCCCCGCTTTCCGCGCGGGGATCAGAGCTGAAAGCGATATCCGGCCTTCCGCACGGTGATTAGATGCCTAGGCTGTGCGGGATCCGGCTCGAGCTTGTTGCGCAGGCGAGCGACGTGTTGATCGACGGTGCGTGAGGTGACTCCCGTCGTGTAGCGCCACACGCGCTGCATCAACGTGTCGCGCGACACGATGTCGCCGCCCGACTCGATCAGGTAAGCAAGAAAATCGAACTCCATCGGGCTGAGGTCGACCGGTTTTCCGGATCGCGTCACCGTTCTTGTCCGCAAATCGACCACGACATCCGAAAAGCGGTGCAGTGAGCCGCGAACTGATTCGCCCACACGCGCCGGCGTACTGACGCGGCGCATCAACGCTTCCACTCGCGCCAGGAATTCCAGGACTCCAACCGGCTTTACAACGTAGTCGTCGGCGCCGATGCGGAAGCCCTGCACCTTGTCGACTTCCTGATCGCGCGCCGAGAGAATCAGCACCGCTGCGTTGCCACCGTTGGAGCGATAACGACGCAGAACCTCGAAGCCGTTGAGACCGGGCAGCATCAGGTCGAGCACGATCAGGTCCGGCGTGTTCTTCGTTAGCCACTCGAGGCCAAGGTTTCCGTCGGTCACACATTCGACGCTGTAGCCTTCGACCTCGAGACTTGTCCGCAAACCGAACGCGAGTGTCTCGTTGTCTTCGACGATGAGTATCGTGCGACCTGGGGAGTCTCCGTTATGCGAAGGCTGCCAGGTTGTAGTCGGGTTTGTCATCAGTGAGCACCGTTGTGATTCGCGTGTAGAGCCAGCGAGAAGCGAGTGCCGCCGCCGGGAACCTCGGACAGCTCGGCGTTCGCATCCATTGCGGCCGCCAGATCGCGGACGATCGCCAGCCCCAAGCCTGCGCCGCCGGTGCTGTCATCGACGGTTCCACCCAACCGTACGAACGGTTTCCAGACATTGTTACGCTGCGCGATCGGAATTCCCGGACCACGGTCGTCGACCCACAGTCTCACTACCGGCCCTTCCTGGCGGACTCCGATCTTGATCGTTTGACCGGTGGGTCCGTACTTCGCCGCGTTGTCCAGCACGTTGATCAGGATTTGCCGGATCGCACCGGGATCGCCGCGCGCGATCGCTGGTTGTTCCACGTCGAGCTCAATCCGCATCTTGCGAGCTTCCGCGAGAGGTGTGAAGAAATCCGCCGCCGTTTGTGCTACGCCCGCGACGTCAACGGCGCTCGACTCCAGGTGCAGCTCTGGCTTCGAGGTGGCCGTCAATACCGAATTAGACAACTCGATCAGGCGATTCGTCTCTCTCTCGATGATCTCGAGCGATTTCTCCTTCTCGGCTTCGCTCCTTGTTCGGCCAAGGCGGATCAGCTGGACGAACAGAAGGATTTGCTGGAGCGGAGTGCGGAGCTCGTGGGAGACGTTGGCGAGGAAGCGCTCGCGGGAGCGCACCAGCCGGACCTCGCTGCGCAATGATGCGAACCCCGCAATGGCCAGCACGATTGCTCCGGCAAAGAGGAGCAACGACGCCGGCACGTGGGATTCGGGAATGCCGCCGGCAACCAGGAACTTGGCGACGTCCGGGCGTAGCGAGACCTGAACCCAGACACCTCCGATGTAGCCGACGGGCGATCCACCATAAAGATCGGACGAATGCCCATTACTCGGCGCCTGGTAGACGATGCGCCTCTGGTCATCGAAGATGGTCAACGTCAGCAGCGAATCCGCCGGCATTCCGTTTGGCCAGCGTCCGCGCATCATCTCGGCCGCCTGCAGGCTGGCGGGGCGGGGAGGTTTTTCCGTCGCACTCGAGCGCGCCGACTCGCGGGCCGCTGGCTTTCTCCAGGTCGGCGATACTCCAGAAGAGGAAGTGTCTTCCTGGTAGCCCGGAACCATCGGCGGCAGCACTTTCACGATTTTGTACATGCGGCTGTAATCGGCGGTGTCACGCACGCCGTAGCACGAGCGATAGCCGTAGACGGCCAGTAGCTCCCCCGCTGAGTCAACCGCTGGTACGTAAGAGATCGCCTCTCGAGCTGCACCCGGCGGGTCGACGAACAGATAGCCAAAGCCGAATAGCTTCAGCCACCTGGAATTGGCCAGTTGGGGCAACGAATCGCGGATGATTCCTTCGATTGCGGGAGCTGGTCGGCCACCGAGGTATTGGATGGTGCGCGCCGGAAGGTCGAGGCGAAACCGGTAGATCGACCAGTTCTTCCCGCACATCTCCAGGGTGTCTGGAATCGCCGGTATTGCTGAAAGCGGCGGGAGCTCGCTGCGTTTGTAGGGGTCCTGCGAATGGAACGCGACGAAAGCGTTGTTGGAGTGTTGCAGCGCAAACAGGTAAATGCGCGTCGCGTAGAGATAAGCAGCGAAATGCGCGTAATCGCGAACCGTACGCTCAGCGGTGGCCCGCCGCATCACGAAGCTGCGATGCGATTCGAGTGCGGCCAGTCCCGCGACGACGACGATTCCGAGCAGCGCTCCGCCGAGCAGCAGCGGGCGGGCTCCGTATGCTCGCATACGACGGATTAGTTGCATGTGATGACGGGTGTAAGTGCGAAGATATAATGCGTCACGCGCCGCTGCTGTGTTACGAGGCTTCCGCGATGTATGCGATTTGTAAAAAATCGCGCACAACTCTTTAACAGGTTCGGAACCCCCAAAAGTCTATCACGCCTCTGCGCTCACTCTCACATTGCGCTTAACCACACTCATGGAGAGTGAGCAGTATGCGAAGACACATCTTGTCGTTGCTAACCGCATGCACGTTCTCGGCATCGGCGGCGCTCGCGCAGAGCGGAGCGACCGTGACCGGCCGTGTAACGAGCGATGCGGGCGTCCCGCTTGGGGGCGCGGCCGTGTTCATCGCCGGCACGAACATCGGTGCCCAGACGAACGATGATGGAAGCTACAACTTCATCGTCCCGTCCAGCAGAGCGACCGGCGGCACCGCGACGCTGACCGCGCGCGTCATCGGCTACACAGCGCGCTCGGTGCAGATCGCGCTGACACCAGGTTCCACCATCAACCAGAACTTCGCGCTGCCGGTGAATCCGTTTCATCTCGGCGAAGTGGTGGTGACCGGCGCAGGTACGACGACGACGCGCGAGAGACTGGGCGTGACGATCAATCGCGTCGACAGCTCGATTCTGCGGCGCGCAAACGAGCCGCAGAACGTGATCGCGTCGCTGGCGGCGAAAGCGCCAAACGTGAACGTACGCACGCAGTCGGGTGAGCCGGGCGCGGGCGCGTCCGTCGTAATCCGCGGTGAGGCATCTCTCACCGGCACGAATCAACCGCTGTTCGTCATCGACGGTCAGCCGATCGACAACCAGACGGTGTCGCCGGCGAATCTGGCGACCGGTGTTGGCAGCGGCAGCATCACCGACAGGCAGGGCGGTACGGTCACCACGAACCGGGCGGCGGATCTCAATCCCGCCGACATCGAGAGCGTGGAGATACTCAAGGGTTCGGCTGCTGCGGCCATCTACGGCGCTCGGGCGGCCAACGGTGTTGTGCTGATCACGACGAAGCGCGGTCGCAGCGGACCAACGCGGGTCAGCATTGCGTCGACAGTGTCGTGGGACAAACCGCGGCTCGTCAACTTCCTGCAGCGTGATTACGCGCAGGGATCGCTGGGCCGGACCAATGCGGCCGGAGCTCCGAGGCCGATTCCGGATGCGGCGGCAACCTGCGGCGATACGCCGGACTGCGCGCCAACCGCAGGTCGCACTTCGTGGGGCGCGAAGCTGCCTGCGGGGACCGTCACCTACGATCACCTGGACGAGCTGTTCAAGACCGGACTGACCGCTGACAACAACATCCAGATCTCGGGCGGGAACGACCGCACCACGTTTTACTCGTCGGTCGGCCTCACCAATCAGGATGGCATCATCAACGGTCCGAACAACAAGTACAACCGCGCCAGCTTCCGTCTGAAAGGCACTCAGGAAGTAGGCAGCAAGCTGACGCTAGGCGGCAACTTCAATTATGTCGATGCGCGCGGTGCGTTCGTGCAGCGCGGCAACGACGTTTCGGGATTGTTGCTCGGCGCTTTGAGGACGCCACCGGCGTTCAACAACCAGCCGTACCTGAATCAGTACGGTCAGCAGCGCAGTTATCGATTCCCCAACGCAACGACGGTGGAGTCATTCGGCTGCTGCGCGTACTACGACAATCCGTTCTTCGTCTCCGCCAGCAATGGCAACAAGGACGAAGTCGGACGTGCCATCTCCAACTTCAACATCGACTGGCGTCCGCTGACCTGGCTCAGCGTCAAGGAAACCCTCGGTGGCGACTACTACACTGATTCTCGACTGCAAGCATTGCCGCTGACGTCGGCGAACGACGGGGCGGGAAACGTCATTCGCAGTGATCAGAACAATCTGATCATCGACCACAATCTGCTGGCATCGGCCACGTTCGATCGCGGCACCAATATCGACGCCACCTTTACGGTCGGTCAGAATCTGAACTCGCGCCGCTACCGTCAGCACACGACGGTCGGCGAAGGCCTCATTGCGCCGACGCCGCTTGCGCTGGAGAACACCATCTCACAGGCCGCGATCGAGAACAAGTCGCTCCGTCACATTGAGAGCTACTTCGGTCAGGCCGAGCTCAATCTTTACAATCAGCTGTACCTGACGGCGGGCTTGCGCAACGACGGGTTCTCGACGTTCGGTGCGTCACAGCGTCGCCATTCATTCAAGAAGGCGTCCGCTGCGTGGACGTTCAGCAATCTGTTCCGCGGTGATGAGCACACGGGTTTGTTCAGCTTCGGCAAGTTGCGCGCTGCATACGGCGAGACAGGTCGTGAGCCCGATGTATACGCTGCGCTCAACGCGCTGAGCACTGTCACGCAGTTCGGCTCCGGTTACGGCGACGTGCTACGCAGCACGATCGGCGGCGTGCCGGGTGTCACCAGCAGCCTCCGCCTCGGCAATCCAGCGCTGCGGCCCGAGCTGCAGAAGGAATTCGAAGTGGGCGCCGATCTCGGCTTCCTCAACCAGAAGATCGACCTGTCTGTAGTCGGCTATAACAAGAAATCGAGCGACGTAATTCTGCCGATCACCGTGAACGCGGCCGGGACGGGATCCACCAGCGCGTTCAAGAACACCGCGGCGCTGACTAACAAGGGTATAGAGATCTCCCTGAATGCCCGCCCGTATACAACGCAGAACCTCGCCTGGGAGCTAGGAGTTCAGTTTGGACGCAACCGAGGCAAGGTCACCGATCTCGGTGGTGCCGAGATCTTCGATTTGCTCGAAGGATTCGGGTCTAACGAGGCGGAGGGCGCGGACGTTGTCGGCTACGCGCCTGGCGTAATCATCGGCACCGGCTTCGTGCACTGCGGTAGCGGAACGCACGTCGCTGTGCCTGGAATGGGCGCGGCCGATCAGGACATCGACGCGTTGTGCGCGGCGACTCCCGGCGGCTACAAGAATAACGCGCTGTTCCTCGGACCCAACGGGCTGCCTGTTGCTGATCCCGCGATCAGGGTCATCGGCGATCCGCATCCTAAGTACACGATGTCGTACACGACGTCTGTGAAGGTTCTCAACAAGATCACGCTCTCCGGTCTGCTCGATGTCAAGAAGGGCGGCACCCAGTACAACGGCACCCGTGGGGCGCTGTACGTATTCGGCACGCACAAGGATACCGATCGTCGCAGTGGCACCGGAACGTACGGGAAGGACTACGATACCAAGACGTATCCGGACGTCGCCGGTCCTGGAGCGGGCGTTACTGGTTTGAACACTCCCGAGCAGTGGGAGAGCTGGCTCAGTATCGTCGGCACCGGTGGTGGATTCACCGGACCCGGCGAGCAGTTCATGGAGGATGCGGGTTGGGTCAAGCTGCGTGAGCTGAGTCTGAGCTTCACGCTGGACCGGCCATTCCTGAAAAATCTCACTGGCTTCAGCTCCGCCGACATTCGCATCGCCGGCCGCAACCTGAAGACGTGGACCCAGTATCGCGGGCTCGATCCGGAAGTGAACAATGCCGGCGCCGAGTACCTGACGCAGGGACTGGATTGGTTCGCCAACCCACAGTCGCGTTCGTTCGTGTTGTCGTTCAGCCTAAACCGGTAACGAAAGGAGAATTGCAGTGATAAAACGAAATCTCGCGCTCGTTGCCGTCGCTCTCATGGCAACGAGCTGCAAGGGGGACTATCTGACCGGAGGCGATCTGAGCAATGATCCCAACCGGCCGCAAGTGGCGACGGCGAATCAGTTATTCGCTGGTGCCGAAGCGGCGATCTGGGCGCTGCTCGGCAGTGATCCCGCGCGCGTGACAGGCATGTGGGCTCGCCAGTTCGCCGGTGGTCAGAATCAGTACCAGAGCATTTACAACTATCTGTACGACGAAGGGATTCAGAGCGGGTTCAACGTCGGATTGTACGTCGCCGGTGGTCTGGTCGACATCGTTCGCGGGCAAAATCTCGCGAAGGAGGCACAGAACGATGCGTTGCTGGGCATCCTGCAGGTGCAGGAAGGAATCACGATGGGAACCGGCGCCGATCTCTTTGGCAACCTGGTCTACTCGCACGCCCTGACCAACGAGGAGAATCCGCCGCTGGACGATCAGCTGGCGGTTTACGACTCGGTGCAGAAAGTCCTCAGCGCCGCGATCGTGAATCTGGCAAGCACGGCACCTTCGAGCTCACCACCGTTCGCTTCGGATCTGGTTTACGGCGGCGACGTCGGAGCATGGACTGCACTCGCGCATACGTTGAAGGCGAGGTTCTACATGCACACGGCGGAGGTGCGCGGTGCGGCGGCGTACGCCTCGGCGCTGGCTGAAGCGCAGCAGGGCATCAGCTCCGACGCTGGTAATTACTTCGGTGCGTTCACGAGCAACACGAACGAGACGAACTTCTATTACCAGTTCCAGCTGACTGTCGGGCGGGGCGGCTATCTGATTCCCGACCAGCTGTTCGTGAATCTTCTTAGCTCGAGGAACGACCCGCGGCGCCAGGACTATTTCAATGGTGCTGCGACGAACCTCAGTGGGGCCCGGCTAGCTCCTAATTACCCGCAGGTTTACGTGTCGTACGATGAGAACACGCTGATCTGGGCTGAAGCTGTCTATCGGACGGGTGATCAGGTGACCGCCCTGGCGAAGTTGAACGAGGAGCGCGACAACCACGGCCTCGCGCCCGAGGCGGTGGCGGGCCAGGCGTTGCTCAACGAAATCCTGACCGAGAAGTACATCGCTGATTTCCAGCTCGGTCACGAAGCGTGGAACGATTACAAGCGGACGTGCACTCCCAACTTCGCGCCAACCCAGGCGGGACAGAAGATGCCCGGTCGCATGTACTACGATCCGAACGAGCGCTTCACGAACACCAACATTCCGCCGGCGGGGCAGGGCATCAACGGATCGCGCAATCCCAACGATCCGGCGAACGCTGTCTCCGACGGAACTGGGCAGGCGTGTTTGGCTGGATAAAGGAGGGAAGAGGGAAGGGGGAAGCGGAAGAGGGAAGCACCATCACCTTCGCCCGCTTCCCCCTTCCCGCTTCCCGCTTCCCTCAAGTTCTGATCTTGCTATGAGGCGAAGACTCTTTGCCGCACTGACGCTCGTGAGCGTCACGATCAGCGCTTGTTCTACTTACGCGCCGATCTCGATGCAGCTGGCGCCGCAGGCGGGAACGGTTCGATTGTCACTCAGCGACGCCGCGCACGTGGAGAACTTTGGAGTGCTGGGCTCGCAGATCTCCTCGATCGAAGGCGAAGTCAAAGCAGTTTCCGACTCCTCGGTCACCATCGCGGCGAGCGAAGTCGGCAGAACCGCCGCCGACAACGATCGCTTTCGCGGTGAGACAGCAGTGATTCCGGCTCGTTACATCGTTTCCGTGGAGCGTAAGCGCGTTCAGGTTGCGCGCTCGGTGCTGGTGGCGGGGCTTATTACGGGCGCGGTAATCTGGATCGGAACGTCACTCGGAGGGGGCAGCGTCTCCTACCGCAAGCCTTCCGGGCCGCCAATTGGCGGGCAATAGGAGACTAACGGGCGCGAGCGCGTTTCAGATTTAGCTCCCAGAACTGCCCGACGAGATTCTTTCCGAAGCTGTGATGGCGCTCCTCTTTGCGCAGCTGGAATCCCTTTGCCTCATAGATGCGACGAGCTGAGTGAAGCACGCTGTTGGTCCAGAGCGTGAGCTTGCGGTAGCCGGCGGCGCGGGCAAAGTCGACGCACTCCTCAACCAGCCGCGCGCCGATCCCCAGCCCGCGCGCTGACGGCTCGACGTAAAGCAGCCTCAGTCGGGCAATACTTTTGGTCTTGGCGACGCAGAAAATCGATCCAACGATTTCGCCGTCGCGTTCGGCGATCCACGCCCGCTCCCGCCTGGCGTCGAAGTTCTTGATGAAGCCGGCAAGAATCTCGGCGACGAGTGCCTCGAAGCGCTCGTCCCAGCCGTATTCCTCGTAATAGAGAACGCCCTGCCGGTGAGTTACCCAGCCGATATCGCCTGGCTTGTGTGGGCGGAGGGTGTACGTGGACGGACTGTCGTCCGGCGCGGAGAGAATTTTTCGAATGCGCTGCATCGAGCCCACCAGCTGCCCCCGGACCGGGGTTGGCACCGGCTTCAGCAAGCTCCCGACAGCTTCCTGCTGCCGCTTCTCCAGCTCCTCGAAAGTGTTTCGTCCCTCGCGCGACAGTTTGAGAAGTCTGTGGCGCCCATCGGCGCCGGCTGCTGCAGGGGCAAGGAGGCTCCGTCCCTCGAATCCGCTCAGCATCCGGCTCAGGTAGCCGGCGTCCAGTCCTAGTGCCTGGCCAATGGCTGTGGCAGTGGTGGTTCTTCGATAATAGAGCTCGCGCAGCACGCGGACTTCGGTAAGCGAAAACGGGGAGCCGAGGAAGTCGCGGTCGAGCAGACCGATGACGCGAGTGTAAAAGCGGTTGAATTCGCGGATCGATTCGATCTCGCGCGCGTGGCTGGTGCTGGTTCTCGTGGCCGGCATTCGTCCCCACTCTGGCAGCTGACACGAGTATGGGGCCGATAGTTGACTCAGTCAAGTATCTGCGAGAGCAAAAAAAAAACGCGCTCGAGTGAGCGCGTTTGAAATTCGGAAGCAGGGATTACGGAAGGACGAACTGGACGCTCGATTCCACCGGGTAATTGTCGCTCTTGAGTATTGCCACCGCCGTGAAGGTGCCGTGCTGGCCCTTCGTGTTCCAGCTCTCGCTGAAAGTCGTCTGGCTCTTTCCCTTGATCGTCGTGGCGCGCATCACCGAGGTGAACATGTGCCCCGAGCTCCAGCGCCAGACTTCCTTGCCGGCAAAATCCCGCACTACGAAGTCATGCGTCTGGCCGCTTGGGAAGCGCAGCTCGACCATCTTGCTCGTGTTGTTTTTGATATTGAGACTGAAACGGAGCTTGTCCGCGTCGCTGTTCGGTCTCGTTATGTCGAATTTGGTGACGATCGGCGCATCACTCTCCGCGTGGCGTAGCTTCGCGGTGGCAACCGGTTTGTCGTCGTGTGAAAAAGAAGGAGCCGCGGCAAACGCGACTGAAGCTGCGCAAAGCAGTGGGAGAATGAGGCGGTTATCCAATGTAGTAACGGCGAATCATGGAGGGCGGGCGGGTCGTTCTCACATTTATCCGAGAAGCCCAACTTATCGACACTAAGACGAGCGGTCAACACGGAAGTCACAGACTAACTTCGCATCGCTCTTCGACTTGCACCGTTTACAAATCTTCGGTCTACCTTCGGAAAACAGTCCCGGAATCGCTTGTGAAAATCTTCACAAGCGGTTAATTTCAGCGCGGGATGGAAGACGAAAAGCGGTCGCAAAAGAGTCCTAACCAGGGCCTCTCCGGCGCCGATTTCGCCGGGCTCGGGATCCAGTTCGCGCTCGCGATCCTCGTCTTTACATTCGCTGGACAATGGCTGGATAACCGACTCGGCACCAACGGGTTGTTCACTATCGCGGGAGTCTTTGTCGGAGCGGGCGGCGCGTTCTACAGCATGTACCGCAAAGTCAGCGCGGCGCAGAAGCGCGACGATGCGGAGCGGCAAGCCCGCCGCCACGCCGATGGTGAGAACCGAACCACCGAGCGGTGAAGGAAAAAAAGGCGCTCGCCTATTTCGCGGGAGTCTCTGCCGCCTTGATCGTAGTAGCGACAATCATCCTCAGGTCCTATTTCAGGACGGTCGAGGAGCACAACGCGATGCTGGTCTCGGCTGGACTGGCTTTCGCAGTACAGCTCGGGACTTACGCGCTGCTGCGCCCGGCCCGGCGCGGCGAGCCGAGGGGCGAGCTGCTGGTAAGGTGGGCGATTGGCGCGGGATTGCGGTTGTTCGTGCTGGTGTTGTACGCGCCGCTGGCGAGAATCCTGAATGTCTCGCTCGAGGCGGCGCTGGTCAGTCTGGTGACATTCTTCTTTTTGACGATGATGGCTGAACCACTGCTGCTCGAGTATGATCGCTGACGCCAAAGATTTCATAACTCCGCACATCACCGACTCGCACACGCTCGACTACCCGTGCTTGCATACGGGCTTCGTGTGTGAATACGAGCTTCCGCGCTGGAATCCTCTTCACATCGGCCGGTTCGTTCTCGACATCTCGCCGACCAGGCACGTCGTCATGCTCTGGATCGCCGCGCTCCTCTGCATCCTTACGACGCTACTGGCGTTGCGGGCGCACAATCGCGCAACTCGCGAGGGCAAGGCGCCGCGCGGTTTCGGCAATGGCCTGGAAGCGCTCGTACTGTGGCTGAGAAATGAGGTCGTTCTGCCCAACGTCGGCGCGCACGGCAATGGCTACGTGCCTTACCTGCTGACGCTCTTCTTCTTCATCCTGTTCGCGAATCTTCTGGGACTGGTACCCTACGGCGCGACCGCGACCGGCAACATCTCGGTTACTGCCACGCTCGCCATCGTCACCTTCTTCGTGATCGAAGCGGCAGGCATAAAGGCGCAGGGGAAAGCCTACATCAATACCATAGTATTCTGGCCGCACGACATGTCGCTGGGGATGAAGCTGTTCATCTCGCCGATTCTGACGCCGATCGAGATCATCGGCAAATTCACCAAGCCATTCGCTCTCGCGATCCGTCTCTTCGCCAACATGGTGTCGGGCCACGTCGTGTTGCTGGCGCTGATCAGTCTGATTTTCACGTTCGCGACCTGGGTGCTGGTGCCCATTCCGATCGCGATGGCAATTGGTATTTCGCTGCTCGAGCTGTTTGTTGCATTTCTGCAGGCGTTCATCTTCACGCTGCTGTCGTCGGTCTTCATCGGACTGATTCGTGAGGGTGCGCACTGACGCGGAGTGTGCTCAACTTCGCGTAAGTATCCGGCCGGGCTGGCCGGAGAATTCCGTTGGGATGCAAGTCCCGCTGACGGATGGCGATGTCGTGATCGCGAGCATGATGAATCACGATTGTGAAAAGGGGTAAGAAAATGGTCTCGATTTTTCCGCTGCTTCAGGCCGCTTCGCAAGCCGTCGTACCGGGCGCATTCAACGCTCCGTACTCGGGCGCGTGGGCGATGCTGGGCGCCGGCATCGGCGCTGGTCTCGCCGTGATCGGAGCCGGCATTGGTATTGGCCGCCTCGCCGGCCAGGCAATGGATGGCATGGCGCGTCAGCCGGAGATGGCAGGACGCATTCAGACGGGCGCGATCATCTTCGCCGCGCTCATCGAAGGTGTCGCTCTGTTCGCTGTCGTCATTTCGTTCCTGATCCAAGGCAAGTTCAAATTCTAATTCGCGCTCGGCGGATCGCGGCGGGAAGCCGCGATCCGCAGTCGCTCTCAAAAAAACACCAACGGCGGATCGCCGCCCAAATCAAGCTGTAACCATCATGCTCCCAATCTTCGCACTCCTTCAGGAAGCGGCGCAGGTCGCGCCCGAGGAATCAGAACAGGCTGGCAATCTCCTGTCGCCGGCCGGTGGCTTGATGTTTTGGACGCTCGTCACGTTCGTCATCCTGCTCTTTATTCTTGGCAAGTTTGTTTTTCCCAAGATCACGGCAGCGGTCGAAGCCCGGGAAAAGGCGCTCGAGGAAGCCATTGAGGCAGCGAAGCGCGATCGTGAGGCAGCGGCGCAGGCTCTCGCCGAGCAGCAGCGGCAGATCGAGGCCGCCCGCAATGAGGCGCAACGCATCATCGCTGAGGGACGCCAAACCGGCGAGCAGGTTCGCGCTCAGATGATCGAGGACACGCGCCAACAGCAGCAGCAAATGCTGGAAGCCGCGCGCCGCGAGATCGAGCAGGAGAAGGAGCGCGCGATCGCCGAGCTGCGTCGTGAAGCGATTGACCTCGCCATTGCTGGTGCAGGCAAGGTCATCGAGAAAAACCTCGACGACCAGGCGAATCGCAGAATCGTGGAGAACTTCCTGTCCTCGATTCCGGCTGCCGAAAAAGGTCGCGGATGAACGAGTCGACGATCGGCCGGAACTACGCGGAGGCGCTGCAGGCGCTCGCGCGCAAGAACGGCGACACCGAAGAATGGGGCGAGCTGCTCAACGGCATCGCCAACGCGATGCGCGAGGATCACACGCTTCGCACCTTCCTCGAATCGCCGAAGCTGTCGGCCTCGCACAAGATCGAGATTCTGGAGAAGGCACTCGGGCGAAAGGTGCCGCGACTCTTCCTGCGCTATATCGACAC
>DASUZC010000107.1:0-6125 GCA_036377095.1 Gemmatimonadaceae bacterium
ACCGGCCACACCAGCCGCTTCTCGATGGGTGTCGACGCCGCCGATTTCAACAACGATGGGCGGCCCGACATCGTCTCGCTCGACATGATGCCGGAGCGCGAGGACATCCTCAAAACCACGTCGACCCTCGAGGGTTGGGACATCTACAATCGCCGGCTCGAGGCGGGTTATCATCCACAGTTCGCGCGCAACATGCTGCAGCTGAATCGCGGTGACGGAAGATTCAGCGAGATCGGCTACTACGCCGGAATCTTCGCCACTGACTGGAGCTGGGCAGCGCTGTTCGCCGATCTTGATAACGACGGCGAGAAGGATCTCTTCATCACCAACGGCGTATACCGGCGGCCGAACGACATGGACTACATCAGCTATGTCGGCCAGGAAGCAGTGCAACGATCGCTCGGCGATACCATCACCAGGGCGAACCTCGAGCTGCTGCAAAAAATGCCGAGTGTTCCGTTAAACAACTACGTATTCCGGAATAACGGCAACCTGACCTTCAGCAATGTCTCTGATGCGTGGGGACTCGCGCAGCCAGGTTTCTCAAACGGTGCCGCGTATGTCGATCTCAACAACAGCGGCAGTCTCGATCTGGTGGTCAACAACATCAACGCTCCGCCGTCGATCTACCGCAACAACGCGCGTCCTGTCGACGGCAATTCGTACCTGACCGTCGTGCTCAAGGGGGCGGGCGGCAATACGGAGGGGATCGGAGGGAAGCTGATTGCCAAAGTTGGTCCGACCACGCAACTGCTCGAACAGCAGCCAACGCGTGGCTTCGAGTCTTCCGTTGACCCGCGTCCACATTTTGGACTCGGCAAGGCAACCAGGATCGACAGCCTGGCGGTAATCTGGCCGGACCGCCGATATCAGGTGCTGACGAATGTCCCGGTCAACCGGATCCTGACCATTTCGCAGAGCGACGCCATGGGGCAGTGGTCTTATCCCTCCCGCTTCCCGCTTCCTGCTTCCCGCTTCCCGCTCTTCTCCGACGTCACCGATCAAGTCGGGGCTGCGTTCAAGCATCAGGAGAACCAATTCCACGATTACAGTCGGGAGCCGCTAATTCCGCGTTTGCTGTCTACGGAAGGGCCCAAGCTGGCTGTGGGCGATGTGAACGGAGATAGCCTCGATGACTTTTATGTCGGCGGCGCAAAGTGGCAATCGGGCCGGCTGTTCATTCAGCAACGCGATGGGACTTTTCGCGCGAGCAATCAGCCCTCAATCGCAGCAGACAGCCTGGCTGAGGATACAGGAGCAGCCTTCCTCGATGCCAATGGTGACGGCTTTGTAGACCTCATCGTTGCCAGTGGCGGCAATGAGTTTTCTGGCAACGCCGATGCCCTGCGACCACGACTCTACCTCAACGATGGACATGGGAATTTCCAGCGTGCGAGAAATGCGCTGCCCGAGATCTTCGAAACTGCATCGTGTGTTGCAGTTGGCGATTTCAATGGCGACGGCTATCCCGACGTGTTCATCGGCAGCCGGCTCGTTGCCCACAGTTACGGATTGATTCCCCACAGCCACCTGCTGCAGAACAACGGCAGCGGACAGTTCACCGACGTGACCGCGCAAATCGCCCCTCAGTTATTGGAAGCCGGAATGGTGACGGCGGCGACGTGGGTCGACTACGACCGCGACGGCAAACTCGACCTCATCGTCGTTGGCGAGTGGATGCCGGTGCGCGCTTTCCACCAGGAGGCCGGCAAGCTCGTCGATCGGACCAGCGAGTCCGGTCTCGCAAATACCAGCGGCTGGTGGAACAGCATCGAAGTCGTGGATCTGCGCGGCAACGGTATGCCGGATCTGGTGCTGGGGAATCTCGGAACGAACTCGTACATGCAGGCGACGGTGAAAGAGCCGGCGCGGCTCTACCTCGGCGATTTCTCGCACACAGGCGGCGGCAACGTCGAGCAGATCCTGACCTTCTACAATCACGGCATCAGCTATCCCCTTCTTGGCCGCGGCGAGCTGCTCGGCAGGATTCCATCGCTGCGCAACAAATACCCGACCTACAAGGATTTTGGCGCCAGTCGAATTGAAGACATTTTCCCGCGCGGAGATCTGCAACAGGCGCAGGTGCGCGAAGCTGATACCTTCGCTAGCGCCATCGCGCTCAACGACGGCAACGGCAATTTCAGAGTAAAGTCATTACCGGCCGAGGCGCAGTTCGCGCCAATCAACGCGTCGGTGGCGAGAGACTTCGACGGCGACGGCAAAATCGATTTGATCGTCGCCGGAAATTTCTGGGATGTCACGCCGATGCTGGGCCGCTACGACGCCAGCTACGGTCTAATGCTACGCGGTGACGGGCAAGGGAATTTCAGCGCTGTCGACATGGCGCAGAGTGGCCTCGTCATCGACGGGCAGGTCCGCGACATGAAGCTCGTGCGCGGTGCCAGGGGAGTTCCGCTGATCGCAGTCGCTCGCAACAACGACCAGCTGCGAATGATTCGCGTGAGCGAAGTGAAGGCCGGCGTGGCTAAGCCCGCGCCGAAGACTCCGAATCGGAAACCGGGAAAGCAGTAGCGGCGCGAGCGCGATCGATGCGCAGCCAGGGCTGATACTGGTGCGGCCAGGCAAAGAGCTGCGGATGGAAAATGTGCGCGAGAAGCTCGATGCCCTCTGACACGCGTGGCCCCGGGCGCGCGAAGTAGGCGTTGGCGTCGACGGCGTACACCGTCGCTCGCGTACGATTGCCCAACTCCCTGGCGAGCCTCGCTGAGTCGGCCAGACCGTATCCGCACGGCGCCACGATGAGGATCTCGGGATCTGCCGCGATCACATCGTCCCAGCTCATCCTGCGCGAGTCGGCCTCGCTCTGGCCGAGCGGATCGTAGCCGCCGGCGGCAGCGATCATCTCCGGCACCCAGTGGCCCGCGCAGAAGAAGGGCTCGATCCACTCCAGAAACACAACTCGTCGCGGCGTTGCGTCGCGCACCGCGCGCCCTACGCGCTGAATGCGTCGACGATTAGCATCGACCAGCGTCTTCGCCTCGTCAGTCTTTCCAGCCGCCTCGCCGATCGCCAGAATGTTCTCCTCGATCTCGGAGAGACTGCGCGGCGTCAGCCACAGCGCCATCGGCTTCGGTGACATCGCGGCCAGTGCGCGACTCAGTTCCGTACCGGACGGTGCGCAGACCTGACACAGATCCTGGGTGAACACGTAATCGGGTCGCAGCTTGCCGAGCAGTTTTTCATCCACCAGGTAAAGGCTCTGACCGCTCGCCAGTCTTCCTGATACTGCAACGTCGATTTCGCTCTGCGAGAGCTCATCGAGTGCCAATGCGGGGCGGCTCACAACGGGCAGGTCTTTCACCTGCGGCGGATAGTCGCACTCGTGCGACCTGCCGACGAGGCAATCTCCAGCGCCAAGCGCAAAGGTGATTTCCGTCGCGGCAGGAAGAAAACTTACTATCCGCGGCCGCTGATCTGCCGATGCCTTCGCACCATGGACTCGGCTCATCCAAAGCGCAGTTTGGCGGTCACTAGTGCACCGTTGAGCGCCACCATGCCCACGTTCGTGAGTATCACCGGCCAGTCGCGTATGTAGATGCCGTAGCCGAGCCAGAGCGCACCCGACGCAACGAGCAACGCAACCATCCCCAGCGACAAATCACGCGTGTGGCGAGTGCGCCAGGTACGAATGACCTGTGGCACGAACGCCGACACGGTGATGAATCCGCCGATGAAACCCAGGTACTGAAGCATTTACGCCGCCCCCGCGATCGCGGTGCCATCTCTGATGGTGAGCCAGTCGGTTCTAACTCTATCCCACTCTTGAATTAGCAACCCTTGCTCCTCGAATACCAGTCTGATTTGCGCTGGATCGAACCCGGCAATCTCTTCCAGGATCGGGATGAGCACGCTCAGCGCATCATCACTGATGACTGTGCGGCGGGCGATCTGCGCGATGTGGCGCGTCTCCGAAGCGGCGATAGTCAGTCCATCGCCACGGTTGACGTGCAGCATCACGTGAATGTCCGAGCTTCCGTCGCCGACGTAGACGATGCGATCGCTCGGAACACCAAGCCTCAAGCGCAATGAATCCACCGCCGCAACCTTGCCGTAGCCGGCCGGTACTTGAATGATGTTCTCGATCGCACCCGTCTCCGGGCTGAACTCGAAGTGTCCGCCAATGATGCGATCCGGCGGCACGATGCCCTGCAACGCCGAGTGCACGACGAGCCAGGGCGCGGCGGACACGACGTAGAAGTCGAATCTGAAACCATCGATTCCATCTTTCAGGAATTCCGTGAGCAGCGCGATGTTGCGCTTGAGACGAATGCGGCGGCCAACCTCGACCAAATGCTCTTCGCGCACCGCGCGAAAATCGGGATCGTGCCGCAGCAGGTACGTCAGCTCGGCACCTGATTGCACCAGATTGAGGCGCGACAGTGCGGCGACCCGTTCCTGGAAATCAGGAATGCCCATCATCTCGGCAAGCACCAGCCCCGAGTCGTTGAAGCTCAGTGTCTGGTCGAAGTCGCTTACGAGCAGGTAATACTTCCTCATCAATCCTCCATTGGCGCTCTCTGTGATTTGGTCACCGGCGCGCCTGTCCGATGCCCAAAACGAAGACGCCCCCGCATCGATGTGAAGGCGAGGCGGGGGCGACTTCTTGATAGCATGTGTGTTGTTAACCTCTTCGCCATCGCGCGCCACGCGTCTCGCCGCCGCAATTGATTGCGCCGTCGGGCATCTTGTGATTGAGCGTCTGTGCGAAGTGGATCATCGGTCTCGTTTGTAAGTTGAGTGCAACGTTGCAGTTGCGCTCTCACTTGCAACCTATTGACGCATGGTAGATGCGTCAACCAATTGACGATTATTCCCCTGTAAAAGGCTCAAACTGCTCTGTACCGAGTACGTAACGTCGTTCGGGGTTGGGAACATCCACTATAGTAGGTGCGGAGGGCTGAGGACCGAGGGCTGAGGGCTAAGGGCATCGATCATCGCGGACTAATTGAGAACCGAGGACTTTAAAAGCGCACTACACCGCTGGGCGCTGGTAGCAGCACGCTGTGAGCTGTCCGCTGCAAGAAGACAGGACAGATCTCCCTGGCAATCACATCTACAACTCGCGTTTCCTGAAGACCATCGCGATCCGTCCCGTCGCCTGCAGCGCCCAGCGGTGCACTTCGCTTTTTAAATGTCCTCGCCCCTCAATTAGTCCGTGATGATCGATGCACTTGGTCCTCGGTCCTCGCCCCTCAATTAGTCCGCGATGATCGATGCACTTAGTCCTCGCCCCTCGATTAGTCCGCGATGATCGATGCACTTGGTCCTCGCCCCTCAATTAGTCCGCGATGATCGATGCACTTGGTCCTCGCCCCTCGATCCCCCGATCAAACTGTGCAAATCGCGACCGCTTGCTTCAGCGATTCTCTCGGATTGCGCGTCGGAACGAATTCCTGGGCGACGTAGCCCTTGAAGCCAGCGTCTGCGATCGCCTTCATCACGGCGTGGTAGTTCAATTCCTGGGTGTCGTCGATCTCGTGTCGACCCGGCACACCGCCAGTGTGAAAGTGACCGATGTAGTTGATGTTGTCGCGCACGGTGCGGATCACATCGCCTTCCATGATCTGCATGTGATAGATGTCGTAGAGAAGCTTGAAGCGCGGTGAGTTGATGCGCTTCGCCATCGTGACTCCCCATCCAGTGTGATCCGCCTGATAATCGGGATGATCGACCTTGGAATTGAGCAGCTCCATGCAGAGCGTCACTCCGTGCTGCTCGGCGAGCGGAATCAGCGGAGCAAGACCGCGGGCGCAATTCGCCCAGCCCTCTTCGTCGCTTTGGCCTTTGCGGCTGCCGGGGAAGCAAATCACGTTGGGAACCTTGGCCGCCGCTGCGCGCGGAATCGCATTCCTGTAACCCGGAATCAGCCAGGCGTGATTCTCTATCCGATTGAAGCCGTCGGTGAGACGATTCTCGGGATGCGGAACCGTTGCGTACCCCATCGCGCACACCAATCCATGTCGAAGCGGCACCTGCCACTCGTCCGGCTCGAGCAGATCGATGGCGTCCAATCCGAGCTGCCTGGACATCACGCAAAGCTGCTCGAGCGTGTACTTGTTGTACGGCCAGCGTGAGACGGAGAGTTTGAGCCGACCGCGCTTGGC
>DASUZC010000108.1:0-5331 GCA_036377095.1 Gemmatimonadaceae bacterium
CATAGACTTCAGGGCACCACTGCGGCCCGGTCGTGGTGTGCGTACCGCTCACGAGCGTGTGCGTGACATTGTGCCCCGTCTGGAGCGCGATCGCGTTCTGAGCACCGACATCGAGGCGCTGAGAGCCGCGGTTTCCGCTGAACGTTTCGCAGACATTGGAACCGTCGCATGACCGATCTCAGGGTTCAGTACGATCCAAAATCGTTCGAGGCGATGGCGCACAAGCGTGAACCGATCCACGCTCCGCGAGGCACCGGCATTTCCTGCAAGGGATGGCAGCAGGAAGCGGCGCTGCGGATGCTGATGAACAATCTCGATCCCGACGTCGCCGAGCGGCCGCAGGACCTCGTCGTGTATGGTGGGACGGGAAAGGCGGCGCGCAACTGGGATTGCTTCGATGCGATCGTGCGCGAGCTGAAGAATCTCGGCGCCGACGAGACGCTGTTGGTGCAGAGCGGCAAACCCGTCGGCGTGTTTCGCACCCACAGCACTGCGCCGCGCGTGCTCATCGCAAACAGCAATCTCGTCGGCCGCTGGGCGACGTGGGAGCATTTCCGCGAGCTGGAGCGAAAGGGCCTGATGATGTACGGCCAGATGACGGCTGGCTCGTGGATCTACATTGGCTCGCAGGGAATCGTGCAGGGCACTTACGAGACGCTCGGCGCCGTCGCGCGCCGCCATTTCGGTGGTGATCTGCGGGGCCGATTTGTTCTTACAGCGGGATTGGGCGGAATGGGCGGAGCGCAGCCGCTGGCGGCAACGATGCAGGGGGCGGCAGCACTGGTTGTTGAAGTCGACAAGTCGCGCATCGCGAAGCGCCTCGAAACGCGTTACCTCGATCGCAGCACCGACGATCTCGATGAAGCATTGAAGCTGATCACCGCTGCCACTCGCGCCGGCGAAGCTATTTCGATCGGTCTATTGGGAAACGCTGCCGACGTCCTGCCCGAGCTCGTCAAGCGGCGGATCACGCCGGACGTGCTCACCGATCAGACGAGCGCTCACGATATGCTCAATGGTTATGTGCCGGCGGGGATGTCGTTCGCCGACGCGTTGGAGCTGCGCAAAGCGGATCAGCAGGAGTATCTGCAACGCTCGACACAATCGGCGGTGAAGCACGTTTCGGCGATGCTGGAGATGCTGAAGCGTGGCGCCATCACTTTCGACTACGGCAATAACATTCGCACCGTCGCGTTCGATGCCGGCTTGAAGAACGCATTCGACATTCCCGGATTCGTGCCCGAGTACATTCGTCCACTTTTCTGCGAAGGCAAAGGGCCGTTCCGTTGGGTGGCGTTGTCGGGTGATCCACAGGACATCGCGCGCACCGACGCACTCGCGCTCGAGCTCTTTCCCAACGATGAGCATCTGCGTCGCTGGATTTCGCTCGCGCAGAAGAAAATCAAATTTCAGGGACTGCCGGCGCGAATCTGCTGGCTCGGTCAATCAGATCGCGCAAAGTTCGGCGTCGCCATCAACGATCTCGTAGCTAGCGGAGAGATCTCGGCGCCAATCGTGATCGGCAGAGACCATCTCGATACCGGCAGCGTCGCGTCTCCGTTCAGGGAGACGGAAGGAATGCGCGACGGAACCGACGCCGTCGCCGACTGGCCGCTGCTCAACGCGATGCTGAATGTCGCCAGCGGCGCGTCGTGGGTGTCCTTCCATCACGGCGGCGGCGTCGGGATAGGCAACTCGCTCCATGCGGGACAGGTGATCGTCGCCGACGGCACGCCTGAAATGCGCGTTCGACTCGAACGCGTTCTCACCAACGACCCGGGAACTGGCGTCGCTCGCCACGCCGACGCCGGTTACGACCAGGCCGTGGAGACGGCCCGCGCGCACAAGATCCATCTGCCGATGATCGGATGACGCGGGCAGCGGTAACCGGGAAGCTGGTACCGGGCAGCGGGCAGCGGGCAACGGGCAACGGGCAGCGCGGCCGGCTAGTCTGATGCTGACCAGCGAGTTCAAACCTTGGCACGTACCGCTATTTCTCGCGAAGTACGCGTATCTAACAGCAGTGCGTCGGCCGGTGCTGGTGCATTTCGAGGTCACGATGCGCTGCAACGCGCGCTGTGGCTTCTGCGATTACTGGAAAACGGATCCGGCGGCGAAAGCGACCGAGCTCAAGTCGTTCGCCGACGCCGCGCGCTACTTCAACCCGATGCTGATCACGTTCACAGGTGGCGAGCCGACGCTGCGTCGCGATCTCGAGGATCTCGTGTCAGCCGTAAAAGATGCGGTGCGACTGAAGTACATCACCTTGATAACGCACGGCGGGATGCTGACGCCTGATCGTGCACGGTCGCTGTGGCAGGCAGGTATCAACCAATTCAACATCTCGCTCGACTTTCTCGACGACCGACATGATCGGGCGCGCGGCATTCCGGGACTGAGTAACCGAATTCAGGACGTGATTCCGCGCATGCGATCGATCGGCATCACCGGGATTCGTTTCAACACGGTTATCAAGCGCGACAATCTCGATCAGTTGATGTCGATCGTGCGCCGCGCCGACGAGCTCGGCTGCGGCGTCAACTTCAGCTGTTACACCGACGCCAAGAACGGCAACACCGACGGCGTCATTGCGGCCGAGCAAAACGAAGAGCTTGAGGACGTGGTGGGCAAGCTGCTCGCGTTCAAGCGGAAGAAGCGCGGCGTGATCACGAACTCGGACTATTATCTCGAACAAATTCCTCGCTACGTACGCGGCGAGATAGCGGAACCCTGTCGCTCAGGAATGCGCACCATCCACATCGATCCGCTCGGCCGCGTGAAGCGCTGTCCGGACTTCCCGCCCGATTTTCACTGGACGGAATTCCGAAAATACCAGCCGATCAACTGCAACGCGTGCTTCTACGCGTGCCGGGGGGAGGCGCAGGCGCCGCTGCGATTTTCGCGGGTGAGGGATGTGATGGCCTCGCCTGGTAAAAATATCCTTCCGAGCTACGTGGAGAATAAGACAACGGCATGCTAGGCGCTGACCGCTTCTATCGCTGACCGCTTACCGCTGCAAACGACCAGACAGATCTTTGTGGAGACACGGGAAGAAACGACGCAGTTACTCTCACGCCAGTGAGACCTGTCTCGTCGTCGGCAGCGGTCAGCGGTCAGCAAGCTGCGGTCAGCGCCTAGCAGGGAGTAGTCTTATTGTCGAGGAAGCAAACGATACTTAATCCCGAATGACTGACCCTCAGCCTCTCCTTTTTGTCAACGCCAGCCAGATCGTCACCTGCGCCGGCCCCGCACGCGCGCGCCGCGGAAAGGAGATGTCCGAAATCGGGATCCTCAAGAACTCCGCAGTTGCAGTAAGCGACGGCCGCATCGCCATGATCGGCGCCGCATCCGATCTCAAGAATGCCTATGCAGATGCCGAGGTCATAGACTGTCGAGGCGGCGTTCTCACCCCCGGCCTCGTCGACTCGCACACCCATGCGGTGTTCGGCAAAGCGCGATTCGAGGAGCACGAGCAGCGCGCGGCCGGACTGGACTACATGGAGATCGCCAACCGCGGCGGCGGCATCCACGCGTCCGTGCGTGACTTTCGCAGCCGCGCCGACGACGAGCTTTATGCAATGGCCGTGTCGCGCGTGCACGAGTTGGCTTCGTACGGCACCACGACACTGGAGATCAAGAGCGGTTACGGCTTGTCGACCGACGCCGAGCTGAAGGCGCTGGCCGTGATTGGCCAACTCGCCGAACGCCAGCCGCTGCGCATCGTCGCGACCTGGCTAGGAGCCCACGAGATCCCGCACGAGTATCGCGACGACGCAAGTCGCCGGCAGAGACTCGTTGAAATGCTGATCGAAGATCAGCTGCCCAAAGTCATCGAGCAGCAGATCGCGCGATTTGCGGACGTGTTCTGCGAGCCCGGCGTCTTCACCATTGCTGAGACGCGTCGCATTCTCGACGCCGCGCACAAAGCGGGACTCGGCTTGAAGCTTCACGCCGATGAGCTGAAACCGTCGGGCGGCGCCGAGCTGGCAGTCCAGCTCAAGGCAACATCCGCCGACCACCTCGCCGCCGTTTCCGAGAAGGGAATCGCGGCGCTGGCCAAGTCCGACACAGTCGCGACTCTGCTGCCGGGGACCATGCTCTTCCTTGGCAGGTCCAGGCAGGGGCCCGCGCGCGAACTGATCGACGCGGGCGCGGCCGTCGCACTGGCAACCGATTTCAACCCTGGGACATCTCCGACCGTCAATTTTCCGCTGATCATGACTCTCGGAGTCAGCCAGCTACACATGAGCCTGTCTGAAGCGCTCATTGCCAGCACAGTAAATGGCGCGGCCGCGCTCGGCCTTGCTGGCGACATCGGGCAGATTGCACCGGGGTTTTCGGCCGACCTGGCGCTGTTCGCAATCACAGATGTTCGCGAGTTGCCATACTGGTATGGGGCACGTCTTTGTGTGGGGAGTTGGAAGGCTGGCGCGCCTTGTCACCCCTACGAAAGCGTAACTAAGTTGAACGCTCGTCTCCCGGAGGTAGTGCCTGCCGGGTAATTCCTTGCCCGGCCGTCTCTTATAAATGTCCAACGTCGAAAAGCTTAAAAAAAAGGCTGCTGAATTCGAGCAGAAGAAGCAGTTCGACAAGGCACTCGAGGTCTATCTACAGATCATCGGGCACGCCGAGGCACAGGCCAACGAGGAAAAGGACGTCACCGTATACAATCGCGTCGGTGACCTCTACCTGCGTCTGAACAAGACCGATCAGGCCGTCAACTACTACGAGCAGGCAGTCGATCTCTACACCGAAGGCGGCTATCTCAATAACGCCATCGCCCTCTGCAACAAGATTCTTCGCCACGCGCCGGCGCGCCACCAGATCTACTACAAGCTCGGCAAGATCTCGGCGAAGAAAGGCTTCAACAGCGACGCCAAGAAGAACTTCCTCGAGTACGCCGATCGAATGCACCGTGCCGGCAAGGACACGGATGCGTTCAAGGCACTCCAGGAGTTCGCCGACCTTTGCCCGGGTCAGGACGACATTCGGCTGATGCTGGCCGACCAGCTCGCCAAGGCTGGCAAGACTGCAGAGGCAATCGAGCAGCTGCAAATCCTCCACGAATCGCTCGACGCCGAGGGACGAACCGCCGAAGCGGAAGCGACGGTGCAGCGGATAAAGAGTCTCGATCCCGCAGTGGAGCCGCGCCGTTCCAAGACGCCCGTCAGCCGGGATTCAGGGGGCCTCGTTTTCCTCGATGTCGGCGGGTCTCCGCCAAAGCCGCGTCCGGGTGTCCCGAGCGCCCCGCGTGCTGCGCGCCCGGTTGCGCCGCCGCCGCCGCGCCCGAAAACGCCGCCGCATGTGCAGCCCGACCCCGTGTTCGAGGCG
>DASUZC010000109.1:0-6757 GCA_036377095.1 Gemmatimonadaceae bacterium
CGATGGATTCTCGACAGCGATCAGACCTTCTTCGGTCATTCTGAAAACGCCGATCTCATCGACGCTGCCGAAGCGATTCTTTGTCGCGCGGAGTATGCGATGCTCGAGCATCCCCTCGCCTTCGAAGTAGAGCACCGTATCAACGATGTGCTCGAGCGTCTTCGGCCCCGCAATCCCACCACCCTTGGTGACATGCCCGACGGCGAAGACCGTGGTCTCCGTTTCCTTGGCGAATCGCATCAGTCGCGCTGCGCACTCGCGCACTTGACCGACGTTTCCCGGTGCGCCTTCCAGATCGCTGGTGAACACAGTCTGGATCGAATCGACTACGATTGCGTCGAACTTCTGGGATGCAGCAGTGGCGATGATCGTCTCCAGCAGCGTTTCGTTGAGCAGAGCGACATCTTCCGCCGAGCTGTGAAGGCGCTCCGCGCGCAGCTTCACCTGCAGCGCGGACTCCTCGCCGGAGACGTACAGCGCGGAGTGTCCAAGCGATTGCAGCTTGCCGGCGACCTGCAGTAACAAGGTAGACTTTCCGATTCCCGGCTCTCCGCCGACGAGCACCATCGAACCGGGTACGATCCCGCCTCCCAGCACGAAATCGAATTCCTTGATGCCCGTTTTGAGGCGTCGGCCTTGGGAGCTCTTGATATCGCGCAGCCGCGGTGTAGGCGCGACGCTACCGCCTTCCGCCATCGAACGCTTTCCGCCGACGCGACGACTGGAAGCAGAGGTCGATGCCGGGGCCGAAGCAATCTCCTCAATGAGCGAATTCCATTCGCCGCAGACGTCACAGCGCCCTGCCCACTTGGGATGATCAGCGCCGCAGTTCGTGCAGCGATATACGGTTTTTGCTTTCGGACTCACTGCGACGCGAGACGAGGCGACAGATTCTCGAAGCGGGTGTAGGTCTTGTTGAAAAAGAGATTGATGAAGCCCGTCGGCCCGTTCCGTTGCTTGCCGACGATGATCTCGGCGCGACCTTCGAGCGAGTTGCCGTCCTTATCCGTCGGTCCGTCGTACATCTCCTGGCGATAGATGAACATCACCAGATCTGCGTCCTGCTCGATCGCGCCCGATTCGCGGAGATCGGACAGTTGCGGTCGCTTGTTCTCGCCGGCTCTCTGTTCCGGAGCGCGCGATAGCTGCGACAACGCAACTACCGGAATGCGAAGCTCGCGCGCCAGGGCCTTCAACGAGCGCGAGATGTAGCTGATCTCCTGCTGCCGGCTCTCGACATCCGATGGTCCTTGCATCAGCTGCAAATAGTCGACGACGACCATCCCGATGTTGTTCTCCATCTTGAGGCGTCTCGCCTTCGAGCGCATCTCGAGCAGTGTCATCGCCGGAGTGTCGTCGATCCAGATCGGGGCGTGGCTGAGAATGCCGGCGGCGCGCCCCAGCCGGACGAATTCGTCGTCGTGGAGTCGGCCTTTGCGCAGGCGCTGGGCATCGACGCGTCCCTCCGACGTGAGCAGGCGCTGAACCAGCTGCTCCTTGCTCATTTCCAGTGAGAAGAACGCAACCGGAACGTTGTTATCCAGCGCAGCGTTTTGCGCGATGTTGAGGATGAATGCAGTCTTTCCCATTGAAGGACGCGCCGCGACGATGATCAGATCCGACGGCTGGAAACCTGCCGTCAGCTCGTCCAGGTCCTTGAAGCCGCTGGCGACGCCCGTAATCGATCCGCCGCCGCGCTGGATCTCTTCGATCCGCTCCATCGTCGGCCAGAGCAGCTCCTTGATGCGTGTGAATCCCTCCGCACCGCGGCTCTGATTGACCTCGAAGATCTTGTGCTCAGCTTCGTCCAGCAGCTCGGTGGAAGGCGAGCCGGATTCGAATGCCTCGGCGACGATTGCAGTCGAAACTTCGATAAGACGCCGGCGGAGGGCCTTCTCGCGAACGATCTTCGCGTGATACTCGATGTTCGCCGCGGTCGGAACCGCGTCAACGAGGAAGCCGATGTAATCCTTGCCACCGCTCGATTCGAGGGAGCCGGTGCGCGCGAGCTCCTCGGAGAGCGTGAGCGGATCTACTACATCGCCGCGTTCGGACAGCGCCAGCATCGCCCGGAAAATCCGGCGGTGTCCTTCGCGATAGAACATCGTGTCATCGAGGAACTCCGTCGCGCGCAGAATTGCGTCCGGATCCATGAGCATCGCCGACAACACCGCCTGCTCCGCGTCTTCGGAGTAAGGCGGGCGGCGATCCTTGTATGGATCACGGGCGGGCGCTGCTATCGAGAATTCTACGGGCGAGCTTGACATCTTCCCATGTTGGCCGCTTCCAGGCTGGATTGCGCAGGAGCGCAGCCGGGTGATAGGTGACGATGAGCGGTATCCCGTGGTACTTGTGGACGAGCCCACGGAGCTGACCGATCGAAGTTTTTGAGTTTAGCAGAGTTTGGGCAGCGAAGGTCCCAAACGCAACAATTACTTTGGGCTTGATCAGCTCGAGTTGTCTGATCAGGTAAGGACTGCACGCTTCCACTTCTTCGGGGCGCGGATTTCTGTTGCCCGGGGGACGATGCTTGAGAACGTTGCAAATGAAGACGTCTTCGCGTTGTAGGTCGATTGCCGCGAGAATCTTGTTGAGCAACTGTCCCGCCTGACCTACGAATGGCCGGCCCGTTTCATCTTCCTTCGCTCCCGGGGCTTCGCCGACGCAAACGAGCTTCGCTTTTGGATTGCCTTCCCCGGGTACTCCCTTGGTCGCGGTCTCGTAGAGTGGGCAGCGAGTGCACTTGTGTACTTTCTTCGCAATCTCCTCGAGCGAGTCGAGCTTGTCGATCGCGCTCGGAATCAGTTCCGCTTCACCTGATGCGATAACGATCCCTTTCTTGAATGGCATTTCGGTCGCGATCTCGGCGGCTGTGGTAGGCGTGGATTCCTTGCCGGCGGACAGACCCGAGTCAACATTCACGCCAGCCTGACGCAGCGAGTCGCGCCAGTCTTTGAGGTCCTGACCGGAGATTTCCTCGGCAAGCTGTCGCAAACTCGGTTGCGGTTTCGACGGCGCGGGCGCGCGGCCGGCAGCGCCCAGTAGTCTCATTACCTCTTCGACGTCGAGCGAATCGAGCACGAGCTCCGTTTCACCGAGCTCACGTCGCTGCTCGAGATAGCGCCGCAAAAGGCCTTTAGCGTTCACTCAACGCCGCCTCGACGCGATCCAGAATGATCTCTGCGACGTCGGATTTGGACATTAGCGCCAGTTCTTCCTCCTTCCCGCCGCGATCGATGATCGTCACGCGATTCGTGTCGACTCCAAAGCCCGCACCAGGCTCGGTGGCATCGTTGAGCACGACGAAATCGAGCTCCTTCGATTTCAGCTTCTGGCGCGCGTTTTTCGCGCCATCGTTGGTTTCGAGCGCGAATCCCACGATGAGACTGTTTTTCTTTCGCCTGGGAATGGTGGACTTCAGGATGTCCTCCGTCGGCTCCAGCTCTATCTTCGGCGCCGATTTGCCCTTCTTGATCTTCTGCGACGCTTTCGCTGCCGGACGAAAGTCGGCCGGCGCTGCCGCCATGATCAGCACATCCGCGCTCGGCAACTCATCCGCGACCGCTCGCGCCATTTCTTCGACAGTTTCCGCTTTGGTCGCTCCGATTTCTGGCGGGATGGGGGCGTCGACATGTCCGGCAATCAACTTTACATCCGCACCTCGCCGCCACGCCGCCCGCGCGAGTGCGAGACCCATCTTTCCGCTGCTGTGATTGGATAGGAACCGAACCGGGTCGATCTGCTCGCGCGTGGCTCCGGCCGTTACAACGATCCTGCGGCCGCGTAGCGAAGATTTCTTCTCCAGCAAACGGCCGATGTGGCTCATGATTGTCTCGGGCTCGGGCATCCGTCCCGCTCCACTTCCCTCGCCGACTGCCAGCGGGCCTTCATCTGGTTCGAGGATCTCGTAACCCAGAGATCGAAGCTGCTGAACGTTGCGCTGAGTCTGGGCGTGCGCCCACATGCGATCATTCATCGCCGGCACCAGAAACACCGGCCCGGTTGCAGCGAGCAGGCAAGCGGTCAACAGATCGTCGGCGAGGCCGTGCGCCGCTCGTCCCATAAAATCAGCCGTCGCCGGTGCGACGACGATGATTCCTGCTTCTCGCGCAAGCTTGATGTGGTCCAGCGCGTGCCCGGGACCGAAGATCTCGGTGTGCACCGGGCGTCCCGTCACTGCTTCGAATGTGATTGGACCTACGAACTCGCGGGCCCCGCGGGTCATCACTACATCGACCTCAGCACCTGCTTGTGTAAGCAAACGCGCCAGCCACACGGACTTGTAGCTGGCGATACCCCCGGTGATGCCGAGGAGGATGCGGGTGCGGTCAAACGGACGCGCGGTAGCTACTCCGTGCGACGGCGCGGGACGACGCGATACTCGACCTCGCCATCAGTGAGCTCTTCGAGCGCGCGAGTTGTCAGCTTTTTCTCGCCTGGTGCCGAGCGATCGCGTGGGAATTCGTTGAGGACGCGCGCGTACTTCGCCGCTACCAGAACTCCGAGATACTTGTTCGTCGCGTGGCTCGCGACTTCGTTTGGAATGAAAACCTGCATTACTTCCCCTTCCCCTTTGAGTATTGATCGATTGCCCGCTGGATTCCGTCCAGCAACTCCTTCACCCGCCGGTCGAGATCGGAGTTTCTTGAGCGCCTGAACCGTTCGCCCTTGCCATCGATGATGGCCGAGACAGCCGCTACTGCCGTCTCCAGTCTGTCATTCACTACAACGTACTGGTACAAATCTATCGACTTCAGCTCGTCTTTGGCACTCTCAAAACGCCGCAGCAAGGCACTCACGTCCTCTGTTCCCCGCGCGGTGAGGCGATCCACCAGGGCTTCACTCGATGGCGGCAGGATGAAGATCAACAGTGAATCGGGAAAAGCCTTTATGAATTGGCGCGTGCCCTGGACGTCGATGTCCATGATCACGTTGCGGCCCGACGCGAGGACCCGCTCTACCTCCGACCGCAGCGTCCCGTAAAGGTGACCGTGCACCGTCGCTGACTCGGCGAATCCGCCGGCCCGTTGCCGCTCCCTAAAATCCTCTGGAGAAACGAAGTAGTAGTCTCGGCCGTGTTCCTCATCGGGACGCGGCGCCCTGGTCGTGCAAGAGACCGAGTACCCGCAATCCTTTCTTTCCGATAAAAGCTGATGGGCGATGGTTGTCTTGCCGCCACCGGAGGGTGACGAAAGGATGATCGGAACCGGCATCTACTCGAGGTTCTCGACCTGCTCGCGAATCCGCTCCAGCTCTTCCTTCGTCGCGATCACATCCTCCTGGATCTGCGCGTCACTCGCTTTGCTGCCAATCGTGTTTGCCTCGCGCACCATCTCCTGGAGGATGAATCCAAGCCGCTTGCCGACCGGGTCCGCCGTCTTCGACTGCGACGTCTCACGAAACGCCGCCAGATGAGACCGGAACCGGTCGAGCTCTTCGGCGACATCCAGCTTGTCGGCGAGAATCGCGATCTCCTGTGCGACTCGCTGCGGATCGGCACCAGCGCTTCCCACCAGCTCCGAGACCGTTCTCTTGATCCGTTCGTGCTGTTCCTTTAGTCGCACCGGTGCGCGTGTCTCAACGCGGGCAATGCGCGACTCGACCGCCGCGATCCGGTCCAAAAGGAAGGCCGCGAGTTGGGCTCCTTCGGTCCTGCGCATCGCCACCAGGTTATCGGCCGCTTTGGCGACGATCGCCGAGAACGCTTCTCCAGCCGCGCCGTCGAGCTCTTCGTTGGCAGCGGTGACGACATCCGGCAGCCGAAGAATCGTTCCGAGATCAACCTCACCGCCCAGCGCGTGCTTTTTCTGCAGCTCACGGAGCGTCGTCGCGTATTGGGCGACTTTCGTTTCGTCGATACGTGGTCCGGTGGCCCCGGCGTGATCGAGTCGTGCGGTGAGTGTCACATGGCCGCGGGCAATCTTCTGGCGCAGGAGTTCCCGGATCTCACCTTCCCAGCGAGCGAGTGCGGCCGGCAGCTTCAGGTTTGGACTGAAGAAGCGATGGTTGACGGTTCTGATTTCGACGCTGGCGTGGGTGCCACCGATGGTACCTTCAGCCGCACCAAATCCCGTCATGCTGGATATCATGTGAGGTGGCCTATCCTACGGTGTGACAAGGAGTTTGTCAATTCCAGAAGTCCCATCGCACGCCATAGATCGCTAACACGCGCGGCATCTCGAATCCCGGGACAAACTCGTATTGATAGCCGAGTATGTTGCGCTGTTGGTAGCTGATAACGGCGCGCAGAATCCTTATCTCGAGAAGTGCCGACAACGTCTTGGCAGCCTCGGTTCGATTATCTCCGGCTGCCAGCGGAAAACTGGTGTGACTGCGGTACTCGTAGACACCGGCCGCTTTGATCTCGAAATCCCCGCGCGGAAATTTCTTGAGGAAATTGTTTGCGTAGTTCAGCTCCGACCGGCTCTGCCACTCTGGTTGGTAATTGCCCGCACTGCTCCAGCGCACCGCCCATGCGTCGATGCCCAGCCCCAGGAAAAGTGGACCCCGGATGGAAGCTGTGTTGGCCCTCACTCTGCCCGGCGCCGTCGGCAGCAAGAGCGTGTCGTATGCAAGCGGCGCCAACCCCTGTGCGCGGTCCGCGCTGATGAACCCACCGGATATCCATGGTCGAAAGAACTTGATCCCCACTTCGGCGCGCATCGACGTCTGGGTTGGCGGGGCGGATGTACCGGTCGGGACAGTCTGAGCAACCGAGCCCGAAAAGGCGATGAATGGCAATGGCTGGGCGCGGATG
>DASUZC010000110.1:0-12125 GCA_036377095.1 Gemmatimonadaceae bacterium
GTGCAGAATCAGCAGCTTGGCATCGCGCGGATAACCAAGTCGCTCAGCGACTGTCTTCGTCTGTGCCGGGAGTGATGACGCCAGGAGGAGCAGTGTTATCGAGAGCCAGCGCAGGATATGCATCGGGAAACCTCGCAGATAGTTGAGCGGCGGCGACGACCTATGGCTGTCCGGTCGTGGTCGGGGAAAGGGCTGGGATATAGAAGCCGGCGACACGCTTTGTAAGGGTGCCAATATCCAATGGCATCAAGTTGGTCAGAATAATCACGCCCACTTTGTCGTCTATGAAGCGGGCAAAGATGGCCGTAAAGCCGGTCACATGATCCCCGCCGTGAGCCATGACGCGGTGCCCCTGCCAGGTCAGTAGATCCCAACCCAGACTATGGCGAGTACCGTCAGCCTCCTGCACAGTGGAATCATTTTTCAGTTTCACCGGCACCGCCATTTGGGCGAGGGTCGATGGTTTGAGGATGATGCCTCTCTCGAGCGCGATCTCCCACTTAGACATGTCCTCCACGCTAGAAAGCAGACCGCCTGCGGCCGATTCCATAATGGCCGGAGTAAACGTGAGGCCGTTTACAGGAACGTCTCCAAAGTGGTTGTAGCCGGATGCGCGGTTTGGGATGATGTCGAAGTGACTGAAGACCCTGGTACTGCTCATACCCAGCGGCGCGAAGATGCGATCGTGAAGAAACTGTCCCCAGGGTTTGCCGCTCACTTTCTCGATGATCATGCCGAGCAAGTGGTAGCCGGTGCTGCTGTATTTGCGGCCCTCGCCTGGCGCAAACTTGAGCGGGCGCGCCGCCGCCCATCTGATGATCTGCTCGGAACTGTCCGTCTTCTGGGCAAAGGCGACAATCGCCGCGCCCGAACCCTGGTCCTGGACGAAGCTGGGTATGCCGGACGTGTGTGTCATCATTTGACGAATCGTTACCTGGCTCCAGGCCTGTGGCATCCCGCTCAGGTACTTGGTGATCTTGTCGTCGAGCGCGAGCTTGCCGTCTTCGACCAGCAGCATGATGCCGCAAGCAATGAATGACTTGGTGATCGACTGGATCTGATAGACGGTGTTTGTCGTCGCGGGAACCTTCCACTCCATGTTCGCCAGTCCATACGCTTTGCTCTTGACGACCTTGCCGTTTTGCACGACGGCAAGCGACAGGCTGGGGATCTCCTGCTTTCGCATTTCCGCTTCGATGTACTCGTCGACTTTGTCACCCTGTGCAGGGACGGAGACGCTTGACTGCGCGCGAGGAGGCGTGGCGGCTGTACTTTGTGCGAAGCCACGCGCAGAGGTTGCCACCAGCAGAATGCAAAACACCGGCGAAAATCGCCGAGCGAGATGACCGGAACGGACCCGTGTTAGTTGCGACATCGGAGCTCCAGAGCAGGGTGGTAGCCAGCAAATGGCCCCTGCAATTGGATCAACCAATCTTGGGGAAGGTTTGAACAGCTAGTTCCCGGTTCCCGGTTCCCGCGTCGCGCTTCCCGCCGCATGCGCTCCCTTCCAAATCACCGCCGCATCATAGCCATGAATCGTTTTGACAACGTCTGCGTTCCAGCTCTCGAGGCCACGCATTGCCAGTGATCGCAGCGGGCGCAGGTCGATCACTTCATGACCAGTGGCATTGGCGTTTGACAGCACACGCGTGAGGCGTTGGCCGCCGGCTCGGAATTCATCGAACTCATCACTCGACACCGAGACGAAGCTTCGGCCTGGGCCGAGCTCCGCCTGACGAGAACCTGGACCGGGCAGGACGATGATATGAAACGCGTGACCGCCATTCAGCGCTGCCACTTCGTCCGCCATTGAGCCGACATCGAAAATGTTGACGTAGTTGGGGCCGCGGATCATGTGGTTGTACCCTGCCTTCAACATCACCTTCGGCGGCGATCCGCGTTCTGCTCTTAGCCGCTCGGCGAAACTATTCCGCATCCATTGCGCGCGCCGCTCCGAGGAATCCCACGCGGTTCCAGTCTGCGCCACAGCATTGATGGCAAGTGATTCCTCGAGCGTGCGCAGGATCGTGTCGCTCTCACGGTCTGCATTCGGCCAGTCGGCGCGCACGGCCGACACGATGGCCGGATCTTGCCCGGAAAAGAGAAAGGGCGGACCAGAATTCTGCTGCCGCCGAGCCTCGGCGTTTGTCGACGCTTCCTTCAGACGCGTAAAAGACCCGCGTGCGCGCGGAGGAACTCTCGGCTCGAGCCTGGAGATCAAATAGCGATCGCTGAAAATCTCGCGGTCGAATCCCCACAGAACTCGCTCACTCTTCGGCGCGGCGTCGACAACACTGGCGAGGAATTGAGCCTCCTCACGCAGATACATCGGGCTCCAGGTGTTGGGCCGAGCGAAGAACTCCACAATTCCCTGGAGTCCATTCCGTCTCGCCGCCGTCTCGATGTCCTGAGCGATGATTGGTGAAAGCTCGATGGCCATTCGGCTGTAGCCGGATCCACGAAGCGCTTTGAAGAGAGCTGCCGAGAGCTGCGCAGTCTCGGCGACTCCGTGCTCTTCGCCGACCAGTGTGAAGCGTGCATCTCGCGCTTTCTGCACGAGCCAATCCCAGCCGCGCCCGGCGGGGACGCCGCCGCTCATTGTAAGAGGAAGCCTGTTTTGTTGGAGAGCTGCGAGAAGGCGCTGTTGCGGAGTAGTCTGTTGCAGTGCAGGGCGAGACCGCGTTCCCTGCGCCGAAGCGCGTGTTCGCGCGAGCAGAAACAGCCCGCTCGCAATAAGCAGATCGCGTCTATTCATCGTCCTACCCCGCATGCGGCCTCCAATGTTGAAAAATCAACGCCCTGTTGATTTTTCAACACTTTCGAGAAGGTGTCAAGGCCTGCGGGGAATCCATCCTGAAACACCTTCGCTCCCCTTCACAGCCGGTTGGGTGGTCAGCGGGGCAAGCCCGGCGCGTCCAGCTCACCCTTTGGGCCGTCAATGGGAAGTCGCAGTGTGAACGTCGACCCGGCACCCAGCTCGCTCGTTGCGGTGAGGTCGCCCCCCATCGCGCGCGCGAGATCCCGACTGATCGCCAGGCCGAGGCCGGTGCCTTCGGTCGTGCGTGCGTAACCGGTATCGATCCGCACGAACGGAGCGAAGATCTGCTCTAACTTCTCCCCGGCGATTCCTCGGCCGCTGTCGTGAACATGGATCAGCACGTGGTCGGCGTCGACGTCAGTACTGAGCCGGATGCTGCCGCCGCTCGCCGTGTACTTGATCGCGTTCGCCAGCAGATTGAGCACGATCTGCTGCATTTTCTCCGCGTCGGCGTGCGCGGTGAGCGTTGGATCGGCGGGTACGTACTCGTAACGGAGAGAGCGTGCCAGAACCTGCGGCATGACGAGCGCGTCCATCGTCGAAAGCAGTTCGTGCACCGGCACATTACTCATCTCGAACTCGAGGCGCCCCGCTTCCAGTCTCGCAAAATTCAATACGTCGTTGATCAACGCCAGCAACAGACGCTGATTCTGCCCGATGCGCCGCAAGTCCTCGCGCTGCCCCGGGTTCAACTCGCCGCGCACGCCCATCTCCAAAAGCTCGACGTAGCCGGCGATTGCGTTGAGCGGCGTGCGGAGCTCGTGACTCATGTTGGCGATGAACTCGCTTTTCGCCTGATTCGCTTTCTCCGCTTCAGCCCGTGCGGCTTCCGCCTCGCGCCGTGCATCGCGCTCTGATTCGTAGAGGCGCGCATTCTCGAGCAGTAAAGCGTCCTCCTTTATCTTGGCGGTGAGCTGCGCGTTTTCGACGTGCGCGGCCATCTGATCGGCAAGCGCAGACAGAAGCCATTCGTCGGTATCGCCCAGTTCATGATCCGGCCTGCGCATGACCGCCAGCAGTCCGATTACCCGACCCTGCGAAATGAGCGGAACACCGAGGAAGCCTTCGGATGTACCGAACAATCCCTGGAGGCGGCTGGCGACGGATTCGTCGAACAAGACGCGAAACCGACTGACGACATCTTCCGAGACGCCGAACGAGCCGTGCACGCGCAGCAATCCGTCTTCGTCCGCGAGCATCAGAATGGATTTCTCGGCGTCGAGCAAACCGGCGGTGTGCTCGGCAGCATGACGCATGATCTCCGAGAACGACGACGCGTCGGTGAATCCGCGAGTGAGCTGCGTAAGCCGCTTGAGCCGCTCAGGATCTACAGCCGGACGCGACTCGGCGGCCTTTGCCTTATCGTCGGTGCGTGGAGCAGTCACTTCACCCGAGCCCCGCTCTCGTCGATCTCGAATTCATGAAAACCGTGCTCATGTGCGCTACCTCGCATCTTTACGACGCGCATCATCCGCTTTTCGACGTTCTTCGCATTCCAGGCGAGCTGGATCAAGTTGTCCGACATGTAACTGAATCGCGGATCCTGCCCCAATCCACCCAAAGACTCGTCGCCGACCTCGAGGGTAAGGATCGTCGTCACGCCACGAACGGCGAAGTGCTGAATCAATGAGTACAGGTAGTCGTGCAATCGCTGGACGTCACTAGCGGCAGTCGCGATGTCGCCAATGGCGTCGATCACTACGCGTCGCACTTCTCCCGACTCGATCTCCTTGAAGATGTCGCCAACGATGCTGTCGATCTGCAGCTCCACCGGCGATGCGTAGATAAGCTTGAGCCCTTTCGCGTGCATCTCTTCCGGATCTTCCCCCAGCCCGACTATTGCACGTCGCAGCTGCGCGGGGTTCTCCTGAAAGTTGACGAAAATCGCCGGCTCGTCCCGCTTGACGCCCTCGAGGGCGAACTGGAGAGCAATGGTGGTCTTGCCCGCTCCGGTCATTCCGAGCAGCAGCGTCGTGCTGCCCGCGAACACGCCGCCGTCCATCAACTCATCCAGACCCGGCACGCCCGTGGGAAGGCGTTCGGCCAGAGTATCGTACTCCTCCGGTACCCGCGGCGTCACTAGTCGCGGATAGAGCTGCAGCCCGTCGCTGGTGATGCGGAAGGCGTGCTGGCCCTCGCGATAGCTGCTGCCGCGAAGCTTGAGAACGCGGAAGTAGCGCTCGTCGCGCGTGCTCACCGGCTGACGCGCCAGCTCGATGATCGAATCGGCGACGGCAAACTCCGGATAGCGCCTGATGTCTTCCTGCGTGTACTCGCCGAGCAGAAAAGCGGTGACGTTGTACGCCGACAACAGCCCGGCGAATCGCGACATAAACCGCCGATTTTCGTCGCTGGAGCTCGCCAGATCGTGAATGGCCCGGAATGAGTCGATGACGATGATTCCGGGCGACCGCGTCTTGATTGCTTCGTCGAGCCATTCGAGAAGTGCATTCGGCCCATTCTCGGAGAGCTCGGCGCCAAGGTCCTCGTACTGGATGTCTCCGCTCAGGCGATCGGCGTCGAAGAAACTGAATCGCTGGACGTAGGTGACGACCTTGCTCAAAGGCTCCGAAAGCGTCGTCACGTAAAGCGACGGGTGCTCACTCGACGCGTTGTGAAAGAGAAGCTGTTCGGCGAAGATCGTTTTCCCGGTGCCCGGCTGACCCATCACGATGTTGATGGAGTTGGAAGGGAATCCACCGCCAAGGATCTGATCCGCCTGAGGATTTCCGGATTTGACGCGAAGGTACCCTGCGTCGCCGCGTTCGGCACTGGTGCGTCGCGAGTCCTTGCTCATGAGATGTCTCCGGTAGATGCAGACGGCCCGCGGGTACCCAGCAGCTGGCGCACAGTGTCAACGAGCCGCTGCTCGGCGAGCGGCTTCATAAGGAACGCGTCGGCGCCCGCGTCTTTCGCGCGTGCTTGCACGGCGAGAATACTGAAAATGAGGACGACGGTCCTGCTAAGATCGGCGTCGCTTTTGATGCGGCGACAGAGGGAAAGGCCATCCAGCTTGGGAACCAGCACTTCGGTGATGACGATGTCCGGCCGGATCTTCTTCGCCTGCTCGAATGCGGCAACGCCGTCGGTGGCGAACTCAACCGCGAATCCCGCCTCGTTCAGGAAGTACGCTTCCAGATCGCGGATATTCGGATCACGCTCCACCACTAGAATGATGGCGCGTCCACCCTTGTTCGAGCTTGTCTTAGCTGTCGGCTGGGCTTCGTACGCCTGGAACTGATCGATGTTGGCGCTCCTGCGGTAGTCCAGTGGAGATGCGCATCGCGTCGACCACAACCAGCGCGGGCGTCAAAGGAGTGGCAAAGCTCTGCCGACCCGTAAACATGCAAGTTGTTGACCTAGACCGAGACTAATCGATACCCATCTCCGCGGTCCGCTAACGCTTACTGGCCTTCGGGATTGCCGTCTGCGCGCGGAATAGCGGGAAGCGGTCCGCTTCCCGCTTCCCGCTTCCCGCGCTACCCTGCGGCACGCGCGAACTGAGTCTCGAATGACTCCATCCTTCCCGCGCCGACGACGAGCGCGATCCCACCCACGATGCCGAACGTTGCGATAAGGCTGATCAGCGAAGCGAGCGTGATTCCCGGGCGCAACACTGCGAACACACCGCCAATAATCGCGATGACCGCAAAGGTGAGCGTCCAGCCCCAGGACACTCCCATGTTCCGCTCCTGCATCGCCACGAAAATCCCGACGAAGCCGGCCGTGATCAGCCAGAACGACGTCCAGTATACGGCGAAGGTCAGGGACAGAACCGGGTAGTAGTAGAGCGCGGCGATACCGAAGGCCACGCCAATGATCCCGGAGAGAAGCATCGCCCACCAATGCTCCACGACACCGCGGAGTTGAAACGCGTTGACGATGCCCACGATACCATCACCAAGCGCCCAGATGGCGATGACGAGCGCGAGTGCCGCGATTGACTCCGCCGGCCGAGCGATGATGAAGATGCCAAGCGCGATGCCAAACAGCCCGCGTATCAACACTCCCCACTTGGCCGCGTTGTAAAGGGATTTGATCTCGGTAGTCATCGAAGTCATCCTCTGCTGTTTTCGTAGCGTGTCACCGCGGCAGCGTACGCCTGGTCGAAGTAGCGCGCTGCATCCTCGAGCGCCTGCTGCGACTTGGCGTTGTACTTCTCGCGACGCGCGTCGGCTGCGCTGGCCCTCGCCAGTGCGATCTTCTCATCGAGCGTTGCCAGCGCGGCCTTGGCATCACGCTGATCCTGCGCGCGCTCCTTGTCGGCCTGAATTTTCCAGACTTTCATCTTTGCGTCCGCTTCATCGAGCCGAGCGTTGAAGTTGCGCTCGCGCGCTTCGTCCCACGCCGAGTACCGCTCACTAACGCGGTCGATCCTGGTCTGGAGATCTTTCAATCCCTGGTCAGCCTTCGTCTGCGCCTGCTGGAAGTCCTGCTTCGTTTGCGCATAGTCGTCGGCGGCGAACTTCTTCGCTTGCGCGACGTCTCTCTTCACCTGCTCCTTGGCGGCGGTAAGACCGGAAATTTCATCCATGTCCGCTCTTGCCTTCTTGGCTTCGGCTTGCGCCTTCAGGATCTTCAGCCGCGCATCCGCTTCCTGGACCTGGGCATCGATCGCGCTGAAGTTGGTCGTTTGTTGGGTAGGCATGTTTGCTCCAAAATCCTCTTAGGTATCGCGCGGTCAGTTTGACCGCGCTGTGTGGTGTTGCGCGGCCAGTTAGCTGACCGCGCTGTGTGGTGTCATCAGTTTCTCGAACTTGATTGCTGCATCCGGCGGCAGCGTCGTAGTCAGGACCTTTCCGCCGTAACCGCGGAACTGTTCCGCAACCACCTTCGGATCGCTGGCACGTGCGAGCACGAAAACCGCTGACTGGCCCGGCTGCACCATGCCGCCAACCTGCCGCACGAAGTCATCGGAAATTCCGAAATCTTCCTTGAAGCTTGCCGCATCATCGGCTCCGATCGCGGCGCCCGTCAGACCCATCGTCGCTGCGCCCGTTCCAATCGCGGTCGCTGCTGCCGCTGCGCTGAGTCCACCAGTGAAAGGCGCGATGAGCAGTGCTCCAATCATCCCGCCAAGCAGTGCTCCACCGGCTGCACCTTCGCCTGTCGTTGGCTGCACACTTCTGTCGTAACGCAGCTTGCCATCATCCGTGCGGTATACTGCGACTGCATCCTTGAGGTCGATCGTCCAGTACGCGTTCAAGACCTCGAGCTGGTCCAGCACCTCGGCAGCGCGGTGCTTTCCCTCGAACCCTACCACCACCAGTTCCGCCATGATTGTTCCTCCATTTGTGAATTCCTGTGTGCTTTGTCTTCGGGCCAAGCTAGGGAACTCGATCTGGCGGATCGTGAACGCAAAGGGTGTAAGAAATTGCTGTATTCAATCGACAAACAATTGGCGCGCCCGCACTGACGGCGAATTGCCCATAACGCGTGAGGGAAACCCCTATTGTTCGCTGTTGCGTTCTCGCTAGGCTGGGGTGATTCCATTCGCTGGCGAAGCATCTCTACTATCGAGGACGCCGACGGTGAAGGCACAAGTCGGAGCTCATGCGCCGTCCGAATCTCCGCGCGAAGTGGCCGAGTTTATTTGCCTCAGGTCGCCGGGCGGTAACATTCGGCCGCGAGTGCACACGCGGATGGCGATCGTCGGAGTTCGATCCGGCAGCGCGATCAGAGTCGAGTCTAGAAAGACAGTCGTTGTTGAAAATGATTGTCTTCTGATCGTGCCACCGTTGCACCTCTACGGAGTGCAAGGGCTTCAGGGTAGTGATTTCCCGGTCGTTACTGTGCTGGTGGAGATGCCGTGGCTCACAGACGATGTCGTGAGCAAACTGCCGGCGTTGGTCGGTGTGCCCAGCCTCCATGAGGCGTGGCTCGCGTTCGTTGGCGAGGATGAACAGGGTCCCAGCGGGATTGAGCGGGCGCTTGCATTGGGCTGGCTCATTGAAGGGTGGATTGGGAAGAGCACCCCGCTTCCTCCTGCTCACACCACCGGCTGGGCGGTGCCGCTTCGTCCGCTACGCGATTACATGCGGACGCATCTGAACGAGGCGATACCGACGACGAAGCTGGCTGAGATATCCGGGCTCACCGCATCGCACTGCATTCGTGCATTCGGCCAGCAATTCGGCATCCCGCCTCACGCTTATCACGTGCAGTTACGGCTTGCCGCGGCTTGCGAGTTTCTCGCACAAGGTGCGCGCGTATCGACGGTTGCTCACGACTGTGGCTTCTCCGATCAGAGCCACCTCAGTCGAAAGTTCAGGGAAGCGTATGGTATCGCCCCGGCAGCGTGGGCGACTCTGGTAAACAAAACCGTCGTGAACACCAGCGGTGCCGGTCGCGTCGACGTCCAGCCACGCGCGTGTTACCAACTGGGTCGAGAAGCGGTTCCAGCGTAGGGAAAACGCACTCGGACTTTCGCCACGCGTTTGATCTGCCCAAACGACCCAAGCCGGGGACTCCTGTGCTCGTGTTGGGCGGCACACGCGACAACATGCTGAAGACCACGGAAATCGAAGCAACCGCGAGAGCCTATGGTACCTCGGCGGAAATCATTGCCGATGTCGCGCACGACATGATGATCGAGGTACGATGGCGGACCGTTGCAGAGCGAATCCTGGTGTGGCTGAACGAAATTACGAGCGCTCCCTTCAAGGAGTCGCGGACTGGTCGCAACTATAGTAGAATCGCTCACAAGTAGAATCGCTCACAGCCAAACCTGGGCGTTACGCAACACCCACGATTGATGCGATTAGAATCGAGAGCATGGTCGTATTGGACTTTCAACGCGCGACCTCATAGCCTGCGTTCATGACCTATCGCAAACAAGCTCTGGCTCTACTCTGGTACGCGATTACAGTTGCTTGCGCGCCATCCTTCGCCCTGCCACAAGGGGCTTCTCCCCCTACCACCGGCGCTTCGGCCGCGGTCGTCAAATCGCTTATTGATTCAATACTCCCAGGGGAACTTAAGGCTGGCCGCATTCCCGGCGCCGCAATCGCCGTCGTCGTGGGCGACTCCATATTGTTCTCGACCGGGTATGGCGTGGCGAGTGTCGACGATACGTCGTCGCGGGTTACAGCCCAGGCGCTTTTCCGAATCGCATCGACGACCAAGATGCTCACCGCCGCCGCGGTGCTGGCCGCACAGTCGCAGGGCCTTCTTCGTCTCGATGCACCAATCTCCACTTGGTCACCGGGGCTGGCCACAGCGATCGGTCGATTAACGCTGCGAGATCTGCTGCGCCATACGTCGGGACTACGCGAAGGCAGCTCATATTTTGGATCGCATGATGAAGAAGCACTTGGCCGTTTTGTGCAGGCTTGGTCCGACACCATGCTGTTCGCTCCTGCTGATGACATTTTCTCCTACTCGAACCTCGGCTACGCGATGGCGGGACACATTCTCGCAAGTGCTAGCCACGATAGCTATTCGGCCGCCATGTCGCGCTTGCTCTTCACTCCGCTCGGCATGAAGCGCTCGACTCTGGTGCCAACACAGGCGATGACCTTCCCCCTGATTCAGGGACATGACCTCGACTCACTAGGGCGGCCACAGGTGGTTCGCCCATTTTCGGATGACACACGATACTGGCCAGCTGGATCGGCGTTCACCTCGGCGGATGAAATGGCGCGTTTTGTAATCGCGCTTCTCAACGGCGGTCGACTACATGGTAGTCGAGCGTTACCGCGTGACGTCGTCGAAGCGATGTTGACCAGACAGACAGACGTTGCCGATGGAGCAGCAAATGAGCGCGTCGGCTACACGTTCGGATTGGTGGAGCGATGGCGGGGTACGACGCGCCTGCTGCAGCATGGTGGGGCCAGGATCGGCTTCGGATCGGTCGTGCGCATGATTCCGGCTCGAAGGATCGGCATCGTTATTCTTGCTAACCGCACTGGCGCTCTACCGGCGAGAACGCTGGAATCATTGACGACGCTGCTTGTCCCCGAGGCATCGTCACCCTCTTCTGCGCAAGGCGACGGAGTGATGGTGCCGGTATCGGATGCGCCGGAACTTCTCGGCCACTACATCAACTCACCCCCCGAGCTCGATCTCAGCCTGGTCAACTCGAAAGGAGTCGTTGCACTTCGTCAGGCAAGGGATATCGTCGCAACTCCAATCCGGCGTCTTCGAGACGGTCGCTACAGCGCTGGCGCTCAAGTCTTCACGATTGCGAAAGGCCGCCGCACTCAGGACCAGTACTTGGTGATCGCTAGCCACGCACTGAGAAAAGCTCGTCGTTGACCCGTCGGGCGATACCGATGATCCACATTCGCCACTGGATACTCGCCTTCTTACTGGCGACGGCTGCGGAAGCGCAGAAGCCCCGCGTCGTCGTCACCACCGACCCCGAGCTCGACGACTCGAACTCTCTCTTGCGGTACCTACTATATAGTACGGACTTCCGCACCGCCGGCCTCGTCTACGCCAGCAGCCAATTCCACTGGAAAGGCGACGGCACGGGAAAGAAGTGGGCGATGCCGAACCGCGAGTACTTCCGATTCGGTCTCAACCTTTGCCCGTGCGAATCGTGGCGCTGGGCGCCGGGCGAGAAATTCATTGACGATGCGGTCGATATCTACGAGCGCGTTTATCCGAATCTGCGCGTGCACCACGCAGATTATCCGACGCCCGCTTTCCTGCGATCGAAGATCCGCTGGGGAAACGTCGAGTTCGACGGAGATATATCCAAGGACACGCCCGGCTCTAATCTCATTCGCGATCTCCTGCTCGACGACGATCCCGCTCCCATGTATCTGCTGGCGTGGGGTGGAGCGAGCACTATCGCGCGAGCGCTCAACTCAATTCAGGATCGCTACGCGTCAACGGCCGACTGGGCGGCGGTGCGCGCGAAGGTCTCACGCAAGGGGATCCTCTCGCTTTCGGATGATCAGGACGACACCTACGCGAATTACATCCACCCGAATTGGCCAGACATTCGGTCTTTGGCCGCTGGACAAGGCGGAGTCAGTCTTGGATACGGGACGTTCGTCTTCGCCTCCGCCGAAAACGCGCCGTATTTCAGCGCGGACTGGACGCGCGAGAATGTGTCGAGCAAAGGACCCATCGGCGCGCACTACCGCGTGTGGGGCGATGGAAAGCAGATGGTGAAAGGCGATCGCTTTGATTACTTCGGCCTCACTGGCTACACGGCGGCCCAGCTGCGGGCGATGAACTACGTCGTCTGGCTGCCTCCGCGACCAAAGGGTGAGTTCCTCGGCGAAGGCGACACGTTCACTTACCTGAACCTGATCGACAACGGACTCGGTGCATATCGCGACGAGACACCGGGCGG
>DASUZC010000111.1:0-3912 GCA_036377095.1 Gemmatimonadaceae bacterium
GGCATCGACAAGTGCTTGTGCGCTGGTGTCGCGAGTTTGAATACCAGCTCCGCTCGCTGCCAGCAAATCCGCCGTCTCGCCGGGAACGTTGCAGATAACCGGGATGCCGGCCGACAAGTAATCAAAAAGCTTGTTCGGACTCACCGCATACGAAAACATCGCCGCGTCGCGCAACAGCATTAGCCCGGCATCCGCGTGCGCGAGCATTTTCGCCAGCTCTTTCTTGGGAAGTGGATCCACAAACTCGACATTCTCCAAGCGTCGCGATGACACGGCGGCGACCAGGTCGTTTTTCAGGGGCCCATCGCCAACGAGTACGAATCGCACCGGAGTATCGGATGCAGCAAGGATTGCCGCCGCTTCGATAACGATGTCCAGGCCGTTCATGGGTCCGTGCGCACCGGCATAAATCAGAGTCTTGCGGCCTGATCCATTGCTGGATGGACGCTCGGCTCGACGGACGGGCTTAACGAGATCCACATCCACTCCGTTCGGGACATGAAAGATGCGAGCGGGATCAGTGCCGCGCTCGGTCAGATATCGCGCGACGCCGGCGGCCAGCACCATGATACGGTTTGCGTCACGATAGAGTCCGGACGAAACGCGCCGCATCACCACGTAGGCAAGACCCTTCTTCCCACCCGCCGCCAGCAGCCCCTCCGGCCACAAGTCGCGCACCTCAAATACGAACGGCACGCGGAGCCGGCGAGCCAGTTTGCGCGCGGCAGTTGCGGCGAACAGCTGGGGTGATGAGCCGATGACAACGTCTGGTCTCGTCGGCAAGTCGCGCATCGACGCGATCGATCGATGGAACGTCAACCAGTTGATCGCACGACGCCAATCGTTCGACTTGTAAGACGCTGCCCACAACCACCGAAATCGAACTCCCTCGACAGTTTCGTCGATCGGGCCGTGATTGTCGGCGTCTGCACGTCGGGTGTAAGCGCGACGCTGGGGATGGTAATCGGAGGCAACGACGGTGACATCCCATCCACGACGAACCAATTCCCGCCCCAGCTCGAAATGGCGGGTGCCGCCGCCATCGCTTGGCAACACCGCGAATTGATTGATCCACACGACCGACGGGTGCTTCGCTTTGTTTGATTTTGTTGGGGGCGAGCTCGCCTTCACGCCGACCCGTTCGCCGCAGCAGCGGCGATCTGCAGGGTAATCCGACTCACCTCGAAAATCTCCTCGAGGGGAATCGGCGACGGCCGGTTTTCGCTGACGGCGGCGACGAACGCGGCGGCGCAGGCGCGCTGACCCTTGTCCTGACGCCAAAGATTCATGCGCTTGAAACCCTGCCATCCGAACCCGACGAGGCTGCGAAAGTTGTTCAACTGCAGAATTCGTCCACCAACGAAAACCTCCAGCCTCTCTTTCGGGAACGAGCGGTTGCCGTTGGCCAGATACTGAATCGTTCCGATCGATCCGTCTGTGAAGCGCAGCGTGATGACGGCTTTGTCATCTCCGGCTGCGACGCCAGTCGCACCGGCCATCGACGTAACGCTGAAGCCGGATATCGGAGCGCCGGCGAGGAAGCGAAGCAAGTCGATGAAATGACACGCCTCTCCGGCGATTCTGCCGCCGCCAATATCCGGGTCATTCGCCCAGTGGTTAGGAGGCACTGCGCCGGCATTCACCGTCATCACGAACGCTTTCGGCTCTCGCGTACCTCCTAGCAAGTCGCGGATCTTCGTGATGTGCGGCGCGAAGCGGCGGTTGAACCCTACCATTAAGATGGGGGACGCCCCGCCAGTTTCAGACAGCATCCGCTCGAGCTGATCGACATCATCCAACTTGATCGCCAGCGGCTTCTCGACGAACACGTTCTTCCCCGCCCGCAGTGCGTCCCGCACGAGGCCGGCATGGGTATCGTGTCGCGTCGTAATTGCAACCGCGTTGATGGTCGGGTCGGCGAGGATTGTCGACGTGTCGGTGGTCGTGAGCTCGAAGCCAAATTTCTTCGCGGCGTGCAGACCACTGACCCCACCGCTCGACGCTACCGCGCGCAGTCGCGCGTCTGCTGCCTTGAACGCGGGAATGAGCACTGACGTCGCGTAGTTGCCCGCGCCGATGAACCCGACTGTCGCCAGACTCTTTCCCGCGCTCCTGGACGGAGACAGCTGAACGGTTCGATCGCGCGTCTCCGCTTCGGTCTGATCCGATGATGTCGGATACTCGAGCAGGATGCCCAATGACGGCGCCGAGCCGGTCACTACTTCATAAGCGCGATCCGCTTCAGCGATGGAAAACCGGTGTGAGATAAGCGGTTTCACATCGAGCCGCCGATCGGACATCATGTCCAACACTGCTTCGAAGTTTCGTTGCTCCGTCCACCTGACGAACCCAAGCGGATAATCGACGCCCTGCTCCTCGTAGGTTGGATCGTAACGACCCGGTCCGTACGAACAGGAGACCTGAAACGTCAGCTCCTTCTCGTAAAAATCGGCACGCGACAGCTCGAGACCCGCAACACCAATCAGCACGATGCGACCCCGCTTTCGACTCATCAAAGCGGCCTGGTGAACGGGCTCGCTGCTGGCCGTGGAAGCTGTGATCAGCACTGCGTCGACGCCTCGCCCGCGCGAGAAAGCCCCCGCAGCGGCGACCGGGTCCTCGCCATTCGATAGATCGACGACCTGCGCGCCGAAAGTGCGAGCGAGGGCCAGCTTCGCCCGATCGAAATCGATTCCCAAAACCTGGCAGCCGTGCGCTCGCAGCAGCTGCACGGTGATAAGGCCAATTAGTCCGAGCCCGGTCACTACCACATATTCGCCAAGAGATGGTTGCGCGAGGCGGACACCTTGAAGCCCGATCGCCGCAACCACGGTGAATGCGGCTTCGTCGTCGCTAACCGCGTCAGGTACCTTGGCGCAGAGATTCATTGGAACGCTCACCAGATCGGCGTGCCGCCCGTTGGAGGCGACGCGGTCGCCAACAGCGATGCCTGTCACCCCCGCACCCGTCTCGATGGCAACGCCGACGTTGGAGTAGCCGAGCGGTAGCGGCTGATCGAGCTTGTTGAGCACTGCCTCCATCGTGGGAACCAGACCGTCGGTGCCGATCTTGTTCAGAACTTGGCGCACCTTATCCGGCTGTTGCCGCGCTTTGTCGATCCAGCCGGCGCTCCCGAATTCCACGAGCATCCGTTCTGTGCCGGCGGAGACGAGAGTCCGGGTGGTGCGGATCAGGACATGTCGCTTTTGCGCGGCAGGTGCGGGTACATCCGCTACCGTCGTTTCGCCGGTGCGAAGACTCTGCAGAATCTGGCGCATCCTAGTAGTGCCACGCTCGCAAACTGTTCATCATGCGACTGAGCGAAGGTGGTCCTGCGGTACCGCGTCGAGGAAGGAGCGGCACCACAGTTCGAAACTCAGAAGGGCAAAAATGGTGTAGCTGCCGTCGACTTTGCCGCGCCGATCATCGTCGATCAGCTTGGCGACCGCGGTTGCGTCGAAGAATCCGCGCCGTCGAAGAGCCATCGGTGACAACGTATCCTGCACGAGATCTCTCAACTCCGTTCTGAGCCAGCGACGAAGCGGTGCACCGAAACCAGTCTTCGGACGGTAAATCACATCGTGCGGCAGGTACGGCTCCATAGCTTTCTTGAACAAAGGCTTGCCCACTCTGCCCGATTGCTTCATCGATGACGGCAGCCCGGCGGCAAATTCGACGAGGTCCCGATCGAGTAGCGGTACCCTGACTTCGACACCGACGGCCATGCCGGCCCGGTCGGTGTAGTTCAGGTTGTGATCGGCAAGAAAGTGAACGGTGTCGAGCAACAACATTTGTTGCAGGCGGTCCTGGTCTTTCGGAATGCGCTCCAGCGTTCGTAGCAGCGGCTCGGCGGCGTCCAGCGATTCGGTTTGGCGCGCGAACTCGGCCGTGTACAGTCTTCGACGCAGTTCG
>DASUZC010000112.1:0-4965 GCA_036377095.1 Gemmatimonadaceae bacterium
ACGCTGCTGGAGACGATCATCGCCACTGCTGCATCCCAGAAGTTCGACGCAATCGTAGTCGATTCGATCCAGACTGTGTTCACCAGCGATCTGGAAGGGGCACCGGGAAACGTCGGTCAGGTGCGCGAGTGCGCCGCGCGATTGATGCGGTTCGCCAAGGAGACCGAGACTACGGTGTTCGCCGTCGGGCATGTGACCAAAGGTGGTGGTATTGCCGGGCCGAAGACGCTCGAGCACATCGTTGATACAGTGCTCTACTTCGAAGGCGAGGGGATGCTCGAGCATCGCATACTCCGCGCGACGAAGAATCGCTTCGGCAGCGTCGATGAGATCGGCGTTTTCAGAATGACCGAAGAAGGTCTGATCGCTGTCGAGAATCCATCGGAGCTGTTCCTCGGCGACCGCGTTGGTGACGCGTCCGGTAGTGCCGTGACTGCGTTGCTCGAAGGAACCCGTCCGGTGCTGATCGAAATCCAGGGACTCGCTGCCAAAGCGGGATATGGAACGCCGCAGCGGGTAAGCACCGGCTACGATCCCCGGCGGCTGGCGCTGCTGTTGGCCGTGCTCGACAAGCGCGCAGGCCTCTCTTTCTCGCAGTTGGACGTTTTTCTCAATGTGGTGGGCGGAGTGAGGATGCAGGAGCCGGCGGGAGACCTAGCCGTCGCCAGCGCACTCGCATCGAGTGTCTACGATCGTCCGGTCGGCGGCTCCACGGTCTTCCTTGGCGAAGTCGGGCTTGGCGGAGAAATAAGACCGGTGTCGCAGGCTGAGCGCCGTCTGGGAGAAGCGGCGAAGATGGGCATGACCACCGCTTATCTAGCGGAACGTGGAGTTCCAAAGCGCGCGACACGGGGCATCGAGATAGTGGGCGTGCGCACCATCAACGATGTCTTCCGACATCTCTTTAACGGGTAATGCCGCGCGACGTCGGAGTAATCATCGTCGCTGCCGGCAGCGGCTCGCGAACGGGATCGAAGGAGTTGAAGCAGTTTCGCTGGGTCGCTGGCAAACCGATGCTCTTGCACAGCCTCCAGGCCTTTCAGTCGCGGCCCGATGTCGCGATGGTCGTTTGCGTGCTGCCGAGGGAATACGTCGCTGACCCACCACCCTGGATTTTTCAGTCCGACAGCGATCGACTGCTGCTCTCGATCGGCGGCAAGCATCGAGGCGAGTCCGTTTCCAACGGTCTGGAGGATCTGCCTCCCGAATGTGAGATCGTCGTCATTCACGATGCCGCGCGTCCGCTCGTTACCCAGGAGACGATCGGCCGAGTGATCGACGAGGCCCGAAAGGGAAACGGGGCAGTCGCCGCGCTGCCCCTCTCGGACACGCTCAAGCGGGTCGAGTCGAGTGGCAGGATCGTCGAGACGGTGGATCGCTTCGGCCTCTGGCGGGCTCAAACCCCACAGGCTTTCCCGCGTCAAGTCATCACACGTGCGCACCGCGAGGCCCGCGCAGCGGATCGTGTCGCGACAGATGACTCCGCGCTGTGCGAGCAGATCGGACTGCCTGTTGTGGTGGTGCGCGGCAGCGAGCGTGCGCTGAAAATCACCGAGGAGAACGATTTCGCGTTGACGGAGGCGCTAAGTATCTTCCGCGAATGAAGCCGCAGCCGATGGTCGTACCGTTCTGGTCACCGGAGGAAGTCGAGGCTGCCATCAACGGAACGCTCGCGCATCTGGCCGCCGGCAAAGTGCTCGCGTATCCAACCGAGACTGTCTATGGATTTGGCGGCGCAGTCGATGAAAGCTCCGTGGAGGCCCTCGTCAATCTCAAAGGACGAGCGCCGGGGAAGCCGTTTCTGCTACTCGTCGCAAACAGCGAGATGATTACGCGGCTCGGTCTTCATCTCGCGGGCTACGCGGCGACGCTGGCCGCGCGATTCTGGCCTGGACCGCTGACGCTGGTGTTGCCCGGCGGAGAAAAGCGCGTGCCCGCACGCTTGCGTGGACCTGAAGGCGGAGTTGCCGTTCGCTGGACACCGCACCACTCGCTGCAACGGCTGATCACGGCGAACGGGGGACCGATCACTTCGACGAGCGCAAATCGCCCGGGGGTGCCACCGGCGACTGCGGCGGACCAGATCCTCGCGCAGTGGACCGATGCTATCGTGCGCGGCAAACTGCTCGTACTCGATGGCGGACGGCTACAGGAATCCGCGCCGTCGACTGTCGTCGATTGCACGGGACGCCGGCCACGCGTGATCAGGCCGGGCGCCATTTCCGCGGCCGAGCTCAAGGAACGTGTGCCCGACCTGGTCGGCGACGCCTGACGTGAATCTTCTCTTTGTGTGCAGCGGCAACACTTGCCGCAGTCCAATGGCCGAAGCGCTGGCCAAGAAAATCGCTCAGCGGCGCGGCATCACCGACGTCAACGTGTCGAGTGCCGGCACCAACGCGTGGGACAACGTTCCCGCAACCGACGAAGCACTCCTGGTTGGAATGGAGCGGGAGTTGGATCTCACTGGACATCGAGCGAGAAAGCTCACACCGGAAATCGTTTCCGAAGCTGATCTCATCTTCGTGATGACGCCCGGTCACCTCGAGCAGGTGAAACAGCTCGGTGGCCGCGGCAAGGTTCACGTCATCGACGAGTATGCGTCGGGAACCACCAACGCCGGCATCACTGACCCATACGGCGGTGATCTCGATGCGTATCGGCAAACCGCCGATCTGCTCGAGCGCGAGCTCGAGAAGCTGTTCGATCGACTCCAGACCTGAGGCTCGGATAGCACGTGGGGACCAGCCCTGGGCGGCTCGTGCTGCTCGGCCATCCGGTAAGCCACTCGCTGTCACCGGTTTTTCAAAACGCTGCGCTGCGCGCGGCAAAGATCCCGCTCACCTACGAGGCGCTTGACGTAGAACCCACGGCGTTGCGTTCGGTGCTCCGTGAGCTCAAGGAATCGAAGGCGGCCGGTAACGTGACGATTCCCCACAAGACCGCCGTCCACGCCAGCTGCGACAAGGTCACGGACATTGCCGCTCGCGTGGGCGCCGTCAACACGTTCTGGTTCGAATCAGGGAAGCTGCATTGCGACAACACCGACGTCGGTGGATTTGACACGGCGGTGAAGGCCCTGCTCGGCGGCGAGCCGGCAAATGCGCGAGTGGTTCTGCTTGGAAGTGGTGGAGCAGCCGCCGCGGTCCTCGCCGCTGTTGAGAGTTGGTCCAATGCGCATGTCGCGATTATTGCTCGCAACTCGGAAAAGGCCCGCCGGCTGGCGCGGCGGTTTCGCGATGTCGCGAGTATCGAAACGAGTCTCGAGAACGCCCTGCGGGAAGCCAGCTTGGTGGTGAACGCGACGCCGATTGGACAGCATGACGACGAGCAGCCAGTGGATGTAGCGATGATCCAACCCACAACGGCAGTGTTCGACCTGGTTTACAGGCGCGGCGGAACGCGATGGGTGAAGGCGGCCAGGAAGCGAGGATGTCCGGCAGCCGACGGACTGCCAATGCTTCTCGAGCAGGGAGCGCTTTCCTTTCACCGCTGGTTCGGCATTGAGCCGGATCGCGAGGCAATGCGGCAGTCGCTTCTTTAGTGTTGCTTCCTTCTCCGATCACCACCGTTGTCATGCCGCCCGCCGGGCGATTGTTGGCAGGTGCGCTCGATCTGTTGCTGCCACGGGCCTGCATCTCCTGCGACCGCCTCATGAGTCGATCCGATTCTGGCGTGGTATGCGGGGTTTGCTGGTCGAGGCTCAAATCGCTGCCCTCACCGCAGTGCGAGCGTTGCGGCCATCCACAGCTCGGCGACGCCTGCCGCTGGTGCGAGCTATTGCCGCCGTTCGTGCGGGCAGTGCGATCGGTGTGTTGGATGCCTGAGGAACCCGCGTCGAGTATCGTCCACGCTCTCAAGTACGAGGGCTGGTCGGTCGTGGCCGGTGAGATCGCGGAGCGGATGAGTCGACTGGCTTGGCCGAACGACGTCATCGAAGAAAGGAGGGCTCTGATTCCCGTGCCGCTCGCGTCTGCGCGAAGGCGCCAGCGTGGCTATAATCAGAGTGCGCTAATCGCTCGAGAGCTTGGCGATCGATGGGAGCTGCCGGTGTGGGAAGATTCACTTCGACGTACGCGCGAGACGAGTTCACAAACGCGATTGACACCCGAGGAAAGACGGGCGAATGTTGCGGGTTCGTTTTGCGTGGCTGGGGAGACGCGAAGATTTCTTGATGCGCATCTCGTCATCGTCGATGATGTCGTGACGACGGCGGCAACGCTCAATGGTTGCGCGAAGGGGCTGTACGAGGCTGGAGCTAGAATAATTTCTTACGTGACATTCGGCCGCGCCCACGCGAGTGGCGATCGGCTTTAATCCAATGGAGCGAACGGAATGGCGATAAGGGTAGGCATCAACGGTTTTGGAAGAATTGGACGGCAGGTCGTGCGCGCTGCGAAAAACTCGGGCGTCGCCGATCTCGACTTCGTCGCCGTCAACGATCTCACCGATACGAAGACGCTCGCGCATCTCTTCAAGTACGATTCGGTGCACCGGCGCTATCAGGGCGACGTCGAAGCGAAGGCCGATTCGATCGTCATCGATGGCGACGAGCTCAAGGTCCTTGCCCAGAAAGATCCCGGGCAGCTGCCGTGGAAGGATCTCGGCGTCGACATCGTTCTGGAATCGACCGGTCGCTTCACGGATGCTTCCGCAGCGCGCAAGCACATCGACTGCGGTGCGAAGAAGGTTCTGATCTCCGCACCGGCGAAGGGCGAAGACATCACGATCGTTATGGGTGTAAACGACGACAAGTACGATTCCGCCAAGCACACGATCGTGTCGAATGCGTCGTGCACCACCAACTGTCTGGTGCCGATGGTCAAGGTGATCCGTGACAACTTCGGCTTCAAACACGGGTCGATGGTAACCATCCACAGCTACACCAACGACCAGCAGATCCTCGACCTGCCGCACAAGGATCTCCGCCGCGCGCGCGCCGCTGCGCTGTCGATGATTCCGACGACC
>DASUZC010000113.1:0-15401 GCA_036377095.1 Gemmatimonadaceae bacterium
CCGTGATGAAGGTCCGTTGCAATCCCCGCCCGAACCGCGCGCGTTACTGAGCGCTTCGACTGCGCCCTCCTCTCTCGAGATTCGCTCATACGAACGCCCCCCGCTCGATGTTGAGCAGCTCTTCGATGAAGGGCGCCAGACGCTGTGCGTCGCCGAGAAATGCGTCGTGACCGTAAGCGGAATCGATCTCGATCAGCTGACCCGGACCGGCCAGACGATTCACCAGCTGACGAGATTGCTCGATCGGAACGAGACGATCACTGCTGACGCCGATAATGGTCGTTGGCACGACGATGTCCTCTGGGCGCACACGATGGAGATCGAGCGAAAGGGAGAGCGTGTTGTACTTCTCGGATGTCCATCGATCGGCAAAGTCCTCTCCTTTTGCTCTCAGATAGTTGCCGATCCGATCCTCGACCGCGCGCGAATCGACCAGCTCACGATCGACAAATCGCTCCTTGAAATAGTCGGGCGTCAAATAGCTGGTCATCGCGATACCACGGGCGATCGTCAGCGCGTCCCGCTCGCGACCCAGGTTTGCGCCAAGCTCGATGACACGCCTCTGCAGATGCCGGAGCGCCGTCGCCAGTGGATCACTCTCGTGCGCCGCGCTGATTACGATCAGTCGCTTGCAGCGGGCGCGATGAGCAGCGGCGAAGGCGAGCGCGACCATCCCACCGTATGATGCCCCGACGATCGCATGCAACGCTCGAACGCCCGCGTGGTCGAGCGCATCAGCGAGCGCATCGGCCTGATCAGCAGTTGTAACGGTCGACGAGCCCCGTAAGGTGGAGAGATAATCGATACTGATGACGAGAAATTGCGTCGTGTCGATCGCACGGCCGGCTCCAACGACTTCCTCCCACCAGCCGTTCTGTGGGTTTTGCGGCGTGGCGGTGACGTGACGTGTGGCAGAGATGCCGCCGAGCACCGCCACAACCGGGGCGCCGATGGGACCAACGATCTCGTACGTCACACCGCCCGCAGTACGATGCAACTGCGAGTCGACCGTGCGACTTGGCTCCGCAGAGAATGTCAGGGTTGTCATTGTACGACCACCTCCGCATCGGTCAGCTCAACGCGCGCGAATGCGACATCGTTTTTGGGTGACTGCACGAGCTCGGGTATCTCTTCCAGCCGGCGCCAGGCAACGCGCTTGGTGATGACGCCGGCCTGGTTTCCTTCGCGCCAGCGGCGCTCGATCTCGATACCTCGGGCATCGAGCGACTCCGCCAGCCCGTTATTGGCTTGCGCGAGGATCAGCCACCGATGCTCGCTACAATCGCTTACCGGAAGGAAAGTCTTTGCATGGGACCCGCGCGCGTTTGGCGGAGGGGACGTGCGAAGCAAATCGCTGAGTAGCGCTGATGCGGTCGGTTCGGCGCCGGCGCCCGGACCCGAGACACTCAGTGGCGCGCTCCAGCCTTGATCGATTTCGATTCTGTTCTCTTCGCCGGTAGTACGACCAAAGCCGCTCGTCGCAGTAACAATGGTCGGCTCAACGGAGGCGACTATGCGATCGCCCTCGAGCTGAATACACTCGCCAAGGAGGCGCAGGCGACCACCGAGCGCCGATGCAGTGCGCACGAGACCCGGCAAGTGGGGCAACAAGCTGGTGCGACGCACTCGCAACAATGACGGTGTAATTCCAAATGCAATCCAGCCGATAATCGCGAGTTTGGCCGCTGCGTCCCTGCCATCGAGATCCTTATTGCAATCGGCCTCCGCCAGTCCGCGCTCGCGCGCTTCAGCGAGCGCTTGGCCGAGTTCGACCCCGCGCTCGAGCTCGGTGATTACGAAGTTCGAGGTTCCATTCAGAATTCCGCGGACGGCGCGCGGTGGTGAAGCGCCGAGTAGATCGCGCAGCGTCGAAATGACGGGCGCGCTGGCACCGACGGCTGCGCCGAAGTCGAGGGAAGTTCCGCACTCCCGCGCCAGCTGTGAGAGTCGATCACCGGAACCGGCAATGAGTTCCTTGTTGGCAGTAACGAATTTGCGGCCACTGGTGAGAGCATTCGCCGCGATCGTCTGCGCCGGCTCCTCGCCGCCGATAGCCTCGACGACCACGTCCGCATCCGCTCGGAGGAAAGCGCCCAGGTCATTCGTGAAAAGCGAGTCGGCAACCGGCACATGTCTCGCTCGGTCGGGATTCCGTACGAGAACACTCGTAACGGAAAAGCGGACACCGAATCGGGAGGCGATCTCGTCACGCGCGTTGTGCAGCAACCGAACCAACCCGCCGCCGACAACGCCACATCCGGCCAGTGCGAGCCGCACATCAATGAGCTGGGGAGTCATTTTCAAAATTCCTCGTCGAAAGACTCCGCGCATAAAGCAGAACGCCCGTGGCAATTTGGCCGCGGGCGTTCCTCGCTTTTTAGCATTTATTTAACGTGGCTGCAATACGCGGCAAATGACCACGGGGTGCTTCGATTGTTTTGGGATAATACGCGCATCCGTACAGCAGGTCAAGCTGTGATTAACGGAATTTGCTAGCTCGACCTCAGCCCACACCGTATGTTTAGCTACCTGACCACGAGGTTACGTCTGTGGTTCCTCCCGCTCATCACAGTCCGCTGTGACGGACGCTTTCGGGTCCGCATCAGCCAGCGTTCCGGAAGAGAGTGTGACCGGAACTGATTCGCTTTTGCGCCTGCGCCAGGCGCTCAAAGATCGCTACGACATTCAGCGTGAGATCGGCCAGGGCGCATTCGCGATCGTTTACCTTGCGCGCGATTCAAGGCACGAGCGAAGCGTTGCACTCAAAGTGTTGAACGCGGATCCAACCTCGGATACGGGAGAGCTGAGGTTTATACGGGAGATCCGCGTACTGGCAGGACTCCAGCATCCCAACATTCTGCCGCTGCACGACTCGGGGCATGTCGAGGAGCTCCTCTACTACGTGATGCCCTATGTCGGCGGTGAAACGCTTCGTGCACGAATGAGCCGCGAGCGGCAGCTCGCAATCGACGCCGTGGTTTCAATTGCGCGCGAAGTGGCTGACGCTCTCGCGTATGCTCACGGGCAGGGAATCATTCATCGTGACATCAAGCCCGAGAACATTCTGTTGTCGGCGGGTCACGCAATCGTCGCAGATTTCGGAATTGCCCGCGCGATCGATCTGGCCGGCGTGCGCCAGCTTACGCGCACCGGTGGTGGTAGTCCGGGCACTCCCGCCTACATGAGTCCAGAGCAGATGCTCTCGGAGAAGGAAGTCGACGGCAGGACGGACATCTACAGCCTCGGCTGCGTGATTTACGAGATGCTTACGGGCAGGCCGCCGTTTGCCGGAAAGGATGGTTTCGTGCGTCGGTTCACCGAGCCGGCGCCGCTGCCGTCCTCGTCGCGGAAAGACACGCCAGCCTGGCTCGATGGAATCATCGCAAAAACGGTCGCTCGCGACCCGGCCGAGCGGTTCACCACCGCGGCTGATCTCGTACGAGCGTTGGCGAATCGTGCCACTGGTGAATTCGTCGCGCAGCCTGCGACGCCCGCCCCGGAGACGTCCCGGGTTGGGGAACAGCCGTCAATCGCAGTAATGCCGTTCGCCAACATGAGCGCCGATCCGGAGAATGAGTATTTCTCCGATGGAATTACTGAGGAGATTCTGAACGCGTTGGCCAGTATTCCGACACTCAAGGTTGCGTCGCGAACTTCTTCCTTTGCACTCAAGGGAAAACCGATCGGCATCAGCGACGTAGGCCGGCAGCTCAATGTAAGAACAGTTCTCGAAGGCAGCGTTCGACGCGCGGGACAAAAGGTTCGCATTACCGCACAGCTGATAAACGTTGCCGACGGATATCACGTCTGGTCTGAGCGCTATGATCGAGATCTCGAGGATGTCTTCGCGATTCAGGATGAGATCGCGCGCACCATCGCTGATCGACTGAAGCTCAAGCTGACCACGGCGCAGGATGCCGCGCTGGCAAAACGGCAGACCGAAGACATCGAAGCATACGAGCTGTATCTGCGCGGCAAGCACTGCGCGTATCGATGGAATATCAGCGGCATGGCGGAGAAATCGCTCGGCTACTTCGAGGCGGCGCTGGCGAAGGATCCCGGCTACGCTCTCGCGTACCATGGATTAGCGGACGCTTACTCGTTGTTTGGGCTCTATGGATTGCTTCCCCCTGCAACGGCTGTCGACAAAGCACTTGCTGCTGCTAGCAAAGCGGTGGAGCTCGCTCCAGGACTGCCGGAGGCGCTCACCTCCCTCGGCTGGGTTCAGCTACTCAGCTGGGACTGGAAAGGCGCGGAGTCCTCGCTCCTTCAGTCACTGGAGATCAACCCGCGCTACTCGCAGGCGCACAACTTCATGGGATGGCTGTTTTGCGCCTTCGACAGGCGGGACGATGCGGCTCTAGCGACCGCGCGCGGTCAGGAGCTCGATCCATTCTCTCCGGCGGCGAACGGAATATCCGCGCTGGTCGCGTACGCGGGTGGTCGTTATGCAGATGCGATCCAGGCATCCGTGCGCGCTCTCGAGCGGGATCCAACGTCGGCGTTGTCGCTGCTGGCAATCACCATGTCTTACGCAGCCGGGCGCGATTTCAAGCAGGCAATTCTGCACGCCGAGCGCGGCGTGAACCTGTCGCCAAAAGTGAGTTTTCTGCGTGGAATTCTGGGAGCGGTCTACGCGATGGCAGGCCAGAATGAGTCTGCGCGTCGCGTGTTGAAGGAATTGGTCGACCAGTCCAGGCAGAATTACGTGGCGCCGATAATCATCTCGTGGATACACCTCCACCTGGGTGATCACGATGCGGCGTTCGAGTGGCTCGACCGCGCCTACGACGAACGTTCGTGCACGTTCTCACTCGGGCTGGGCTCCTCGCTCTATGATCCGATTAGGAACGATCCACGGTTCAACGAGCTCCAGACGAAGCTCGGACTTCGGCGCGCCGACAGCCAGCGTGCGTAAGGCGGGACGCGGGAAGCGGGAAGCGGGACGCGGAAGGGGCAAAGAAAAAACGAGGGGCCGAATTGGCGCCCTCGTTTCTCTTTAGCGATGCAGCCGGCTGCAGGCTGCCCTTCTAGTACATCCCGCCCATGCCGCCCGGAGGACCGCCAGCGGCTCCCGCCGGAGCAGGCTCCTTCTTCTCGACAACCAACGCTTCGGTCGTGAGCAGAAGGCCCGCGATCGACGCCGCGTTCTGTAGCGCGGTGCGGGTGACCTTGGTCGGGTCGATGACACCGGCCGCAACCAGATCTTCGTATTCGTCGGTCAGAGCGTTGTAGCCGTAGTTGACCTCTTTCGACTGGCGGATCTTCTCCACCACGATCGAGCCTTCACCGCCGGCATTCTGAACGATCATACGCATCGGCTCTTCGAGCGAGCGACGGATGATGTCGACGCCAATCTGCTCGTCGCTCTCCGCGAGCTTCACGCCCTTGAGCGCCTTCTGCGCGCGAACCAGTGCGACGCCGCCGCCCGGAACGATTCCCTCTTCGACGGCTGCCCGCGTGGCATGCAGCGCGTCTTCGACACGCGCCTTCTTCTCCTTCATCTCGCTCTCGGTCGCCGCGCCGACATTGATCACTGCCACGCCACCGGCGAGCTTGGCGAGACGCTCCTGGAGCTTCTCGCGATCGTAGTCGGAAGTCGTCTTGTCGATCGCTGCTTTGATCTCCTTGATGCGTCCCTTGATCTTCTCCTCGTCGCCCTGACCGTCGATGATGGTGGTGTTCTCCTTGTCGACGACAATGCGCTTGGCACGGCCAAGATCCGTGACGACGGCGTTCTCGAGCTTGAATCCGACTTCCTCGGAGATCACCTGACCGCCGGAGAGATTCGCAATGTCCTCGAGCATCGCTTTGCGACGATCGCCAAACCCAGGCGCCTTCACCGCTGCGACACGCAACGTGCCGCGCAGCTTGTTGACGACCAGCGTCGCCAGCGCCTCACCCTCGATGTCCTCGGCGATGATGAGCAACGGCTTGCCCATCTGCGCGACCTTCTCCAGGATGGGGAGCAGATCCTTCATCGACGAGATCTTCTTGTCGTGTATGAGGATGAGCGCGTCCTCGAGCGCCGCTTCCATCTTCTCAGGATCCGTGACGAAGTACGGAGAGAGATAGCCGCGGTCGAACTGCATTCCCTCGACCGTCTCGAGCGTCGTCTCGAGGCCCTTGGCCTCTTCAACGGTGATGACGCCGTCCTTGCCAACCTTCTCCATCGCCTCGGCAATCAGATCGCCGATCTCCTTGTCGTTGTTCGCCGAGATCGAGCCGACCTGAGCGATCTCCTTCTTACCCTTCGTCGGGACGCTCATCTTCTTGAGCTCTTCGACGACAGCGGCGACGCCCGCATCGATGCCGCGCTTGAGCGCCATCGGGTTGACGCCGGCGGTGACGTTCTTGAGGCCTTCACGGAAAATCGCCTGCGCAAGAACGGTGGCGGTGGTGGTGCCGTCTCCGGCGAGGTCGCTGGTCTTGGTAGCGACTTCCTTGACCATCTGCGCGCCCATGTTCTCGAGCGGATCGGAGAGCTCGATTTCCTTGGCCACGGTGACGCCGTCCTTGGTGACGGTCGGTGCGCCAAACTTCTTGTCGATGACGACGTTCCGGCCCTTGGGACCGAGGGTGACCTTCACCGCCTCGGCGAGTTGATCGACACCGCGCTTGAGGGCGGAGCGGGCGTCGGTGTTAAAGTGTAGTTCCTTGGCTGCCATATGTTCGCTCTGTTAGCTGATGGTTAGTTAACGACCGCGAGCACGTCGGACTCGCGAAGGATCAGAAGCTGCTCGTTGTCGATAGTGACTTCGCTGCCGCTGTACTTCCCGTAGAGAACCTTGTCCCCGACTTTGAGCTCCATCGGGACGCGAACGTTCTTCTCATAGCGGCCCGGTCCGACGGCGATGATCTCGCCCTGCTGCGGTTTTTCCTTGGCGGTATCGGGGATGAAGAGTCCGCCGCGCATTTGCTCGGTGTCCTCGAGCGCCTTGACTACAACGCGATCGGCGAGGGGAGCGACTTTGGTGCTGGTTTGAGTCTTGGTGGCCATAGTTAGCTGCCCTTTTGGGGGTTGGAGTGGCTAGGTAGGTTGAAAACTGTTGTTAGCACTCGACCATGGTGAGTGCTAAACATCCCCAAAGGTAATGGTACCCTGCCGCCGCAGTCAACCCGACCAGCGCCGCCGTAACCGGATTGTTGCGAAGGGCTTAGTCGGTCAGCAGTGTATAGCCGAGCTGGATGCCCTTTAAGGTGAGGAAAGGGTCCACCAATTCCAGCTCGCTGGAGTAGGGACGGATCGTTTCCGCCATGCCCCCGGTGGCTATGACCAGCGGCGGCTGCCTGGACGGCCACTCCTTCTTGATCCGACGGACAATCCCGTCGATCGAGTCGACCGCCCCATACAGGACACCAGCCCGGATACACTCGTCGGTGCGGCGCGCAATTATTCGTTTTGGCGCCACGATGTCCGTAGCCGGTAGCTGGGCGGTGCGACGAAATAGCGTATCAGCAGAGATCATTATTCCCGGCTGAATAACTCCGCCGAGGAACGCCCCGTCTGCGGTGATGCAGTCATAGGTTGTCGCCGTCCCCATGTCGACTACTATCGAATCCCGGTTATGGATTCGGCTCGCGGCAAGCGTGTTGGCAATTCTGTCGGCGCCGACCGTAAGCGGCTCCTCGACGTCGAGTTTGATCGGCAGCTTGGCGCGGCCATCGATAATGACCGGTCTGTGCCCGAAGGACATTTCGCAAGCATCCGCAAGCATCGGCGTCACCGACGGCACCACCGAGCAGATCGCCGAGCCCTGTACCCTGCCTGCGGTGCCGAAGTCATTGCCGAGTATAGACCGAATGAGCAGCGCGAACTCGTCAGCAGTTCGCGGCGCCGCGGTTGTCAGTCTCCAATGCGATCTGAGCTCGGTGTCGTCGAATAGTCCAACCGTGATTTCGGAATTCCCAACGTCGAAGGCGACGATCATTACTCTCTCTCGAGAACGAGTGAGCCGGAGCGAAAAGACGCGACAGAGTCAGCGAGAGTGACGAGCAGCTCGCCGGTTGGTGTTATGCCCGCGACGCGTCCCATCGCCGGAGTAACGCACTTCCGTCCGCGAGCCAAATCCCGCGCCGCAAATTCCTCCAATTCATCTTTGCGCAGCGGTCCCTTTTGCCCGACTGCGGCCCGCACGCTGGGGATCACCTCGCGCAATACGTCGATGCGATCGCTATCAGGCTCGAGCCAGGCGCTCCCCTCAACTCCTTCCGGCGCGCGCACGTTGATGCCCAATCCAATTGCTACCCACTCGAGCGAGCTCTCGCGCCAACGCGCCTCGACCAGTATGCCGGCGAGTTTTCCACGATCGATATAGAGATCGTTGGGCCATTTCAGGCGAATCGGCTCCGCCGCGAATCGGTCCAGCGCGCGGGCGGTAGCGAGACCAGCGCGTAGCGATAACACATCGAGCGCCGAGGTATCGGTTGGGCGCTCGACCAGCGTGAGCCAAAGGCCGGCGCCCGGTGCGGACGCCCAACTCTTCCCTCCTCTGCCCCGTCCCGCCGTTTGCTCGTTGGCGATGACTAGAGTTCCAGCCGGTGTGCCTTCTCCCGCCAGACGATGCGCCATGTCCATCGTCGACGTTATCGCTTCAAAGAGGGCAACGCGCGGCAGCTGGAGAGTTTGCTCCAGCTCGTCCTGCGTCGCGCCATCGAAGCGCACTCCACTATCCACGAGCGTAGATCACCGCCAGCACGGCCAATCCGAGTACGACTCGATAAAAAGCAAAGACTCCATAGCTGTGACGGCTGACATAGCGCATCAAAATGGAAATCGCCAGCCAGCCGCTGACTGCCGCCGCCACGACGCCGGAAATCAGTTCGTTGGTTATGCCACCTTCCTGCAAAGCCTTTGGTCCCTCGAGCACGACCGCTGCTGCAATGATGGGCATGCTCATCAAGAAACTGAACTCGGCCGCACTTTCCCGATCGAAGCGCAAGCCGCGCGCGCTGCTGATCGTCGCACCGGAACGCGACACGCCGGGGATCAGAGCAATTACTTGCGAGAGACCGATCAGCAGAGAGTCGACCCAGCGCATCTCACCGAGAATGCGCGCCTGATCCGCTGCCCTGTCCACCAGCCACAGTACGATTCCCATCACGATCAACGCGATTGCTATGAGCTGAGGACTGCGAAAAGCAGATTCCGCGTGATTCTGCAGCAGGAAACCGCCGATCGCACCCGGGATGGTCGCGATGATCAGGTAGACCACGCGTCGTTTCTCCGGGGTCTCGATTCTGCCCGTGCGCAGTATTCCAAATGCCGCCTTGATGAGCGCCCACCACTCCATTCGGAAATACCATAGCACCGCCAACAACGTCCCAAAGTGCAGCGCGACATCGAAAGCGAGTCCCGGATCCTCCCACCCGAGTAGCCACGGTACGAGTGTGAGGTGTGCGCTGCTGCTTATCGGCAGAAACTCCGACAATCCCTGGACGATGCCGAGTACAGCCGCCTGTAGTGGGGTCATGACGTGACAGTTGGAAGTGATTGGCGATACAGCGATTCGTACTTCGTTACGATCGCATCTCTCGAAAAGCGCTCGCGGGCATCGGCCGCTGCTCGACGGCTCATCTCCGCCCAGCGCCTCCGATCTCGCAGTATTTCGAGGGACGCGGCAGCCATTCCCGGAACATCACCGACAGGGCAGAGAAAGCCCGTCTCGCCTTCCCGGACGACTTCGGGCAGACCGCCCGCATCCGATCCGACGACAGGAACTCCAGATGCAAGCGCTTCGAGTGCGCTCAGACCGAAGGACTCGCTCTGACTTGGAAGCAGGAAGAGGTCCGCCGCTGCCAGCAGCGGCGCGATTTGATCCAGTTTCCCCAGGAAAGACACAGACTCCTCCACGCCGAGAAGGCGCGCTTCCTCCTCGGCGGCTGGTCGATCCGGGCCATCACCGATCATCACCAGCACACTGGGCAGCGTGCGATTCACCTCGGCGTAGATCCTTATGACATCGCGAACCCGCTTGACGGTGCGGAAGTTTGAAACGTGCATCAGAATCGGTTTCGACGAGCCGAACTCCTGCTTCAGCAAAGGCGGATATTGATCGCGATTGTAGATCGTCGGGTCGATGAAGTTGTGAATGACCTCGATCGACGGTCCTTCGCAGCCGAATGCGCGACATGTCTCTTCACGCAGGTATTCGGAGACCGCTGTAATGCGATCCGATTTCTCGATCGAGAATTTCGTAATTGGATAGAAGGAAGGGTCCTGTCCGACGATGGTGATGTCGGTGCCGTGGAGTGTCGTTATGAGATGGACGTCCTGGTCGGTTTCCCGCAGCATCTCGCGGGCGATCCAGGCGCTGGCGGCGTGTGGGATCGCATAATGACAATGCAGCAGCTCCAGCCCATGGGTCAGTACGACCTCGTGCATTCGCACGGCGAGGGCAAGGTCGTACGGCGGAAACTCGAATAACGGATAGCGTCCGACATCGACTTCGTGAAAGAAGATCCGCGGCAGAAAAGACGGAAGTCGAAAAGGCTGGCGGTAGGTGATGAAGTGCACCTCGTGCCCTCGCTCCGCCAGCGCGATCCCCAGCTCGGTCGCGACTGCGCCCGATCCGCCATATGTCGGATAACAGGTGATACCAATCTTCACTCGGCTCTCTCCCACCACTCTCGCGCGACCGCAATGGCTTGAGAGTCAAGAGGATTCAAGTTTGTTACGGCAGATTCCGGCAACTGATGCCTGAACCATGTGCGCTGCCGCTTCGCATACTGGCGCGTCTCAATAATGATCCGCTGGCGTGTTGTTGACAAATCGGTTTTACCTTCGACGTGCTCGCGGATGGCGCTGTAGCCCGATGCTTTCCAGGCAGGCGCGTCGGGCGGAACCCTGTTGATTAATTGGCGCACTTCGTCGACCCACCCTCGATCGAGCATTTGATCGACCCGGTTCTCGATCTGCGATGCGAGTGCGTCTCCCGGATCGACGATCAGATACACCGGCTCAAACTCATTGACTGTGGTCGTGCGTTTGTGGGCGTCGTGTAGCTCGCTCATGCGCGAGCCCGCGAGGAGCGCGGTCTCGATGGCTCGCAGCAACTGTGTGCGGCCGAGATGCGCGCGCTGTGGGTCGAGGACTTCGCACCAGCGGCGTAGCTCAGTGAGTGATTTCGTAGCGAGCTCCTTCTCTACCTGCGACCGGGCAATTGGGTCGAGCTCAGGTGCGGTGAACAGCGGTTCGACGAGCGCCTTTATGTAGAGCCCGGTGCCTCCGACGACGACTGGGATCTTCTCCATCTCCCCCGCGCACTCTATCCACTCCAACGCTTCACTGGTCCAGCGAGCAGCCGAATAACGCTCGGTCGGCTCGGCGACGTCGACGCCATAGTGTGTGGCGCGCGCGCATTCTTCCCGTGTCGGTTTTGCGGTGCCGACGTTGAAGTAGCAGTAGATCTGTCGCGAATCGGCGCTCACAATCGCAGCGTTGAACTCTTCGGCGAGCGACATCGCGATCGACGATTTGCCCGCTGCCGTCGGGCCGCAAATGATGCGCAGCCTATCGGCGCCCAAAGCGGCGCTCCACTTCGTCCCAGGTCAGATGAACGATCGTCGAGCGGCCGTGAACGTCGTGCGCCGGGAGATTCGTGTCGCGCAGCGCTGCGAACAGCGATCGCATCTCGCCCTGCGACAACTCGTCCCCTGCTTTGATGGCGGCCTTGCACGCCACTGTCGCCGCCAGCCTTTCGTGCCGCGCCGCAGTGCCCGCAATTCTGTCGCCGGTAAGGGTATCCAGCGTCTCGCGCAGGCAACGCTCGGCGTCGAATCGGGGATGCGGCACCGGAACCGTACTAACGATCAATGTGTTACCGCCGAAGCCTTCGATCTCGAAGCCGAGCCGCTCCAGGTATTCGCGGTTGGACTCGAACGCATCGGACTCGGCCGGGCCGAGATGTAACGTCAATGGCAGCAGGAGACGTTGAGCAGCTGATGCTCCACTCTCGAGAGTCCTCATGAACTGTTCGTAGAGCACACGCTCGTGTGCCGAATGTTGATCGATCAGCACGAGTCCCTGCTCGTGCTCAAACGCGATGTAGGTTCGCCGCAGCTGAAAGAGCGCGGGGATAGGCTCCGGCGTGACCGTCCGTTCTTCGATTTCGGCGACGGTGGCGGCCTCGAATTCGGCGATTGGGTCGCCCGAAGGGAACAACGGCGAATCAGCAGCAGGCTGATGCAAAATCTCGTTGCCGGGACCCTGATACGGCGCGCTCGGTGTGAGCGTGAAGCTGGATGCTCGCCACCCGAACGACTGCGCGCTGTCGAGAGTACCCAGCGCACGACGCACCGCCGTCTCAACCGCGCGTTCGACTGTCCACCGGTCTCGAAAGCGAACTTCCGCCTTTGCCGGGTGAACGTTCACATCGACGGCGTCAGCTGGCAGTTTGACGTTGAGAAAGAAGGAAGGCCGGACGCCGGCAACGATTGTCGAGCGATAGGCCGCCTCGACCGCGCGTCCGATTCCGGCGTCTCTCACCGCTCGCCCATTCACTGACAGAAACACGCGACGCGTTGATGTGCCCACATCGGCTGGTCGCTGCACCAGACCACTCGTATGAATCGGACCAGCGACATCGTCGACGTCGACCAGGTCCTCTGCGTACCTTCCCCCCCAAATCGCGCCAAGTCGAGATCGAACGCCACTCACCGGCGGCAGTGTCAATGCCGTCTTCCCGTCGTGCGAGAGGTGGATGCGAACCGACGGCTGGGTGAGCGCCAGAGCAGTGAGAGCTTCGACTGCACTTCGCCACTCAGACCGGGCACTGCGCAGAAACTTGAGTCGGGCAGGCAAGTTGTAGAAAAGCTGTCCGACCGTGACGGTGGTGCCCTTCTGCCGGGCGATACGCTCGAGCGGTGAAGCGTGACCTCCACTCACTCGCATCCGGGTGCCCTCACCGTCCTCGGTCGCCGTCTCGATCTCGAAGTGTGAAACGGATGCGATCGCGGGAAGCGCCTCGCCGCGAAATCCAAACGTCGGCACTCCGACAAGGTCGGCTGCGTTGCGAATCTTGGATGTTCCATGCCGAGCCAGCGCCAAAGGAACGTCATCGGTACTGATGCCGCTTCCATCGTCACTGACGCGGATTGACTTCCGCCCGCCATCCTCGAGGGCGATGTCGATGATGGTGGCTCCGGCATCGATCGAGTTCTCGACGAGCTCTTTCACGACTGACGACGGTCGCTCGACGACTTCGCCGGCCGCGATCTGGTCGGCGACAGAGCTGGGCAGGATCGAGATTATCTGCATCGCAGTAGCGAAGCTACCAATCCTTGCCCCGCGGCGGAGTTGGCACGTTCTTTTTCTGGTGCTTGCCCTGGACGTCGGTCTCCTTGTCCTCGGCGGCGTTGAGCACGGCTTCTGCCTGCTGCGGTGTCATGCCCGGGACCGGTTTCGGCGCCTGGGATTGATTCGGACTCGGCGCCGGGTTCGGACTCTGATTGCGACCTTGTCCACCGCCGCCACCTCCGCCTCCCCCACCACCACCGCCTCCTCCTCCACCACCACCTTTCTTCTGCCGCAGGGCGAGCTCGTAGTTCCAGCGCGCGTCTGAATCAGCGACCGCCACCTCGAGAATCTGCTTGTAGCGGAACAGCGCGCTATCCAGCTTGGCGTCCGCGGAATCCCTCGACTTGCGTCCCTGAACGAGGTAATCCAAACCGAGATTGAAGCGCGCGTGGTGTCGCACTTCCGGGTCCTTCGAGTCGACTGCCTTCGTCAGCGGCGGAATCGCCTGTTGCAGCGAGTCGCGACGCAGCAGCTGGGTGCCAGTGTTGTACAAGGCAATCGCAGGTTTATCGCGTGGGGGCGCGCGCCCGCACGAGATGGTGAGCATCAACATCGCTGCAGTCGTCGCGGCGGCAGCAACGGCACGGCCGCGACGACGTCGGGTTTGCATAAATGTGTCGATTGCCAACAACAGAAGCGCCGCGAGAACGAACCATTGGTATTGGACGCCGAGGTTTTCTCCGGACACAACCGATCTCGGATTTGCGTGGAGGTTGTTGAGAGCGAGCCGAATCCTGCCCGCCTTGTCCGGCGCCGCCGCGTCGACGAACACACCCCCCGATTGCGTGGCAATTTCTCTAAGCAGTGTCGGATCGTAATGCGTCACGACAACATTGCCATTCTCATCCCGTTTCTGCGTGACGACGCGATTCTCGATGACCGGAATCGTCGAGCCCTGCTGGGTCCCAAATCCCACTGCGATGACAGTGAATCCCATTTCTCGCGCGCGGCGCGCTTCGCCGAGCACATCATCAGGATTGTCGAACCCTTCGCCATCGCTCATCAGGATAATCGCCTTGTCGCCCTGCGATTTATTGAGTGCCAGGAGATTCGTGGCCTGACGCAACGCACTCGACAACGAGCTACCACCTTGGCCGACGATGGAGGGATCGAGGTTTTGGAGAAAAAGATCCAACGCGCTGTTGTCGACGGTCAGCGGCGTCAGGATGTAGCTGCGTCCCGCGAACGCGAGCAACGCAAACCGATCGCCGGGCGAAAGATCTCGCAGCCGGTTGATTTCCTGCTTCATTGCCTGCAAGCGACTTGGCTTCTCGTCGGTAGCAAGCATCGAGAGACTCGCATCCAGCGCGAGCACGACGTCCACGCCCTGCTGTTTCACTACGGTTTGCTCCACGCCCCAGCGCGGTCCAGCCACTGCAATCGCGATCAACAACGTGGCCAGCACGGCGCGCGCTATTGCCGACGAGCTTCGCTGCCAGGCGATCGACGGCGCGAGTCGCGCGATCATCGACGGCGTTCCCAGTTTCGCCAATCGCCGACGGCGCGCTCGTAACCCCCAACGAACCAGCCAGGCAGCGGCAAGCGGCAGGACGACGATGAGGGGAAGCGCCCACGGCCACTGAACGTAGCGGAGGTAGTACATGAGATTCATGGCAGCGGCGCCTTCCACGCAACGAGTCCAAGCTCCGCGAACAGCAGCAGCAGGCCAATCGTCAGCGGCCAGCGGTAAAGCTCTCGGTACCTTACCAGGCTAATTGTGCGGACTGGAGCGCGCTCCATTTGGTCGATGTACGAGTAAATGCTCTGCAAGGCCGCTGCATCGCGCGCGCGGAAGTATCGACCGCCCGTCATGCGCGCAATGTTGCTCAGCAAAGCTTCGTCGATTTCCACCGGCTGATACTCGTAGCGCAACCCGCCGGCGGCGTTGCGACCGACAGGAACCGGTGCCATCCCAACACTGCCGACACCAATTCCATAGATCTTAATGCCATACGCTTCGGCTGCCTTCGCAGCAGTCAGCGGTTCGACGGTTCCACGATTATTGACGCCGTCGGTCAACAGGATCAGCACTCGCGACTTTCCCGGCGCATCGCGCAACCGGTTTGCGGCCGTGGCGATCGCAGTTCCAATCGCCGTCCCGTCC
>DASUZC010000114.1:0-2263 GCA_036377095.1 Gemmatimonadaceae bacterium
CGGCAAGCTGCTCGCGCACAAGGCGGAGGAAGAGGGTGTGATCGCGACCGAGGTGATGGCCGGCCACAAGGTGCACATGGATTACAAGTCGATGCCGTCGGTGATTTACACCTGGCCGGAGATTGCGACGGTCGGACTCGCGCAGCACGAAGTGGAAGCGACGGGGCGGAAATACAAAACCGGCCGCTTTCCGTTTTCGGCGAATGCACGGGCACGCACAGCCGGTGACACTGAAGGATTCGTCAAGTTCATCGCCGACGCTGAGACCGATGAATTGCTCGGCGCGCACATGATCGGACCAAACGTATCGGAGCTGATTCAGGAAGCGGTGCAGGCATTCGAGTATCGCGGCTCTTCGGAAGACATTGGCATCACGGTGCATTCGCACCCGACGCTGAGTGAAGCGGTGAAGGAAGCCGCGCTCGGTGTGCTCGGCCGCTCAATCCACATATAACGCAGATGAAGCAGATCATCAGGCCGATGGTAGCGGCCGATCGCGGTGGCGTCTTCAGAATCCTGGAGACCGCGGGGAATTTCACGCTCGAGGAAGTGGAAACGGCGCTGGAGCTGATTGACGAATGGCTGGAGCTGGGTGAGCGCAGCACGTATCTCACCTACGTTCTCGAAGAGCAGAGTGAGAGCGAGTCGCTGGTGTGGGGATACATCTGCTTCGGTTCGACGCCGTTGACGGAATCCACCTACGATTTGTACTGGATCGCCGTGGACAAGGCCAAGCATCGCTCCGGCGTCGGCAAAAAGCTGCTGAAGTTCGCCGAGGAAGAAGTTGTGCGGCGCGGCGGTAAGTTGCTGCTTGCCGAGACGTCGTCGATGGAGACGTACGGCGGGACGATCGCGTTTTACGAGAAGACCGGGTACGAGCTGGTGGGAAAAATCAAAGACTATTACAAGTCCGGTGACGACAAGTTGATTTTCGCGAAGCGACTTCCGGCGCCTGTGGTCGAGAAAGCGATCGAGCCGGAGCGCGCAGTCCTTCCAGAGCACTCAGTCGTATCCGAGCGGGAGCCGCTGCAGGTTTAAACCTGTTCTTACGTGGAACGGTCCGGTTATGGATCGAGTCCTGGCAAAACACACTGTAGCTGTTCTGGGCTCGGGCACGGACGAGCACGATGATCTGGCGCGAGAGATCGGATCGCTGCTCGCAAGAATTGGCGTGAATCTGTTGACTGGGGGCGGTCGAGGAGTGATGACCTCGGTCAGCAGATCTTACGTGCAGTCTCCGAGGGTGTCGGCGACGGTGATCGTTGCGCTACCGGGGGAGCTGGGAACGGCGAGCGAAGTCTCACTTGCAGTCGATTATGGGAGGCCGATCATCGCATATGCGTCAGACGCGCATTTGGTCGATCACTTCGTGAGTTCAGTGCCTCGTGCGACGACGTTGCGTGAAGTCGAAGATTTCCTGATCGCGAAAACGCCATAATTACTAGTTATGCCGGATTTCGGCCAACAAAGAGCGCGGACGATATGACTCTCAAGCGGATGGACAATGTCGGCATCGTCGTAGAATCTCTCGATGCCGTCATCCCCTTCTTCGTTGAGCTTGGCTTGAGGCTCGAGGGGCGCGCCACGATCGACGGAGAGTGGGCCGGGCGGGTCACTGGACTGGGGAACCAGCACGTCGAGATCGCGATGCTGGTCACCCCGGATGGCCACAGTCGGCTCGAGCTTTCGCGATTCCTCAGCCCGCCGGTCGTCGCCGATCACCGGAATGCACCGGTCAACGCGCTCGGCTACCTACGCGTGATGTTCGCCGTGGACGACATCGACGAGACGCTCGCCAGGCTCCGCACGCGTGGCGCGCAGCTCGTCGGCGAAGTGGTTCAGTACGAAAAGGCGTATCGGCTCTGCTACATCCGTGGCCCCGAAGGACTTCTCATCGGGCTCGCCGAGGAGCTCAAGCCCAAGGCGTGACGTTCGCTCGGCGCCTTCGATCCAGGCCGGGCGATCGCGTACATCTCCCAGGCGATGGCCTTGTACAGTCCCCAGCGGTCGTCGCCCACAGTGTAGAGATCGAAGTGACCGCGCCCTGCGAATTTCAATCGAACCGATCTGAGTGCGCCACATGCTAAGTTCTTTGAACCCGACAGCTTAGGGCTTTCTCGCAGCCCGTGTCGATTTTGGCCGGTCTCGTTCGACGTGTTAGTGAGGACGCGACGGGCGCGGCGAACGACACGAACGGAATTCAGGAGAGAGCAATGCGTTTCATGGTCATGGCAATGGCGACGAAGGAATCTGAAGCTGGTCC
>DASUZC010000115.1:0-6200 GCA_036377095.1 Gemmatimonadaceae bacterium
GACATTCCCAATGCGCGCTGCACCACACGCGTCACCACACCACTCTCGCCGTACAGGAAAAGAAAAGCGATGACGCCAACCAGTGGCGGCAACGCCGCCGGAAGCGTCGCGACGGCGCGCAGCACTCGGCGGCCGGGAAACTCGAAACGTCCCAGCAGAAACGCGAGCGGCACGCCGATCGCCAGCGAGGCAAACACCGACGCAACCGAGATTACGATGCTGGTGGTCAGCGCCTCGTGATCGGCTGGGCTCGCCCAGAATTCGCGCCAATGGCCGAGGCCGTTCTCGAAGCTCCCCGCAATCACCGCCGCGTTCGGATAGATGACAGCCCACACCAGCAACGCGATTACCGGGAAAGCGATCACCCAGCTCTGTCGGCTCTGTGATGTCCTCACGCTCATGCCGACACCAGCGGATACGGACCTTTCAGTGGCGACACTGACACATTGTCGTTCTCGTGTGCGTCGGCGGTCAACGACTCGACGTCGACTGTCACTCCGTCAGAAAGCTCCACGCGATAAACCACCACGCCGCCCGCAAACCGCCTGTTCACCACCTTGCCCCGCCACGCGAGAACCCCGGCACCCTTCGACATCTCCAGGGAGTTCGGCCGCATCACCACAAATGCCTTCTCCATTCTCGCCGGCGCGTCTTTCGGTCGCCGGATTGCCAGCTCGCGTTTCACTCCGCCAATGGTGACTTCGGCGCTGTTCCCCTTGTCGACAGCCGGCACTATTGCGCCGCGGCCGATGAACGAAGCCACCTCGCGACTCGCCGGTGAGTGAAACAGCTCCTCGGGAGTACCGCACTGCAGCATGCGACCGCGCTTGAGCAGCGCAATACGATCGGCGATCGCGAACGCGTCTTCCTGATCGTGCGTCACGAACAGAGCCGGGACGCCAACTCTGCGCAGCATTCTGCGCAGATCATCCCGCATCGCCTCGCGCAATGTCGGATCCAGATTCGACAGCGGTTCGTCCAGCAACAGCGCCCTCGGTTCGATCACCAGCGCGCGCGCCAGTGCGACACGCTGCTGTTCACCGCCCGAGAGAGATTGAATCGGCCTGTCGCCGGCGCCCTCCAGTCCAACGTTGGCAAGCGCGGCTCGCGCCTTGATCAGCCGATCGACTTTATTGACGCCGCGCGCCGCCAGTCCGAATGCGACGTTGTCCTCGACCGACATGTGCGGAAACAACGCGTAGTGCTGAAACACCATTCCGAATCCGCGCCGCTCCGGCGGAACTCGCGTGATGTCGTCTCCGCCGAGCGTGACGCGTCCGGTGTCAGGTACTTCGTAGCCGGCGGCGATACGCAACGTCGTCGTCTTGCCGGACCCGGATGCGCCGACCAGTGCCAACAGCTCACCTGGCCCGACCTGGAACGATACGTTGTCGACCGCCGTGAAATCACCGAAGCGGCGGGTAATCCCATTCAGCGCGAGGATTCCGCGCTCGCCGCCGCTGTCTCCTTCCGATCGCGCCTGCGGCGCGGCGGTCACTGTCTCTGCCCGCGATTCCTGATGTTCGCGTCCCAATACTTCATCCACTCATCGAGGTGCGCGGCCATTACTTCACGATCGACGGGCATCGGCTTGATCTTGGCCATGGCATCGCGAATCCATGCTGGCAGCTTCGCCAGCGGAATGTCCTTCCGGGCGGGAATACGGAGAAATGAATCGGCGGCAGCAATCATTGCTTCGGGAGTGGTCACGTATTCGTAGTATTCCTGCGCTTCCTTAGGATGCTTGCTCCCGCGCACGATTGCGATACCATCGACCAGCAACGGTGTCCCGCTCGTCGGAATGACATATGAAATCGGAATCTTCGTTCGCTGTTCGAGCGTCGCGAAATCCGGCATGTCCCACAGGCTCACCACTCCCTCCTGCCTGCCAAGCTTCTGGTACAGGATCGTGGGATTGAGAGTGTACTCCCTCGTGTTTGCATCGAGTTTGCGTAGCCATTCATATCCCGCGTCCGGCTTCCCCGTCTGGGAAATGGAACGCGCCATGATCGCTCCAAAGATCGCGCGCATCGTGCCCGAGGCAATCGGATCGCGAATGACGATCTTCCCTTTCCACTTGGGATCGACGAGATCGTCCCAGTCCTTCGGAGCGTCCTCTGCCTTGACCGCATCCCGGTTGTAGCCGATGACTTCTGGCGTGAGATAAGTCCCGTACCAGTTGTCGCGGGCGTCGTGGCCATCAGCATCGATCGCCGACGCCCATGTCGGTTTATACGGCTGGAGCAATTGCTCCTTCGTCGCGCGATCGAAAGCCTCGGCCGGCGCGCCAAACCACACGTCGGCCTGTGGGTTCGGCTTCTCGGCGCGCACCCGCTCGAGGACTTCCTGCGAGCCCATATCTACCCATTGCACATCGATGTCCGGATGCGCGGTTTCGAATCCCTTCTCGAAGTACTGGAGCAGCTCCTTGCCGTGCGGGGAGTAAACGATGAGGACTCTGCGGTTATCGGAACTGCAGGCCGTGAGTCCCAGCACCAGCGCGATCGCGGCGGCTCGCATTCTCGTCACTCGATTCTGTTCCCGCCGAGCAGATTGGCGAAGATGCGCGCACCACCGGCAATTCCCGCCGGAAGCTGCCTGAACAGCGCCATCGTCACGTAGATGTAGGTTCCTCGGCCGTACGGCGTCGCCAGAATCGCCGCACGATTCGGCTGCTCACCCGGATCGTTCATCGACAACATGGTCCGATAGTGTGCGTCGAATGACGTTGGCATGTAAGTCGAACGCTCCTGCACCCAGCCGCTGAAGTCATCCTGGGTAATCTTGTTCGGCGAGTTCAGTAAGGGTGACTGTGGATCGGTGAACGTGACCGGCGCGCTCTCGTCGGTTACGCGCTCGGCGGGCTGCCGCAACGTGATCGGGTAGGGCATGATTCCCGGTCGTTGCATTTCTCCCTGCCCATACTGCACGACCATGCGACCACCGTTCCGCACGTAGCCGAGCAGATACTCGTTGTTGTCGATCAACGTTTGATTCGCCTGATACGCGCGGGGTCCGACGACAATGGTAGTGAAGCGACTGAGGTCGGTCTGCGGAATCTCGTCGGGATCCAGAATTGTCAGTGGGATCCCGAGCTGCTGCAACACCGGCGCGACGTTGTCACCGACCCCCTGGATGTAGGCAACATTCAATCCCGGGGGCAGCACGACATCGACGGCATTGATAGTTAGCGTCGATGGACGATAAATGCGCTGTGGATTGATGTGCGGATATTCGATCGGCACGTAGCCTGTCTCGAACGTTCTTCCTTTGGCAGACGCTTTTGCCGTGATCTGCTGAGGGCCGCGCGGGAGAGTTCCGTGCAACCTGAATGTCAGAACGCGCGTCCCACCGGGAGCCATCGTAATCGTCCGCGAGAGAGAATCGGCGGAGACGCCGCGGGGAAGGGACAGATTGACGGTGACAGACGTGGAGTCGACGAAGGCTGACCGCAGCGTTGCCTTCACTAATTGATTGAACGGCGAGTTCGCCCGCGCCATTTCCACAGCTTGATCAAGCGTAATGGCGATGCCGGGCGCAACCATGAGCGGGAGCTGCACGTCCCCGCGCACGCGGTCGACATAGTGATACACTATTGGTGTCCTTAGGAGGAACAGGCGACCCGCTGCTTTCACCGAGACCCAGGGCCAGTCTCGTTTGCTCCTTTCGTCCGCCGAAATCGTATCAACTGGTGGGGTGTAAAGATCGCCTTTCCGTGGCTGGCTCAGCCACCACGGTTGACTGGGGCCGTTTCCGAGGAAGCTGTCTTCCCAACGAAATGAGCTGTCGGGGAGGATCGTCGCGCCGCTGATCAGATCACCGGCGTATCCGTAAGTGATACCAATTGGGTATCGGCTGCGGTTGTAAACTGTCAGCGTCACTTTCGCCCGTTCGCTCATCGCAAGCTCTCGACGATCAGCTACCGCCTCGAATTGCACGGGTGGCTGGAGCGCAGGCTCTGTAACTCTCCCGTCCCGCACGATCAACTTCGTCGTATCCAGCCCCGCGAAGATCGACTGCTCCTCTTTCGCCGGCGGCGCCGGAACGCGCGAGTCCTCGCGCATCAGATAATCCCACACCACTCCTTTGCGACGCAGCGTCCCCTCACCCTGCGACTTGTGCTGCGATCTGCTGTCCGCCGCAATCTCCTGATATGAGAGACCGAGATACGGATTGTATTCACCGACGTTGATGGCCAGCGTCCTGTCCTGCGGCGAGAATCTCGCGAGGCGATACAGTTTCAGCGGCGTCCACGGCTTGCCAAAGCGCGCTACCGGAAAGCGCACAGTATCGGACGCCGAATTGTATGCCTCGCGTGCGATGATCGCCGATACCTGATGGTGCCCGTGTCCATCACGCGGCGTTCCCGAAAACGTCGTTATCACAATGTGCGGCCGGAATGCCCGCATTACGGTCATCACATCATTCAGCACCGAGTCGCGCGGCCAGTGCCGCAGCGTTTCTTCAGCGCTCTTCGAGAACCCGAAGTCGTACTCGCGACCAAAATACTGATGCGCGCCGTCGATTCTGCGCGCCGCCAGCAGCTCCTCAGTCCTGATCACACCGAGCGCTTCGCCCAGCTCATTGCCGATCAGATTCTGTCCGCCGTCACCGCGCGTCAACGACATGTACGCCGTCTCGACATTTCTTCCACGCGCCAACCAGGCGATCAGATTGGTGTCTTCGTCGTCCGGATGCGCGGCAATCCACAACACCCGCATTCGCTCCACTGAATCTGCCGGGGCCAACTCCGACAAACGCGCCCGGGGCCTCATCGCCGTAGATGGACCGACGAACGCCGCTGTGAGGGCGGCGAGGGCGACTACTTTGTGCATTGTGTCCCCGAAGCTTGGGCTCAGGTTTTAACCGTCATGCCGCGACGGCCCTTCGAACCTGCCAGCTGCGGCGTCGGCGCGTTCACCTCGGCGATGATGCGCTCCTGCTCCTTCTTGTGCGCCTCGGCGTAACCCTCGGCTGGACTCGAGCGATCGGGACGACCAACGTAGCGGGTTGGCAGCGCGTTCCCCGTCGACATCCGCAGGCGCGGCGCGGCGTACGACCACGCGCCCTGGTTCTTCGGTTCTTCCTGCGCCCACACCACTTCCTCGATCGCCGGATAGAGATCGACGATCTGCGCAATCTGGTTTCCCGGCCACGGATACAGCTCTTCGACGCGCACTACCGCGATGAACGGCGCCCGCTTGGCAATTACGTCGTAGTAGATCTTCCCGGTGCAGAACACCAGACGCGTAACCGCATCGCGGTTCTGCGATGCGACCGGATCATCGATCACCGGTCGGAAGCTGCCGCTGGTGAGATCCGCCAATTTTGAAGCTGCTTCCGGCAGTCGCAGCAGACTCTTCGGCTGCATCAGAATCAGCGGACGACGCTCGTACAACTGCGCCTGACGTCGCAGAATGTGGAAGTACTGGGCCGGCGTCGATGGATACGCAACGCGCTGGTTTCCTTCCGCGCACAGCTGAAGGAATCGCTCCAACCGCGCACTCGAATGCTCTGGTCCCTGACCCTCGTATCCGTGCGGCAGCAGCAGCACGATCGACGAATCCTGTCCCCACTTCGCTCGATCGGCAGCGATGAACTGATCGATGATCGGCTGCGCGACATTGACGAAATCGCCGTACTGCGCCTCCCAAAGCACCAGCGTGTCTTCGGCCGCCGTGCTGTAGCCGTACTCGAAGCCGAGCACTGCCATCTCAGACAACGGGCTGTTGAAAATCTCGATGCGACCGTGGCGCTCTCCGTCGGCGATGTGCTGCAACGGAACGTAGGTCTCACCCGATTCCGAATCGTGGAGCACCGCCTGGCGATGCGAGAACGTCGCACGCTCGGAGTCCTGACCAGTGAGGCGTACCGAGCTGCCGTCGGTGAGCAGCGATGCAAATGCGAGCGCTTCAGCGTGACCCCAGTCGATCCCACCAGCATCGCCCATCGCTTCGGCGCGGCGCTGCAGTGTTTTCGCCAGTCGAGGATTGACCTTCAGCGTCGACGGCCACGTCAGCAGCTTCTCGTTCAACTGACGCAGGCGATCCGCGTCGACCGCGGTATCACCGCTGCCTGCCCCCGACTGATCGGCCTCGGCATCCTTTGCCGGATTGTGCTCGGGCGTATGTAGCTCCCCCGCCTTCATCGCCGTCAGGATCTGATCGTATTCCGCCGCTGCAGCAGCATCGAGCTGCTTC
>DASUZC010000116.1:0-3123 GCA_036377095.1 Gemmatimonadaceae bacterium
CCCGACAGAATCATTCTCGTATCCGCCAAGGCCAGTCCAGCTACAATCGGCTCCCCCAATCCTCCGGCCCCGATGAACGCTGCCAGTGTCGCCGCGCCTACGGTAATAACAGCGGCGGTCCGTACTCCCGCCATGATCACCGGCGCGGCGAGTGGCAGTCGTACCCACATCAATCGCTGCATTGGCGTCGTGCCGAGCGCTTCTGCCGCTGCGACTGCATCCGGATCCGCATCACGAACTCCGCTGTACGTGCCGCGCGCAATTGGATAGAGCGCATATAACCATAGCGCGACCAGAGCTGGTACCACTCCTACGCCCAACAGCGGAATCATGAATGCCAGCAGCGCGATGCTCGGAATGGTCTGCAGAACGCCGAGTCCTCCAATCACCGGCTCGGCAACGGTCCGACCCCGCTCCAGAAGCAGCCCCAGTGGAATCGCGATGATTGCCGCCGCAAACAGCGCGATTGTCACGAGCTCGAGATGCCGAGCCGTCATGCTGGCCAGACGTCCGCGCCTGTCCCATATGTAACTCGCGAATCCCTGGGAATTGCCGCTGTGATCTTGTTCGCGTGTAGTGGAGGCGGGTCCGCTGAGCAGGCCGAGCGCCGTCAACTCAGCGGCGGCGACCATCTTCACATCCTCGCCATCAACTTCGACGCGGCGATTGAGCTGCCGCATCGTGGCTTCGTCCAGTTTGCCACTGAGCAGCGTCAACGCCACGATCGCTCCCGGTTGCACCTGCGCCAGCGCGTCGTTGATCAGGGCTGCCGCCTCGTAAGGCGGAAAGAAATGACGATCGTCGACAAGGGTGATGAGATCGTATTTCGCCAGCAGACCGTCGGTCGAGTACCCATCGATAACGTCGACCGCGCCGGATGCCAGGGCCTGGTATTTCACCGCCGGTGCCAGCGGTCGTACTTCCCTGGGATGAAGCCCGTACACGCGTGATAAGCCAACAAGTCCATCCGATCTTCCAATGAAATCAGCCGTGAATCCAGCAGTGAGGTGAGGGCTTTCGCGCGCAAGATCTGTCAGCGTTCGCAAGTTGTAGTGCTGGGCGGTTTTTCTCGTCACAGCGATCGCATAGGTATTCTGGAATCCGAGCGGTGGCAGCCAGCGCAAGCGATAGCGGGCCTCGAATTCACGCGCGACGTGCGAGAAGACAGCGTGCGGATCGGCAGCCACGGAATCCGGCAGCGAGTCATGCAGCACTGCGATCAATCCCGTTCCGGTGTATTCGGGATAGACATCGATCGCCCCGCTGCGCAGCGCTCTGAACGCGATCTCGGTCGCGCCCAGTCCCGGCTTTCTCTCCACTCGGAACCCTCGTGATTCGAGCACCTGCGCGAACATCTCGCAGAGGAGATACGATTCTCCAAATGGCTTCGAGGCGACCACGACCGCCCGATTTGAGCCTGACTGCGCCATGATGCCGGCAGCGCCGACGGTGGACAGTACGAAGGCCAGTGCAATCAAACGCTGTATCCGTATCATGAGCGGTTTCAAGCGAACAGACCCTCGAGCGAAGCCCGCGCTTGCTGTATCAGGCGCGCGACATACTCGGTCGCCGGCGCCGATACCAGTCGAGACATCCGTCCACGCTGTTCGATCCTTCCCTTCCGCATTACCACGAGGTCGTCCGCCAGACGCGCTGCCTCCGCCAGATCGTGTGTCACCAGCAGCGTCGTCACGTTGAGCTGTCGGCGAAGTTTGTCGAACGACGTCTGAAGTTCGGCGCGCGAGATCGCGTCCAGCGCACCGAAAGGCTCGTCGAGCAGAATTACCTGCGGCCGCGCGGCAATGCTTCGCGCCAGCGCGACACGCTGGCACTGTCCGCCCGACAGTTCGTGAGGAAAGCGCGATCCGAATTCCCTCGCCGGCAGTCCAACCAGATCGAGCGCTTCGCGTGCCTTCAGGACTACATCCCTCTGCTTCAACAGCGTCGGCACCAGCGCCACGTTTCTCAGCACTCGCCAGTGCGGAATCAACCCTCCGTGCTGCTGCACATAACCAATGCTCCGGCGCAGCGAGATAACGTCCTGTTCCTGAACGTTGCGCTCGCCGACGAATACTTCGCCACGCAGCGGTTCGGTAAGGCGATTGAAGCAACGCAGTAGCGTAGTCTTTCCCGAGCCGCTCTCTCCCACCAATGCAGTGGCGCTATCAGCTGCGACGTCCAGACTGACATCGTCGAGTGCAACGACATCGCCAAAATGATGGGACACGTTGCGCGCGGTGAGTTGGCTCGGCATTCCTAACAGTGAGGGCGCCGAGCGCGGAACGCTACTTCGCGGCCGAAGTTTGTGTCGTTACAACGGGCGATCGACGCCCCATCGCGTCGATGATCACAATGAATACGAGCGCCAGCCCCATGAACATCAATTGCGGCGCGAGCAGCAAGCCGTGTACTCCCCGCCAGGCGAGCAGCCCGCACGCGATCAGGAATAAGACGGTGCGAATAGCGCCGGAACGTACGAACCGGCGCAGAAGGTAGTAGATCAACCCGCCTGCCAGCCCCGCAACAGTGCCCGCGATAAGGACGGTCAGCGTTCCTGGCACCGTGAAAACCATTTCCGGCCGATGCTCGCGATGGGCAATCACCCGCATCAGTAAGCGTCCGCCGATCCCGAGCACGATCAGACCCACTGCTGCACCACGTAGAAGCCAGCGCCTCAGTTCCATTGGCTACCTCCGCTGCACTACTGTACGGCTGCGCCCGGTACCAGTTTCGCCGAAGCCGTTGCGCTAATTTTCGTATCTCACTACCAGCGGGAACAGCGATGGCGCGCGTCAACATGAAATACCGTCGACTCGGCTCACAGGGCCTGATGACATCGGCAATCGGACTGGGGTGCATGGGGATGTCCGATTTCTACGGCCCCAGCAATGAGCAGCAATCCATCGCGACCATCCATCGCGCCATCGAGCTGGGCGTAAACCTGCTCGACACTGCCGACATTTATGGTCCCTTCACCAACGAGGAGCTCGTCGGCCGCGCGATCAAGGGCAAGCGCGATCAAGTCCTCATCGCAACGAAGTTTGGAAATGTTCGTGATCCGAAGACGCGTGCGTTTCTGGGCGTCAACGGAAAACCCGAATACGTGCGCCAGGCCTGCGACGC
>DASUZC010000117.1:0-3427 GCA_036377095.1 Gemmatimonadaceae bacterium
TTGTCCTGCTGCCGCTGATAGATGTCCTCGAGGAGCGTGAAGTTGAGCTTCTCGGTGAAGAACTGAATTGCTTCATCGTAGTCACGCACGACCAGAGCCACGTGGACGATCGATTGCGTCATCGTTGCTGCGGCCGGCGCATACCCGACAGACCTGCGCGCGCCACCAGTTGTTGATAAGTGACGAGCCTTATCTTCCCCGATCGAACCAGCTCCGCGAGCTCTGGCGAAAGCATCGTCTCCAACTCTGCCTTCCGGTGATCGACCACGCCCGCACCCGGCGCGTTCTGCGACGCCGCATTCATGTCGAAGATTACTTCCATCTCCGGCGTCCGCTCGGCGACGTGTACCTCGATCAGGTTCACTGTGTCGCGCTTGGCGTTGGCGAGGTGCGTGAGCAGCGCCGATTTCTTGGCCGCGACAGGCTCGCCCCATAGAGTGAAGTACGACTCGCCGAAATACGTCGAGATCCCCAAACCATACTTCTTTGCCACGCGCTCCGTGACCTCTCGAAGCTGTGGTGTCCGCTCGGCCATGCCCATGTGCGCGTCGACGTACGTGATCTTGAGACCCGATCGCAGCGCACGCTCGATCTGCGCGCTCAGCTCACGCTCGACTTCTCCCAGGTCGTACTTGCTGGCGAGAAATGCATCAACGGACGGAAGGAAGTAGCCGACGCTGTCGACGAGCGAAGGCACGCCACCCTTGCCGAGCACCGGACCCCAGCGGTAGTTGCGCCACTCGGAGTTGAGCGCGAGATGCACGCCGACAGTCACGTTTGGATATTTCTTGAGGATCTCAACCGCCTCCTGATACCATGGACAAACGAAGAGCAGCGAGACGGAGAACGGCATCCCCGTTTTCGCAACCTGCTCGACGGCGAGGTTTACGGAGTGATTCATCCCGATATCGTCGAGGCGAAGCAGTACTTGGGGTGCGTCGGCGCGCTGAGCGTTGACAGTCCGCGGCGGTGCGGCGACCACGCCGAGCAGGAAGGCTAGGTAGATCCGATAAAGGCGACTCATTGACGACCTGGTTCGAATGATGGAAGCGGGTGACAAGTACACAAAACGCAACGACTGACTCACGTCTTAGTTCGGCGGGTCCTGACGAATGACTCGCCACGTTGCACTGTCCAATACTACGCCGTGGAATGAGATCTCGCGCCCATGGTCGAGTGGCGTCCCCAGATGGTATCGGTAATCGGTTGCCAGCGGATCCTCCCGGTTCATGAAGAGTGAATCCAAATGGGACGTTCGGAAGTTATATCGCATGGCGTAAAGCCTGTTCGTCTTATCGCGACGGGCGACGCCCCAGTACTGGATCACCGAGCCTCTGATAGTAGGAACAGAGAAGTAATCGTCCCAAAAGGGAAGCAGGTCGCGTAGTTTCTGCCGCGACGCGGGGGTCCAGAAAACGTGCTCCGTTGGAAAACTCTCGAACCACGGAGGGTTGGTCGTTGTGATCGGCATGGTGTCGGTCCGTACAGGGAAAAACACGAGTGAATCCTTGCCCACGACAGCGACGCCGAAAGTGGTGAGGTCTACGGTGTCTATCGCAACTCCGTTCCGGCGGAGTACGGCGCGTGTGCCTTCCTCCAGCATCGTCTGCCAACCCGTCGTGTCTGTGAGCGCGTATCCCGATGGGAGAGTGTCTTGGGCAGCCGGCACTGTGTCCGGAATGAATTGTGGTATGGGAGGCGCCGTGTCAGGCATGCGTTGTGGACTAGCGGCCGAACTCGTCTGCGGCGGGAGCTGCGGTTCGGGACTGGCGCACCCTAGCAGCAGAAACAGCCAGAGATTCTTCCAGAACATTCGGGAACGCGGTTCCTCGTAGAGGCCGAACTCTCCATAAAGAAATGCGAGCAGCGCAGTCTGACGCTGGCTAGGCTGCAACCACATCTAACTTCAGGCACCTCCTCTGTCCACCGCGACGACGCCGGTGCAGATTGGGACGCCGTCCGCCCGTCGGAACCCATCGCTCTCGACTGCCATGCAACGACTCTTTTCGCGCGCGCTCCTTCTCACTTCGATCCTCCTTCCGCTTACCGCACGCAGTCAGGACTCACGCGTGCTCATCTTCTCCAAGACCGCCGGATTCCGCCACAGCTCCATCCCTAACGGAATCGCGGCAATCAAAAAGCTCGGCCAGGAAAACGGATTCTCCGTCGACGCCACCGAAGATGCTGGTGCGTTCACTACTAAGAATCTTGCGAAATACCGCGCTGTCGTTTGGCTGAACACCACCGGCGACGTGCTCGACGCCGCTCAGCAGGACGATTTCGAGCGCTACATCCAGGCCGGCGGCGGATACGTCGGTATCCATTCCGCTACCGACACCGAATACGATTGGCCATGGTACGGCAGACTCGCCGGCGCGTACTTCAATGGCCATCCGAACAACCCCAACGTTCGCAAAGCCACATTCCGCGTCCTCGACAAGAACCACGTCTCCACCCAGGGATTCCCCGATACCTGGCCTCGCGAAGACGAGTTTTACAACTTCAAATCGATCGATCCCACCATCCACGTGCTCGTCGACATCGACGAGAAGAGCTACGAAGGCGGGACGAACGGCGACCACCATCCAATGTCGTGGTATCACGACTTCGATGGCGGACGCGCGTGGTACACCAACATGGGTCACACCGAAGCGACTTTCTCCGAGCCGCTCTTCCTGCGACACCTGCTCGGCGGATTGCGCTACGCGATCGGCACCGGCAAGGTCGACTTCAGTCGTGCTCGCCCCGAGGAAAACCGTTTCACCAGAATAGTCCTCGCCGAGAAGCTGGAGGAGCCCGTCGAGCTCGCTGTTCTTCCCGGCGAACGCGTGCTGTTCGTCGAGCGGCGTGGGGGTGTCAAGCTGTACACGCCGGCGAATGGTCAGACGACACGGATTGCGACGATTCCCGTCAGCACGAAATACGTTGACAGCAGCCAGGCCGAGGATGGTCTGCTCGGTCTCGCCGCCGATCCCAACTTCGCCACGAATGGCTTCGTTTACATGTACTACTCCCCCGCGGGACCCGAGGCGAAGAACGTCCTCGCCCGCTTCCACATGCAGGGAGACGTAATCCACCTCGACTCGAAGAAAATCATCCTCGAGGTACCCACTCAGCGCTTGCAGTGCTGCCACACCGGCGGCTCGATCGCATTCGACAGCAAGGGCAATCTCTATCTGTCCACCGGTGACAACTCGAATCCATTCGCCAGCGGCTATGCACCAATCGACGAGCGACCGGACCGCATGCCTTGGGATGCCCAGAAATCGTCCGGCAACACCAACGATCTGCGTGGGAAGATCATTCGTATCCATCCCGAGCCTGATGGCAGCTACACCATCCCCGAGGGAAATCTTTTTCCGAAAGGAACTCCGAAAACGCGGCCGGAGATCTACACGATGGGGCATCGCAATCCTTATCGGATCTC
>DASUZC010000118.1:0-13303 GCA_036377095.1 Gemmatimonadaceae bacterium
CTCGACCATACTCGGCGTTTCCAACGTGAGTTTCGGTTTGACGCCCGAGGCTCGCGGCGTTCTCAACTCGGTGTTCCTGCATCATTGCGTGCAGGCCGGGCTCGATGCCGCGATCGTCAATCCCGCGCACATCCGCCCATATGCCGAGATATCGACTGCGGAGCGCGAGCTGGCCGACGATCTTGTGTTCAACAAGCGGCCGGACGCGCTTCAGCGTTTTATCGAGTACTTCGCATCCGCAGGCAGCACTGCGGGAACTGCACAAGCCGAGAAGGAAGATCCGACCGCCGGGCTGGCACCGGATCAACGCATCCACTGGATGATTCTCCACCGCAAGAAAGAGGGAATCGAGGAGCAGCTCGATGCCGCCGGCGTGCGAGACAATCCCGTCCGAGTTCTGAACGAGGTGCTTTTGCCGGCGATGAAGGAAGTCGGCGACAAGTTCGGCGCGGGCGAATTGATTCTGCCGTTCGTGTTGCAGTCCGCCGAAGTCATGAAGAAGGCGGTCAAACATCTCGAGCAGTTCCTGGAGAAGGCCGAAGGATACACGAAGGGCAAGGTCGTCCTCGCCACCGTCTACGGCGACGTGCACGACATCGGCAAGTCGCTCGTCAACACCATTCTGTCCAACAACGGCTACACCGTCTTCGACCTTGGCAAGCAGGTGCCGGTCAACACGATTCTCGACAAGGCCGTCGAAGTCGGTGCCGACGCAATTGGGTTGAGTGCGCTGCTCGTATCGACATCCAAGCAAATGCCGCTCTGCGTGCAGGAGCTCGACAAGCGCGGGATGGAGATTCCCGTGCTCATCGGCGGCGCGGCGATCAATCGCCGTTTTGGGCGGCGTGCGTTGTTCGTCGAGGGAGAGCGGGCGTACGAGTCGGGAGTGTTCTACTGCAAGGATGCATTCGAGGGGCTGGAGACGATGGATGTCCTCCAGAATCCGGACAGCCGGAAGAAGTTCGTCGTCAAGAATCTGGAAGACGCGCGCAACGACGTTTTTCTCAAGACCACTGTCGGCAAGGACATCGCTGTCGGTGATGCCGGCGGCGAGCGGAGCGAAGTCGCGGCAGACAATCCCGTTCCCAAACCGCCATTCTGGGGAACGCGCGTCATTCGGGATGTTCCGCTCGACGAAGTGTTCGACTTGCTCGATCTGGACGAGCTGTATCGGCTGCAGTGGGGCGCCCGCGGATCGGGCGACGCCTACAAGTCGACGGTAAAGAATGAGTTCGAGCCAGCACTCGAACGTCTCAAGAAAGACGCGAAGAAGAATGGCTGGATCAAACCCCAAGTGGTTTACGGGTATTTCCCCGCGCAGTCGCAGGGGAATGACGTAATCATCTACGATCCCGCCGCTTACTCGAGCGATGGTGGATCCTTGCGCGAGATCGCGCGCTTCCATTTCCCGCGCATGGTCGGCCGGGAGCGGTTGTGTCTGGCGGACTATGTGCGCAGCGTCGATTCAGGCGATGTCGACGTCGTACCGCTTCAGGTTGTGACGGTCGGCAACGAAGCAACCGGGCGCTTCGAAGAGCTGCAGGCGAAGAACGAATACACTGAAGCCTTCTACTCGCACGGACTGTCGGTTGAATCAGCTGAAGCTGTCGCCGAATGGGCGCACCGTCGCATCAAGCGGGAGTTGGGCGTCGACTCGGGCAAGCGATACTCGTGGGGCTATGGCGCGTGTCCGGACCTCGACGATCACGCCGTTGTCTTCAGACTCCTGCCTGCGAAGGAAGCGCTGGGGATGGATCTCACCGAGGCTTTCCAGCTGCTCCCCGAGCAATCAACCGCCGCGGTGATCATGCATCATCCGGAGGCTAAGTACTACGCCGTGCGTGGGACCGGCTCGCAAGCGAGCGCACCGGAGGCAGCCGTTGCCTGATAATCCACTTCTCGCTCGCCTGCTCGACCCGCTTCAGGTCACCGTCTTCGATGGCGCAATGGGGACAATGCTCTACAACAAGGGCGTCTTCATCAACCAGTGCTACGATGAGCTAAACCTGCGCGCGCCTGATCTCGTGCGCGACGTGCATAAGGCGTACAGGAAAGCGGGCGCGGAAGTGCTGGAGACCAACAGCTTCGGCGCGAATCGCATCAAGCTCGAGCAGTACGGACTCTCGTCGCAGGTCGCGGAGATCAATCGCGCCGCCGCGAAGATCGCGCGGGATGTTGCCGAAGATGACCTGCTCGTCGCCGGCGCGGTTGGTCCACTTGGTATTCGCATCGAGCCGTTTGGCCCGACCAGTCTCGATGAAGCCCGTACTGCGTTCCGCGAGCAGCTGCAGGCGCTGAAAGACGGCGGCTGCGATCTGTTCATACTCGAGACATTCGCCGATGTCCACGAGATCGAGCAGGCGATTCTCGCTGCGCGCGAAGTCGACGCCAACATTCCGGTCATCGCCCAGATGACGATTGGTTCGGACTGTCACACTCCCTATGGAGTGACTGCCGAGGATCTCGCACGATCACTCGATGCGTTTGGCGCCGACATCATCGGTCTCAATTGCTCCGTCGGTCCGCAGATCATTCTCGATGCGATCGAGAAGATGGCACCTGTGACGCGGCGCAAGCTGAGCGCGCAGCCGAATGCAGGAATGCCGCGCGACGTTAGCGGGCGCAGCATGTATATGGCGAGTCCAGAGTACATGGCGACTTACGCGCACCACCTGGTGCAGGCCGGAGCCAAGATCGTCGGCGGATGCTGTGGAACGACCCCCGAGCACATCGCCGCGATGGTCGAGGGCGTCCGTCCGCTGGCGCCGCGCCAGGCGCGCGTGCCGATGAAGGAGCGCCGCCATAGCCACGCCGATGCTCCGCCGGAGAATCCGGGCGTCCAGCCGGTCCCGCTCGCGGAGCGGTCCAAGTGGGGTGCCAAGATTGCACGCGGGGATTTCGTCACCTCGGTCGAGATTGTGCCGCCGCGCGGCGTCGACGCATCGAAGATGATTCGTGACACTGCCGCGCTGCGTGATGCCGGTGTCGACGCCGTCAACGTGCCCGACGGCCCGCGCGCGCAGTCGCGCATGGGCGCGTTGCTGTGCAGCATCCTGATCGAGCAGCAAGTTGGCATCGAGACCGTCATCCACTACTGCTGCCGCGATCGCAATCTGCTCGGCATGCTCAGCGACTTATTGGGAGCGTCGGCCGTTGGCCTCCGCAATCTGCTGCTAATCACAGGCGATCCACCGAAGATGGGCCCCTATCCGAACGCGACCGCCGTGTTCGACATCGATGCAATCGGCTTGACGAATCTGGTGAACAATCTGAATCACGGTCTCGACCCGGGCGGCAACGCCATCGGTCAGCCGACCAGATTCACCATCGGCGTTGGGGTGAATCCCGCGGCGATCGATCCAGCCCACGAGCTGAAGCGCTTCGAGTGGAAGGTCGAAGCCGGCGCCGAGTACGCGATTACTCAGCCTGTCTTCGACGTCGAGCAGCTGGAGAAATTCCTCTCCACGATCGACCACGTACGTATCCCCATCGTCGCCGGCATCTGGCCGCTCGTTTCGCTGCGCAACGCGGAATTTCTCGCCAACGAAGTTCCCGGCGTGATCGTTCCGCCCAGGATCATCGAGCGTATGGGCGTTGCCAGTGCGAAGTCCAAGGAGCACGGCGTCGCTGAAGGCATAGCGATCGCCCGCGAAATGCTCGAGCGCGTGCGGCCGCACGTGCAGGGCGTGCAGGTGTCGGCGCCGTTCGGAAAGGTGGAGCTGGCGCTGGACGTATTTCGCGACACTCTCGCCGACGCGGTGGCGCGCTCTGCGTAATGGCGATCGCCGAGAATTTCGTTGCGCGGTCGCGGTACTGGCTGACCAAGGAGTACCCGATCAAGATCCGCCATTGCATCGAGGCGATGCCGCGGCAGACCATTTGGGCGCGACCCAACCACAGCTCCAATAGCGTTGGCAACCTGGTGTGTCACCTTACCGGCAACGTCACCGAGTGGATTCTCGGCGGAGTGAGTGGGCAGCAGTACACCCGCGTTCGTGCTGCCGAATTCACCCAGGCTGACGGCCCCGACGGAAAGACACTGCTCGGCAAGCTGGATGCGGTGTTGAGCGAGGCCGATGCTGTGCTGGCGCGTTTGACCGAAGCCGATCTCGACCGCCCACTGATAATCCAGAATCGGGAGACCACCGTGCTCGCCGCGATCTATCACGTGGTCGAGCATTTCGCGATGCACACCGGGCAGATCATCTTCCTCGCCAAAATGTATGCGCCTGGTAAAATCCGTTTTTACGAGGACGCCGGCGGCCTTGCTCGGCCCACCTGGCACCGCGGCACGAGTCTGGACGAAGCTCCGCACTAGTCGGCGGGCGTGCTGAACGCCATTTTGCAAATATGAAAGGAATTCTGATCGTCGATCACGGCTCGGTCCGCGCCGAGGCGAACGACATGATGCTTTGCATGGCAAATCTGCTACAGACGATGACCGGACCGGATGTCGTTGTCAGCTACGCGCACATGGACCTGGCCGACCCAGACATCGCCGCCGGTTTTGCCGACTGCGTGCAGCGCGGCGCGACTGACGTAACGGTGTTTCCATACATGCTGTCGCCAGGACGGCATTCGACTACCGACATTCCGCGAATGGTCGCTGCTGCCGCGCGGCCGTTTCCGCACGTGACCTTCAGCGTTACCCCCGCGTTCGGCGTGCACGAAAAGCTCGGCGAATTGATTCTCGAGCGCTCCGGAATCGAGCCGGTAAGAGCCGTCGCCGGCTCGGAAGCCGACCGTTGCTGGGATCCTGATTGCTCTGAAACACTCTGTGGCGACGCGTGTCGAGCGAAGACGGCCCGCCAGACTGCTCTTCCCGGAGGAACTACCTGATGTCGATCCGGCGAGAATCTGCTGAAGATGCAGGCTGACACCGGCACATCGCCGGGCGCGCTGACGCTCCTCTCCGAGGAGGAGGTTATGTTCCGCGACGCCGTCGCGGCGTTCGCCGCGGAAGAAGTGCGTCCGCGGGTGATGGAGATGGAGAAGGCCGGCAAGATCGACCCTGCGCTGCTGCCCAAATACTTCGAGCTCGGGTTGATGGGAATCGAGGCGCCGGAAGAGTATGGCGGTGCGGGTGGAACGTTGTTCATGGTGACGCTGGCCGTGGAGGAAATCAGCAAGATCGATGCGGCGGCAGCGATAGTCTGCGACGTGCAAAACACGCTCGTCAACTTCCCAATCCTCACGTACGGAACCGATGCGCAGAAGTCGAAGTATCTGCCGCAACTGACGTCGGAGATCGTCGGAGCGTACGCGCTATCGGAGTCGGGGTCGGGCTCCGATGCGTTTGGCCTGGCGACGAGAGCGGAGAAGCGCGGAGATCGGTGGATCCTCAACGGCCAGAAACTCTGGATTACCAACGGCGCAGAAGCGGGAATCTTCGTGGTGTTCGCGAACGCGGATTCGTCGGCAGGCTATCGCGGCATCACGGCGTTCATCATTGAGCGCGACTTCCCCGGCTTTCGAGTCGGCAAGAAGGAGGACAAGCTTGGCATTCGCGCTTCGAGCACCACCGAGCTGCTGCTCGACAACTGCGAAGTCCCCGAAGATAACGTGCTCGGTCCTGTCGGGCAGGGTTACAAGATCGCCATCAATACCTTGAACGGCGGTCGCATTGGAATTGGCGCGCAGATGATCGGCATCGCCCAGGGCGCGCTCACCGCGGCGATTGCGTACGTGAACGAGCGCAAGCAGTTCGGCAAGCCGCTCGCCGATTTCCAGGCAATCCAGTTTCAGCTGGCGCAGGCAGCAACGGAACTGGAAGCAGCGCGGCTGATGGTCTACAACGCAGCGCGCCTCAAGGATTCAGGGAAGGACATCGCTCGCGAAGGGGCGATGGCAAAGCTATTCTCGTCGCAGGTCTGCGAACGGGTTACTTCGTTGTGCGTGGAGTTGTTTGGCGGCTACGGATACACGAAGGACTATCCGGTCGAAAAATTCTATCGCGATGCCAAGATCGGGACGATCTACGAAGGCACTTCGAATATGCAGCTACAGACTATCGCGAAGGCGATGCTCAAGTAACTGCTGCGAACTGCGAACCGGAAAAGCTCCGTATTTCGAACCAACTAATCATTCCGCATCGACAACTAATTACGAATTGGGGAACCTACTCCGGGCTACGAACACTGCGAATTGACTGCGAACCACTGCGAACTGACTGCGAACTGACTGCGAACCGGACTTCGCACTACCGAGAGCTAGTGAGTACTTCGCAGTTAGTACGGAGCTCTCAATTAGTTGTCGATGCGGAGTGATCAGTTGATTCGAAATACGGAGCAGTTAGTTCGGAGTCCGCAGCATTACGGACTAGTGGTTCCCGCCAAGAGTCCCGCCCGTATCCGTTTGGCTTTGGCGGATGCACGCCGATCCTCCTCAACATGCGACTCGATCCGCAGTACGAAGTGCAGGTGTGCAGTCAGCGTCTGCTGCGCGCCATCGCGCTTGATCACGACCGGCAGCGCCGTTCCCTCCGGCTCTCGAGCGTAACGGGAGCGAAAGCGCTCGGTCCAGTTCGGATCATCGGCGTTGAAGCCCGCAACTGATATCAGTTGATCGCCCGGTTGGACGCCGGCCGCGGCGGCCGCGCTTCCCGGCAGTATTCCGGTCACCCGCAACCCGGTCGAATCCTGCAGACTCGCAATCCCGAGCTGCGGGACACGCGCGGTGTCGCGAGCGAGTCTCAACCCGGCGAGCGGGAGGACCCTCTCGTACGGAAAGGGCTCGCGACCATCGACATACCGTGTCGCGAAATCCGTGAACGATTTCCCGTTTGCCGCCCGACTGACCGTGGCCCACCATTCGTCGGTGGTAAAGCCGCGGCCGTTCTTGTAATCGGTGTTGTACAGCGTCCGCATGACATCGTCGAGCGAGCTTCGATTGTCGCTCGCATCACGGATCATGATGTCGATCAACAATCCCGCGAGTGATCCTTTCGGATAGTAGATGTATTCGGTGCCGTCGCGCGGATGCACCCACGTCGACAGCGACGCGTCCTCCAGCGATGTCGGTGGCAGCTGTTCTACCTGTGAGATCTTGTCGCTGGTCGCCTCGTAAAAGCCCTTCGGGTCCAGAATTCCGCCGCGCACTTCAGCCAGGTCGGCGTAATAATCAGTAATTCCTTCGCTGACCCAGAGCAGTGTCGTCGGCTGCTCCTGATCATATCGATATGGCCACAGATCAGCGGGACGCAAGCGCTTCACGTTCCAGGCGTGAAAGATCTCGTGTGCGTAGAGTGATGGCAGTACGGGAGTGCCAAGCATTCCCGGGCCCAGCACGTCAACGTGCGAGTTCTGGTGCTCGAGTCCTGATCCGCCGCCGTAGGTTGGATCCGTAATCTGCAGCACGCTGTAGGTGATCCATGGGACTTCGCCGAAGACTTTCACTTCGACGGGAATCATCAGCTTCAAAGCCTCCCAAACCGCGACGCGCGGTCCGCCTGTCACGCTGCCCGCGGGATACGAGGCAAATCGGACCCACGTACCCGAGATCTGCGTGCTATCGACGTCGAATTGACCGACGAAGAACGGAAAGTCGACGAGATCGTGATAGTTCGAGGCCGAGTAGCGACGAGGACCGGCAGTCGTCATACCAGTCACAATCTTCCACGCAGCTTCGGTGTTCACCGTTACCGACGCTGGATAGTCCAATCCCCTGCCCTCCGGATATAAAAAGAGATTTGTACCGTTGAAGAGGAGAAAATCCGGACGCGCCCAGGTGTTGGCGTTGTCGAGACTGTCCGCCAGATAATCGAAGCGAACGGTCACCTGGCCGACTGCGCGAGGCAGCACTCGCCAGGTGTCAGGATCGACTTTGTCCCAGGCGAGCGAGGCGCCCGCTTCCTCCGCCGAGAAGTTGGAGACCGCTCGCGAGAAGTTCGCAATCTCGTACGCGCCCGGTGTCCAACTTGGCAGCGACAGGATCACCGGATCCGTGCCGCCAACAGTGAAAGTCATTGCTGAACCCACCACACGCTGTTCACCGTTGGCGCGCGTGAACGTGACTTCATACCGAATGTCACTGATTGGTGCGGATGTCGCGACGGCCTGCGCTGCGAGCGGCGCCAGCACAGGCGCCGCGAAAAAAGATGCGACCAGCGCAGGAATAGGTTTTTGCATGTGGACCGGTGGTATTACAGTGAACGAGCTCAGCGTGTTGAGTTGCAAGAGTCGTTCGCGAAAACCGTTGGTGCACGGTCGCCGGCAGTGCTCTCGGCGTGCGGAGAACAGTATCGTCGGCCGTGCTTTCAGGGTGTAAGAACTGTCTCGGCGGCCGTGCTTTTTGTTCCTGTTGCTGTACATTGTCTCTCTCGCCGCGCGTCACAGTCTGACACGCGGCGGTCAAACCCCGTCAAATTGCCAAGCATGATCTCCGCCGAATCACTCACCTTCCTCAAGAAACTTCTCGACACACCTGGCCCATCTGGATTCGAAGCGGCACCTGCGAAGGTTTGGCGTGACCAGGCAAAAAAGTTTGCGAAAGTAAGTGGTGACGTCGCGGGCAACAGTCTCGCTGAAGTCAACAGCGACGGTAAACCGACGATCATGCTGGCCGGTCACATCGATGAGATCGGCATCATCATCAATTACATCGACGACAACGGTTACGCCTACATCCAGCCAATCGGCGGCTGGGACCCGCAGGTGTTGATTGGACAGCGTCTGCGGTTCAACGGGCGCAATGGCGACGTATTTGGCGTCGTTGGAAAGAAGCCGGTGCACCTGATCAAGCACGAGGAGCGCGAGAAGGCGGCAAAGTTCCAGGACATTTGGGTCGACCTCGGCTTCAAGAGCAGGAAGGAAGCAGATGCAGTCATCGGCGTCGGTGACGCCGGAGTCATCGACTCACGCACGATGGAGTTTCCGAATGGCCGCATCGTTTCGCGCTCGATCGACGACCGGATTGGCGCTTTCGTGGTGCTCGAAGCGGTGCGCAGATACGCCGAGAAACCGGGAGCAGCGAGGGTAGTTGCCGTGGCGACGACGCAGGAAGAGATCGGGTATCGTGGCGGCGGCGCCGGTGTCTGCGCGACGTGCATCGGACCGCAAATGGCAATCGTCGTCGATGTCACTTTCGCCATCGACCATCCCGGTGTCGAGAAAAAAGAGTACGGCGAAGCGGCAATCGACGCCGGTCCGGTGCTGACGCGCGGCTCGATCATTTCACCAGTCGTGTTCCGGCTGCTTCGCGACACGGCTGAGAAGAGGAAGATTCCGTTCTCGTTGCACGCCGCGGGGCGCGAGACGAGCACCGATGCCGATGCGATCCACATCGCACGGGAAGGTGTGGCGACCGCGCTCGTTTCCGTCCCCAACCGGTACATGCACTCGCCCAACGAGCTGGTGAGTATCCAGGATCTCGATCACGCGGCCGAGCTGATCGCAGAGACGTGCAGACAGGTTACGACGAGCACCGACTTCACCGCACGCTGAACCGGCTTCCCGCCTCCCGCTTCCCGCCTCCCGCTTCCCGCCTCCCGCCTCCCGCTTCCCGCTTCCCGATGCCGAAACCGATCCCCGCGCCGCGCGAGGAAGGTTACACAACCACCACCGAAGTCCCGCTCTACTGGGCGAAATACGGTCGGGCGGGTGGACCTAAGCTGGTCGTGCTGCACGGCGGTCCGGGAGCAGATCACTGCTATCTGTTGCCCCAGATGCTGCGGCTGGGAGAAAAGCACGATCTCATATTCTACGATCAGCGCGGTGGCGGGCGGTCGAAATCCGACGCGCGGGTGCCGGTTACGTGGCAAACCCACGTCGAGGATCTGGGCAGAATTGTTGTCGAACACCGGCTCGAGCCGTTGTCGATCGTCGGGTACTCCTGGGGGGCGATGCTCGCCCTGCTCTATACGATTGAGCAAAGGAGAAACCCGCACCTCGTTCCACCGGCGCGACTAGCGCTGATCAATCCTGCCCCTCTCACGCGTGAATATCGCGGGCAGTTCGAGGCCGAGTTTGCGCGCCGACAGGCAAACCCGGAGATCCAAACGATGCGAGAGGAGCTCGCGGCGTCAGGTCTGCGCGAGCAAGATCCGGCGGCGTACCGGCAGCGTGCGTTCGAGCTGAGTGTGGCCGGTTACTTCTCCGATCCGCGCCGGGCAACCGACCTCACACCGTTCCGAGTCATCGGTCGGGTTCAGCAGTCGGTGTGGGAGAGCCTCGGCGATTTTAACCTGATCCGGGACCTGCAAGGCATCAAAACCCCCTCGATTATCATTCATGGGCGTGACGATCCTATTCCATTAGCGTCTTCCAGTGAAGCTGCTAACGCCCTCGGCACCGCCCTGGTGGTTCTGGACGACTGCGGGCATGTGCCGTACGTTGAACAACCGGACCGACTCTTCGCGGCACTCGAACCATTCCTGGATGAGACAAATCCGCCTGTACGACGCTGAAATTCAGCCATGACATCAGATTCCGGCGTAACACAGCACGCGATCAGCTCGATCACGGTTGACGGCAAGGAATACAGAGTAGCGCTCCGTCTCGCTTATGACGGCGTCGAGTACATCGGCCGACTCTGGTTCAGCGATCCCAATAGCGACCAAATGGGCATTCCCGACCATGGCGCTGTGCCGGGCCGCACCATCGCCGAAGCCGTCGAAGTCGCGCGCAAGCTTACCCCGCAGGACCTCGAGCGCCGCTGTCACCGCGCGCTCGCCGACAAGCGTCGCTATATCCGACTTCGCCGCGCCACCGAAGAGATCATCACCAAGATCAAGTACATGAATCGGGTGGCGGTCACGATGAGACACGGCATGCTGGACAGCGAGGGCGCCAGTCAGGAGCTCGAGCTGATTCAGAAGCAGATCGAGGAGATCGTGAAGACGCTGCCGTTCCACGCCGGAGTGGAAGAAGCGACGTAGATCTTCGCCATCCTATATTGAAGGGATGGATTCCAGGTCGGCGGCGCACGTCCTCACCCAAATCGGTGCGCTACTTCAGCTAAAAGGCGAGCAAAGATTCAAGGCGCGGGCTTACGCAGGTGCGGCGCGCGCGCTCATTGCCCTCGACACAGACGACCTCGGGCCTTTGCTGAGGTCGGGAGAGCTGGCTGACACGCCCGGCATCGGTCCGGCGACCCTTTCCGTTGTTCGGGACCTCGTTGAGACCGGCGAATCCAGATACCTGAACCAGCTCAGCGAGGGTATGCCCTCGGGCATGGTGGATCTGATCCGGGTGCCCGGACTCAACCCACAGAAGATCCAGTTGATTCACGACGAACTGGGCGTGGACACCCTCGAAGACCTCGAGCGGGTCGCTCAGAATGGTGAGCTGGCCAAGCTGCCAAAGTTTGGGAAAAAGACGGCGGAAAAGGTGCTGCGCGGAATCGAGATCGTGCGTCGCGACGCGCACCTCCAGAGATTCCCCGCGGCAATCATCCAGGCGCACATGCTGGCCACCAATGTCGACCGGCATCCCGATGTGGTGCACGCTGAGCTGGCAGGCTCGATCCGGCGACACAACGAGCTCATCGCCGACATCGACATCGTGGCTGAATGCTCGAAGGACCCGGTGAAGGTCGCGGATTCGTTTGCCAGATCGCCAGGTGTGCGCCAAGCCACACCCAAGGATGATGAGCCGGGGTCAGTCCACATTCGATTCGTGGACGGCACCCATCTCGACATGCACTGCGTGAACAAGGCGGACTATCCAGTCGCACTCTGGCGTGCGACGGGAAACTCGTCGCATGTCGGGGAGATGCGCGAGTTGGCGAGTAGCCGCGGCTTCGAAATTCGCGGCAATGCGCTGATTGGTCCAGACGGCAAGCGTGTATCGTTGCCGGACGAGGACGCGTTTTTTACCGCGCTCGATCTCGTGCCGATCCCGGCGGAGATGCGCGAGGGGATGGGCGAGATCGAGGCCTCGGCGAGGCGCGAGATGCCGAACCTCGTGGTGTACGAAGATCTACGCGGCATTCTGCACTGCCATTCCGATTACTCGGACGGTGTTGCGACGATCGAGGAGCTGGCGCAGGGCGCGATGGAGCGCGGGTGGGATTACATCGGGATCTCGGATCACTCCGAATCAGCGTTCTACGCACGCGGTTTGAAGCGCGATCGGTTGCTGCGTCAGCACGAAGAGATCGACGAGCTGAACTCACGCCTGGAGGGAATCAGGATCCTCAAGGGAATCGAGGCCGACATTCTCGCCGACGGGCGCGTGGACTACGACGCCGACATTTTGGACACCTTCGACTATGTGATTGGATCGATCCATTCGCGCTTCAGCATGGATGGCGACGCGATGACGAAACGGGTGCTGACCGCGCTCGACGATCCACACCTCACGATTCTCGCGCATCCAACGGGTAGATTGTTGCTGTCCCGCGAGCCTTACGCTCTCGATGTCGAGGCCGTGTTGGAAAAGGCAGCCCAGGTCGGCGTTTCGGTCGAGCTGAACGCCGATCCTCACCGGCTGGACCTGGATTGGCGCTATTGCCGGCGGGCGAAGGAGCTGGGCGTGACAATCGAGATTGGACCCGATGCACATTCGGTCGCCGGCCTCGATAACGTCCACTTTGGGATCGGTCTGGCGCGGAAAGCCTGGCTGGAAGCGGGAGAGATTCTCAACACCCGGAGCGCGGACGAAGTTATCGCGTTCGCGCGGAAGCGAAGAACGTGAAAAGAACGATTATCAAACTTAAAAAGGGCGAAACACTGCGTGTGGTTGGCAAACCACGCATACGTGTCGTGCGGCCAGGAAAAACCGCCCGCCTGAAGAAACTCGCGCGTAAACCCCGCTCGCGCGCGATCGCCAAAGCCGATCTACCTGCGTATACGCGAGAGGTTTACGCGCGGCTGCTCAAGCTGTATCCCGACGCGCATGTTGAGCTTGATTACAGCACGCCGCTGCAGCTGTTGATCGCCACAATCCTCAGCGCGCAGTGTACCGACAAGCGGGTCAACATGGTGACGCCACTGGTGTTCAAGACTTTCCCGACGGCCCAATCACTCGCCGATGCCGATCCGGCAGTGATGGAGGAGATGATCAAGAGCACTGGATTCTTCCGCAACAAGACAAAGAGTCTGATCGCGCTGGGCAAGGCGCTGGTCGAGCGTCACGGCGGTGAAGTTCCGGACTCGATGGAGGAGTTGGTGAAGCTGCCGGGCGTCGGCCGCAAGACGGCCAATGTGATTCTGGGTAATGCCTTTGGAAAGAACGAAGGTGTAGTCGTCGATACCCACGTTGGAAGATTGGCGATGCGTCTTGGGCTAACGCGGCAGACCGATCCGGTGAAGGTCGAGCAAGACCTGATGGCGCTCGTCGATCGCGACGAATGGACGATGCTGGCG
>DASUZC010000119.1:0-14025 GCA_036377095.1 Gemmatimonadaceae bacterium
GCATCGACAACTAATTGAGAGCTCCGTACTAACTACGGATTACCAACTGGTTCTCGATAGCTCGGAGTCAGTTCGAACTCAGTTCGCAGTGTTCGTAGTTCGTAGTAGGTTCCCCAATTCGCAATTAGTTGTCGATTCGGACTGATCTGTTGGTTCGAAATACGGAATAAAAAAGGGACGCGTATCTGCGCGTCCCTTTCTAGCCATACCAACCAGGATTACTTCCCGCCGAATATTCTCGCGTAGAGTCTGAGCTGAATCTGGTCCGTAAAAAACTTCGGCTGATTTCCGCCGGCGCCTTTCACCGTCTGCCAGTGCAGATAGGTCACTTCGAACGGGACTCTCGCCTTTCCTTGCTCGAATGAATAGAGGTTGGAAAAGGAGATTCCGCCGCCGAGGCGGTGCTCTGTCTGTTCGGTCTCGAGATCCAGGGTCGAGGCGTCGATGGTGATGTCAGAAAAGCCCGTTATCGCTGCGGGTATAGTGAACGTGCCGGAGTAGTTGTCCTGTTGCTTGTGGCGGTACATGTACCAGCCGGACACGGCGAGGAAATCGTTCACAACGATGCGCGGGGCGGTCTCGAACTCGAAGGCACTGCCAAGCTGACGGTGAACGCGCTGCTTTCTGTATACGGGTGCGAGCTCCTCGTTCGGGAGGTCGATAATGCGCATGTCCTGGTCATCGGCGAATGGCTTGTTGAAGCGGAGAATGAACGACTCCCAGAAACGGCTGCCGAGAAGAATGTCACTGAACCAGCGTCCCTCGACTGCCGTAGCTCCACGTCCGGTTCCCAGATCGATGAAGTTGTCGGGCGATTCCACCTGTCCCGTCCCAAGGCGCAAAACGCCGCCGATCGCAGTACGGAAGTTGAGTCCTGTCGGCGACATCCGCGCCGACGTGCTGCCATCGAACGAATCGAACACGGAGAATTTTCCCCCGATGTCGATGTCACCGACGTGCGAGCGACTCACGGACTGTAGCGGGTCTGATACAATTCCAAACCGCGGATCAGTCAGAATCGTCTGAGCGTCGCGCAGCGAAAGCCGGGTTTGACCCGCAAACGGTCCACTGAGCGTGATTGGATTGTTCGCGCACTGCGGGGTTCCCGGAGCCGCTGGCGGACACAAGAAAGAAGTGTACAGCGACCGGAATGCTGCGACCCGTGCTTCGATTGCGAGCTGCGCGTCGGTTCCGACAATTGGCACGAAAGGAGAAGTGATATAGACCCCGCCGCGCGGATTGAACGGTCCGTTAACCGGGCCGACCGCTCCGCCGGCGAACAGTCTTGAACTCGTGATCAGCGACTGCGCGGCAGCCTGGTTCGCCAGCAAGGCGGGACACGACGGCGAAACAGCAGGATTGGCCTGACACGCCGCCAGCGAGCCTTCGAGTTGCGCGGCGGCTGTAATGAACTGCGTGTAAAGCGTGGTGTTCTGGGTGTTCGCAGCGGCAACCGCCAGCGCTGGATTGAAACCGAGATTGCCGTTAGTCCCGGACGTGTTGACGTTGAAGAATGTAGACGTCTGGGTGTGCACGTACGGGATTTGTATTCCGACGGAGAACCGCTTCGACAACCCGGCCTCGAACACGAACGGGAATGCAACGACGTGATCACGCAGGTTGACCACGGTATTGCCAAGTGTGGCGAACCAGTTTGGGTTCCCGGTTAGCCCCTGAATACCAATCTGCAGAGCGGCGAGGTTCGGAAACTGTTTGACACCGATTGTATCGAGGGTGAAGTCGATACCGAGCGGCTCCAGGGCTCCGTTCGGTCGTCCCGGCGTATCCTTTCCGTAACGTTCGTTGAACCATGTCCATTGACTGAGTGTCCGGAAACGGAACACTCCGCGGGGAAGAACAAGGGCGTCATCGCCGACTCCGAGAACGCGCTGAGCGCTCGTCGGCGTCGGGTAAACGGCGAGAAATGCGAGTGCTATGGTGGTAACGCAGACAAAAAGACGCCGCATTAGAATCTCCACAGGGGTGTGAAACGTACGTCGGGCGTTCGTCTGAGTGAGGGGGACGTTCGCCGGCGGGGAGACGTTATCATTTGGATTCGGGGTTTGTCAACGATGTTTCCGAAGGGTTGTTGACGCGTTTTTTCGCCGGTAGGTTTGTCCATTGCGCGGGAATAGCTCAGTTGGTAGAGCACAACCTTGCCAAGGTTGGGGTCGCGGGTTCGAGTCCCGTTTCCCGCTTCGCAGTTTCTCGCTCGGGTGGCGAAACCGGTAGACGCGAGGGACTTAAAATCCCTTGGGACAAACTCCCATGCGGGTTCGATCCCCGCCCCGAGCATGACCCCTCCACGATGAATCTGCGACCAAAAGAGGAATTTCAGTTTTGAGCGCCGCGACCGCGATGAAATTCTCGCCGCGCGTCATCGAGCGCGTGCTCCTCATCGTCAATCCTGCGTCGCGCCGAGCAGCCCGGATTCAGCACAAGGCGGTTAAGGCGTTCGAGAGCGCCGGGGTCGAATGCCATGTGATGCCAACCGAAGCTCCCGGGCACGCGACGACCCTGGCCAAAACCCACGCGCACAAGTACAGCGCCGTCTTCACGCTCGGCGGGGATGGAACCGTCATGGAAGTACTGAGCGCGCTCGCACATCAGGGGCTGCCGGTCGGGGTTCTGGCAGGCGGCACTGCCAACGTTGTCGCGCGCACCCTGGGTATTCCCCTTAATCCATCACGCGCCGTGCCGATCCTGCTGGCCGGCGACGAAGCGAGACTCGATCTGGGCCGACTCGGAGACGGACGCAGATTCGCCATCGGAGTCGGCGTGGGGCTCGACGCAACGATGATCGCCGAGGCACCCGCGCGACTCAAGAAGCGATTCGGCTTCATGGCTTACGTGATCGGCGGCTACAAAGCGGTCCTTCGCAACCAGAGATTCACGTTACGGCTGACCGTCGACGGACATGTCTACGAGCGCCAGGCGTCAGCTGTGCTCATTGCCAATTTGGGGGCCGTTCTCAACAACCTGATTGCGTTTGGAGACGGCATTCTCTACGACGACGGGATGCTCACCGCCTGTGTGTATTCGCCAACCAACCTTGGTGACGCGCTTCGCATCCTCTGGCGGATGATTCGCAAGGACTTTAGCGCCGATCCCTGTCTCTTCTACAAGTCGGGACGCGAATTTCGCGTAGAGACAATCCCCAGGATGCCGGCGCAGGCCGACGGAGAGCTGTTGCACGGCACGCCGCTGTCCGCCTCTGTCGATCCGCTGGCAGGCACTGTGCTCATTCCGAAACGGAGGTAGCACGCGGCGTTCAGAGTTGGGACAACAAAAAGGCGAGCCTTTCGAGCTCGCCTTTTCTTTTTCTTTTGCCAAGTCAATTAGAACGGCAGCTCTTCCTCGCCACCGATCAGAACCGCTTCCGCTTCGGCCGACTTGGGCTGCTCCTTTGCGTCTGCGGCTGGAGCCCCGGCTTTAGCCGGCCAGATGACTCCGTCGCAAGAACGGTTCTGGCATTTGTAGTCCGGCGCGCGCGGGTTGCGCTTGGTCAGCCGGTTATCCCACATCCGTCCACCGCACTTGGGGCAGCTGACTATTTCCATGTCGGTCAAAAGCGAAACAGGTGCTGCTGATCCCGATGCCGCCCCGTTGGAAGCCGCGGGCAAATTCGTTGGCAACCTGGCGTAACGCCGATTGTAAGCAGCTTGCGGGTCTTCGAGCGGCTTGGCGTATTTGCCGTCGCCGTCCATCTCGACCCAGTTCTGCTCGTAGGCATAAAGCTCGTTGCCAACCCCGAATCGGACAGCAGTTCGCTTGAACGCGTCGGTTGACGCTTGCTTGTAATCGCGGCCAGTGCCGACGTCTTCGCGAATCACGCCGAGAATCTGGAGCCGGGCCTTGAAGGAACACTGTGATCCATCACCGTCCTCGCCGGGAATGGGTGGCAGCAATTCGAGCGTGAGGTCCCATTCTCCGGGGACGACTGCGTCGAGCCGCTCTCTGACCGTATTCGCTTCGATATAAGCGACGAACCGCGCGAAGTATTTCCCGTCGCGCGCAGTCACTTTTCCATCCTGTCGCCAGGAGATAGCACCAGTTGGAACAGGGGCGGATAGCTTCGCCCATACATCACTTTTTTCCGTGTAGGCATCCTGTCTTGCAATCATGCTCTCATCCATCCGTTGTTAGTCGCCATGTCTTCCGTGTTTCGTGAACTGTTGCACGTCCTTCACCGCACTGCACTGTTTGCCGTGCTCGCAATACCAGCCGTGCCGGTCGAAAAAAACGAGGTGGTGGATTCGGGTGCTGTCGAGGGTCTCGTCGACTCGATACAACTGCGTCACCGATGTGCCCTTGCCGCACATTTGTACGGGGTCCATCGCTCGCACTTTCACCTTCCGCTGCGCCTCCGTTTCTTCCTTCCGCCTACCGTTGAGGTTCCTCCTTAGTGGTGGCAATGTAAGCTCCTGTGCTACCAATACTTATGCGCCGAAGCTTCGGCACATTTTCGGGTACCTAAACATAGAATTGTGCGGGCGGAAAAGCAAGCGGCTTCGGGCACAAGTTTCGCTCTGTCGCCAGTCCACAGCGCACAAGCTTGAGAGTGCGCACCGAGATTGAGCATCACCAGGTTTGCAGCGGCGGGTCGAGCAAGGAGAAAGTCATGGACCAGGGCAGCGAGTTCCTCAGATCGCAGGTGCGTAACGTGCTGCTGCAGCACGGGACTTTTCTCGAGTCGCTGGAGAATCACGAAAACCAGGCGGATGATTCGCGGTTTCGTGATCTCTGCGCGCGACACATTCCACACATGCGGCTGCATCAGCGTATGCTCGAGGAGTACCGGTCGCACCTCGGCGAACATCCCGGCATTGGCGGTCGCATCGTCGGATCCGCGATCGGAGTAGTGAGGAATCTTGCCGACGCCGCCGTCGCTGACGACTACACGCGCCTCATTGGTGACATCGTCATGGCGCGTCAATCCGAGGATGCGTTCAAGACGTTTCGCGAAGCGGGCAAGATGCTGGGCAACCGAACGCTGCAGGAAATCGGCGAGATCGGGGAGCGACATCACGACAGGTACGTGAAGGAAGCGAATCGCCTGGTTCAGCACATGTTCGTCGAGCGAGTGCAGGGAGTAGATGGCACACGGCGCGCAAGCGTTGAAGCCCACGTCGACCCCGCCACATGACGCTGCCAGAGGACAAGCGAGTATCCGGTTGATTGACTATCCGCGGCGCCGCGGATTGAAGGTCAGCGACGCGAGCACCAGTGCACGCGTCGCGATGACTTTGCTCGCAATTCTCGCAACAAGCGCGTGCCACCACCGCGTGACACTTCAGGAAATTCCTGCCGATCAGATCGAGACCACGTTGTTCTTTGTTGGGGACGCTGGTGAACCCAATCCGCGGCAGATCGGGCCACCGCTCGATTCGTTGACGGCGCAGGCGAGCGTTGCCCCGGAACGCACGATCATCGTATTCCTCGGGGACAATGTGTACCCCGGAGGAATTCCGGCAGAGGGCGCGGCAGAGTGGGCGGACGCTCGTCGTCGGTTGGAGGCGCAAGTCAGAACTGTGCCTCTCGGCGCGCAAGCAATTTTCATCCCGGGCAACCACGACTGGGCGGACGAAACGGCTTTTGGGCTTTATTCAATCCGACTGCAGGAGCAGATGATCGCTTCTCTCGCTCAGGGCAGGAATGTGCGACTGATCCCGGGAAACGGGTGCCCGGGCCCCGTTGCAGTCGACGTCGGACGCTTGCGGCTAGTCGCACTCGACACACAATGGTGGCTGCACTCATACATCGTTAAGGACAGCGTATCGCGGTGTCCGGCTTCGACAATGGCCTCCGTAACCGCTGCGCTGCGCAATGAAGTGCGTCCGCCGGGAGAGGCGAGGGTAGTGTTTGTCGCCGCGCATCACCCGCTCATGACCGGAGGCGCCCACGGTGGGTATTGCGGTCTGACGGGTCCTTATCGGCGTTTTGGCGGAGCCAGTCAGGACATCCTGTCGTCAGCAAATCGCACGATGCGTGATTCTATCCGCAGCGCGTTCAGTGGCCACCCGCCGCTGGTCTACGTCGCCGGTCACGATCACACCCTCCAGGTTCTGCGCGGAGGACGAAACGTCAACTACATCCTCGTCAGTGGCGCGGGCTCGGAAGGCAAAACCGAATGCGCGGTGCGCATGCGCGAGAGCTATTACGTCACCCAGCATCGCGCCGGATTCATGCGAGTGGACATTCTGAAAGGCAAAGGCGTATTGCTGCGCGTGTTTCGCTACCCCGCGACACGGCATGGCGCTCTCGCCTACACGCGCTGGTTGGAGATGCGGTGATGAAATCACGCTTCGTTAAGGTTTTCCTGCTTCTCATCGCGTTCCTGCTCGTCGTCCCGCGGTGCGTTGAGGCCCAGACAGTGCCGCCGTTGCCGATTGGCACCGAGGAGGCGACGCCGGTCGGCGCAATTCCACCGATGCCGCTGCCAATGCCGGCGAGTCGCGACCAAAGCTATTGGGGACTGAGGCTGCAAGTTGGCCAGCGAAACGAGCGTCGAGGTCCAGAGAATCTCATTGCTGTCGCGGCGGGGGTCGACTACCAGCTGCGTGGCGGATCCATTTACGGTCTCACGGCAGGATACCAGCGACGGGAGAACTGCCAATCGTCGACAAATTGCGGACACGCGCTGTTTGGCGCTCGTGGACGATTCAATGTCTTCACCGGTGGTCCGACGGTAGCCGCCACCATCCACGACGAATCAGCAACAACCACGGTCGGTACGGAAATCGGGTTCGGTTATGCCCCCGCGACTTCGCCAGGTGTCAACGCGTGCACGGTTGATGCTGGAGTTCCCTTCTCCATCGCGATGTTGCAGACCGTGCGGCTCGTCACGTTCGTGACGCCGGGTGTAGTATGGGATATCGATTGCTCCGCCGAACAGACGGCCGGAAGTCGCAGCTTCATGGTTGGATTCGGCTTTGGGCTGCAACAGCTGGGGATTCGCGGGCTCGACGTGAACGTTGGCGCGCAGCGGATCATGCGGAGTACAACCGGACTTCAATTTGGTGTAAGCGTGAGCTGGGTCAGACTCCCGTGATCGGCGCACAATCGACGCTAACGCGCGCTGTCATCCAGGTTTCTCGTCCTGACGGCATTCACGCGCGACGCTAACTTCCGCGTATGACCGATGTCGTATCACTCGCCGCGGAGCTGCTCGCGATCCAATCGACGACCGGGAACGAGACAGCCGTCGTCGATTACGTGTCGCGCTGGCTCGTTGCACGCGGCTGGAACGTGACGCTGCAGGAAGTGACGCGCGGACGCGCCAATATCTGGGCATCCCGTTCGGGCGGCGGAAAGGGTGTCACGCTTTCTACGCATCTCGATACGGTGCCGCCGTTCGTCCCGCCACGACTCGAAGGAACCCGGCTCCTCGGAAGGGGCGCCGCTGATGCGAAGGGAATTGCAGCGGCGATGCTCGTCGCTGCCGATCGATTGGTTGGAAGCAGCGAGAAAAGCGTCGAGTTACTGTTCGTCGTTGGAGAAGAGAAGGGTTCTGATGGAGCACGCGCTGCGAACAATCTCCGGACGCGCAGCCGGTTCCTCATCAACGGCGAGCCCACTGAGAGCAAGCTGGCAAGCGGCGCGAAGGGTTCATTGCGCGCTACAATACGCACGCGCGGCCGCGAAGCACACTCTGCCTACCCGCAGCTCGGGCAATCGGCAATCGAACCGATGCTGGAGCTGTTGCCCACATTGCGAAACCTGCCGCTACCGTCGGATCCGCTGCTCGGACAAACGACGGTCAATATTGGAACGATTCGCGGCGGCACCGAAGCCAACGTGATTCCTGCGCACGCCGAAGCGGAGATCATGTTTCGACTTGTAAGCGATGTCGAGCCGATCAAGAAGATGGTGCTCGACTGGGCGAAGGGTCGCGCCGACGTAGAGTTCGGCTCGCACATTCCCGCACAGCGGTTTGCTACCGTGTCAGGTTTCGAGACCGGCCCGGTCGCCTACACTTCCGACATTCCCCTGTTGTCCAACTGGGGCGAGCCTCTCCTGTTCGGGCCCGGCTCGATTCACGTCGCACATACACCGGACGAATACATCGACGTCGATGAGCTGCGCAGCAGTGTTGAAACCTACGAGCGACTCGCTCGCGAACTTCTCGCAAGATGACTAATTCCGCAATTCCCGGAAAGCGCAAACACAAGTGGCCGGTGGCCGTACTCGGTGCGACGGGTGCGGTAGGGCAGATGTTCGTCCGCCTGCTCGCAGAACATCCGTGGTTCGAGATCACGGAGCTTGCTGCATCCGAGCGGTCGGCAGGAAAAAAATACGGCGAGGCAGCGCGGTGGCTGGAAGGCGCGCCGCCGCCGCAATCGGTTCAGAACAAGCGGGTGATCGCCTGCGATCCTGGTGTCGTCAGCGCGCCCATCGTTTTCTCGGCGCTCGATGCGGTGGCAGCAGGCGAAGTGGAAATGGCATTTGCCAAAGCCGGGAAGTTCGTGCTGAGCAATGCCAAGAACTACCGCATGGAGCCTGATGTGCCGCTGGTTATTCCCGAGGTGAACGGCGACCATCTCGGACTGATCGATTGTCAACGGCAACGGCGCGGTTGGGATGGTGCCATCGTCACCAACGCCAATTGCTCAGCGACAGTCGCCGCCGTCGCCCTTGCTCCGCTGCACCAGAAATTTGGGATCCGGCAGCTTTTTCTCTCCACCATGCAGGCGGTTTCGGGTGCCGGGTACCCGGGTGTCCCATCGCTCGACATCCTCGGCAACGTCATCCCATTTATCGCGGACGAGGAGCCCAAGCTGGAGCGCGAGATGCTGAAACTGCTTGGGACGTACGCCGACGGCGAGGTAACGAGTGCGAATTTCAAGGTCAGCGCGCACACCAACCGAGTGGCGGTCGAGCACGGCCATACCATCTGCATGACGATCGGATTCGAGGAGACGCCGACGCCGGAGCAGGCAATCGAGACGATGCGGTCGTGGCAGGGACTCGCATCGACCAACGGTTTGCCGACCAGACCAAAGAATCCGTTGGTCGTGACTGACGCACTCGACCGACCGCAGCCCAGGCGGGATGTCAACGCCGGTAACGGAATGACGGTGACCGTGGGTAGAGTGCGCCGTGACGCGATCCTCGATTTGCGCATGGTTGCACTCGGTCATAACACGGTGCGCGGCGCAGCGGGTGGCTCCGTGCTCAACGCCGAGCTGCTCGCCACCACCGGCGCGTTTGACTCTGCGTGATCGTCGTCAAGTTCGGTGGGACCTCGGTAGGTGATGCGGAGGCGATCGAGCGCGCGGCAGCGATCGTCAAGGGACGTCTCGATCGCCAACCGGCAGTAGTAGTATCCGCGCTCGGCGGAGCGACGAATTCATTGCTCGCCATCGGTGAGCAATCCGCGAAGGGCCATCTGATCGGAGCGTTACGCGGTGTCGAGTCGTTGCGCGACCGCCATTTTCAGCAATGCGAGAAACTCCTCGGCACCTCTGCGGAGGCAGCGGAAGTTGCCGCGGAAATGAGTGCGACGTTCGACGAGCTGGCGAGCCTCGCCGAAGCCTTGTCGGTCCTTGGCCACGCGACGCCTCGCAGCTTCGACGCAATTGCCGCCTTCGGTGAGCAGCTTTCTTCTCACCTCGTTGCCTCCTTCTTCAAGCTCCGTGGTATTCCGACAGAGCACATCGATGCTCGCGACGTATTCGTTACGGACAACAATTTTATGGGAGCCGAGCCGCAGATCGATGCGATCGCCGAGGCATCGCGCGAGCTTGTCTCGCCGCTGATACAGGCGGGGAAGGTACCGGTACTGGGGGGATTCATCGGCCGAACTCCGGAAGGGATCACTACTACGCTCGGGCGAGGCGGTTCCGATTACAGTGCCTCGCTGCTCGGTGCTGCGCTGCACGCGGACGCGATCGAGATCTGGACCGATGTCGACGGCATGCTGACCGCGGATCCGCGGGTAGTGAAGGGATCCAGACTTATTGAGCAAATCCGGTTTGACGAGGCGTCAGAACTGGCCACCTTCGGTGCCAAGGTTCTCCATCCGAACACCATCGCGCCCGCGGTTCGCCTCGGGATTCCGGTCTTTATCTACAATTCGCGCAATCCGACGGGAAAGGGAACTCGCATCACCTTCGACGCTCCACGCCGCGCAGTGAGCGCGATCGCCGGCAAGGGCGGCATCACCCTGGTCAAAGTCGGTGCGGCGAAGATGCTTTATGCCAAGGGATTTCTGCGCAAGGTGTTCGAGATCTTCGAGCGCAATGGTATCTCGGTGGACGTGGTCGCGACGTCGGAGGTCTCGGTGTCGGTCACGGTGGACGATCCATCGGGCCTCGATTCACTCGTTGTGGACCTCGCTTCTCTGGGCGACGTTTCCGTGGAGCGCGATCGGGCAATCGTGGCGGTGGTAGGAGCGGCGATCAGTGAAGACAGCGCGTCGATGGGTCGCGCCGTTGGCGCGCTCGATGGAATCAGGGTGCACATGATGTCTCTCAGTGCAACGGGGATAAATCTGACTGTCATCGTCGACGGCGATCAGCTCAATCCGGCGATGGAGAGGTTGCACAACGCCTTCTTTCCAGCGGGCAGCAAATGACTCGCACGCTTGCCATCATCGGTGACGGCAAGATGGGAGAAGCCATCCGACAGCTCGCACTCGACAAAGGCTGGCAGGTGAGCGCTGTAATCGGAGAGCGAGAGAGTGCGGAGGGAGTGGGTATCAGCCGAAACTCGCTTGGCGACCCGGACGTTGCGGTCGAGTTCACCCAGCCGGGAGCCGCGGTCGCAAACGTAACCGCCTGTCTGCGCGCTTCGGTGCCAGTCGTGGTTGGTACCACTGGGTGGTACGAATCCCTCGCGGAGGTCACGCGCACCGCCAACGAAACCGGGACGCCGCTACTGTGGTCACCCAATTTCTCGCTCGGCGTGAACGTGATGATCGAGGTCGCGCGCTGCGCGGCATCGCTGATGCGCAATCTCGAGGAGTTCGACGCGCACATCATCGAGACTCACCATACGCGGAAGAAAGACGCGCCTTCGGGAACGGCAATCGCAATTGCCAAGGCGGCCAGCGATGCGCTGGAGCGGCCGATTCCCACGACCAGCATCCGGACTGGCTCTGTCCCCGGCACCCACGAGCTGATTTTCGATGGCGCGTTCGAGCAGCTGTCAATCGTTCACGAGGCCCGCGATCGTCGAGTCTTTGCCGAGGGGGCGCTGCGAGCGGCAGACTGGCTCGTCGGGAAGCGCGGCGTATTCACGATGCGGGACGTTCTTCAGCTGGCGCCGCGCAGTTGATGAAACCGGCGACGGGCGGTCTCGTAATGAGGATCATGAATCGCTCGAGTTTCTTTTTGGTGATTGGCGCTTTGGCGGTGGTGATGGGTTGCCGAGGGAATGGCGACTCCGATCCCATTCCTGCGACTATGCCGGGCACGTACGTCTACGCGGGGAAAGGCTCCGTCTTCCGCAAGCCGTGGGAGTTCTCCGCCCAGCTCGATCTGAAGCGCGATCGTCATTTCACGATGACACTCGACAAGACCATTGATGGTCATCGTGATCCGACGGAGGTGACGAGCGGCGCGTACGCGCTCAACGGCGATCGCGTTCTACTGCGCGTGGTAGGCAAGCAGCTTGGCCCCGAGAAAGACGTCCACAAGCTGAAGGTCAAGGGCGACTCGCTGATCGGGGAGGTCGGCTGGACCGGAGAGCTTTTCCTGAAGGGCATCGGCGCGCCGAACGTCGTATTCGTGAAGCAGGGGTCCTAGCCCGCCTGCCTCAGGCGCTCGCTCTTCGCGGCGGCGCCCGCATACATTTAACTAATGACGTCGCAACGGCTCACTGGCTGCGGAACGGCGCTGGTCACTCCCTTTATGGAGTCGGGCGATGTAGACGAGCGTTCGCTGCGCTCCTTCGTCGAGTGGCAGATCACGAGTGGCGTTCATCTCGTGGTGCCGTGTGGATCCACTGGCGAAGCGGCAACGATGACTGTTGCCGAGCACCGGCGCGTAGTCGAGATCACAGTCGAGCAAACGGCCGGCCGCGTTCCTGTTGTCGCCGGCGCCGCGTCGAACGACACGAAAAAGGCGATCGCACTCTCGCGTGAGATGCAGGCAGCCGGAGCCACGCATCTGCTGCACGCATCACCGATGTACAACAAGCCACCGCAACGCGGGATCGTCGCGCATTTTCTTGCCATCGCCGATGCGGTCGAGATTCCAATCGTCGTCTACAACGTGCCGGGCCGCACTGCGAGCAACATTGAGGCGGCGACAACCCTGGAGCTCGCCGAGCACGAAAATATCGTTGCGGTGAAGGAAGCTTCCGGAAACCTGGCGCAAATCGGCGAGATCATTCGTCATCGGCCTGCCGCTTTTTCCGTTCTATCCGGCGACGACCCACTCACGCTGCAGGTGATGGCCGATGGCGGCGATGGTGTGATCTCGGTGACATCCAACGTCGCCCCGCGTATGGTGGCCCAGCTCACCGAATTATGCGCGGCCGGTGATTTCGCAGCCGCGCGCACGGTGCATCACCAGTTGGCCGAATGGACGGCGGCTGCTTTTGTGGAGCCCAATCCAATTCCCGTGAAAGCAGCTTTGGCGATGATGGGACGCATCTCGAACGTCCTGCGTCTGCCGCTGGTACCGTTGGCGGAGAAATTCGAGACGACGGTGCGAGCGGCTCTCGTCTCCGTAGGAGCGCTAGCCGATTGATGGCCGGCAGCGCGGCGGAGTTGGAAAAGCGCATTGACGCTCTCTCTGCAACTCCGGCTAATCAGATACTTCCAACCGAAGCGCGCGACGTCGTGGCAGCTCTGCTCGACGCGCTGGAAACCGGAAGTGTGCGAGCCGCGACGAAAGATGCGGCGAGCGGGGACTGGCGCGCGGTGCCGTGGGTCAAGCGTGGCATTCTGCTTGGGTTTCGTGCCGGCGCGATCGTCGACATGTCGATCGGAGGCGACCACGGCGGCGTAACGCTCGCGTTTTTCGATAAGGATACCTATCCGCCGCGCCGGCTCACGCGTGAAGATGCTATTCGCGTGGTACCCGGCGGCTCGAGCATTCGCCGCGGAGCCTACGTAGCCGCCGGAGTCGTCTGCATGCCGCCGATGTACATCAACGTTGGCGCACACGTCGGCGCGGGCTCGATGATCGACTCGCACGCGCTGGTGGGGTCTTGTGCCCAGGTTGGCGAACGCGTCCATCTGAGCGCCGCCGCGCAGCTGGGCGGAGTGCTGGAGCCGGTCAACGCGTCGCCCGTCGTCGTCGAAGACGACGTCGTGATTGGTGGCAACTGTGGAGTTTATGAGGGGACAGTGGTGCGACGTCGCGCCGTGATCGGGGCGGGCGTCGTGCTCACTCGCGGCACTCCGGTCTACGACCTCGAGCGCCAGACAATCCACCGCGCCGATGGGGCAAAGCCGTTGATCATTCCTGAAAACGCGGTGGTGGTGCCGGGTGCACGCGCGGTGCGAGACGAATGGGGACGACGCGAAGGACTCTCATTGCAAACGCCAGTGATCGTCAAATACAGGGACGAGAAAACCGACGCGGCGACGGCGCTGGAATCTTGGCTGCGTTGAAGGTATCGGGCACCATTCGCGTGCCTGGTGACAAGTCCATCTCACATCGAGCGCTCATTCTCGCATCGCTCGCTGAAGGGGAGTCCGGGATTCGAGGAATTCTGGAGTCAGAGGACGTCCACTCGACTGCTGGAGTGCTGCGCGCGCTTGGTGCATCTATACCTCCATTAGCGTCGACAATTCGCATCAAAGGAAACGGCGTGCGCGGGCTCAAGCAGCCGCGCAGTGCGCTGCAATGCGGCAACAGCGGGACGACGACGCGGTTGATGGCGGGCATTGTCGCCGCTCACCCAATGTCCGCGCGCTTCGAGGGTGACGAGAGTTTGAGTCGGCGGCCAATGAAGCGAATCGCCGAGCCGCTAAGCTATATGGGCGCGAAATTCGACTTCGATCGCGGGGACGGCTTGCCAATGACCGTGCACGGGATGGATTTGCGCAGCGTCGATTGGGACACCAAAGCA
>DASUZC010000120.1:0-24072 GCA_036377095.1 Gemmatimonadaceae bacterium
GGGCCGAATCAGGAACGCCGTCATGCGCTGCACGTCTTCACCGCGACGACGAACGGATGCCTGGGCGAAAGTCGCGATGACGCCCGCGCGATGTCCGTTGCCAATCCAGATCTTGCGGCCGTTCAAGCGCCAGTGTGAGCCGTCCTGGGTGAGCGTCGCCGTCGTTTTGATGTTCTGCGCGTCCGAACCGACGTCTGGCTCGGTGAGCGCGTATGCCGCGAGGAAATCACCACGAGCGAGCGAAGGCAGATAGCGCTCCTTCTGCTGATCGCTGCCATGAAGCACGATCGCCTTGGCGCCAAGTCCACAATGGACGCCGACCAGCACGGCGACTGATGCGTCGACAGTGGAGAGTGTTCCGAACACCCGAGCATAGGCCGCCGACGACAGCTCCAGTCCGCCGTATTTCTTCGGGATCGTGAGTCCCAGCATTCCCAGCTCGGCGAGCGCCCGGATCACTTCATCGGGGATTGTCTCTTCCTCATCGAACTTCGCCGAGTCGATGAGCGTGCCCTCCATGTCACGCAGTCCTTTGATCAACCTGCGGACGGTGCGCGCTTCATCGGCGTCGCGCTTGTCCAGCGGTCGCGGATATGGGAAGAGCAGCGAGTCGAGCACGACACCCGCAAAGATCCCGCGAGTGAAGGATGGCTGTTGTTCAGGCACTCAAGCTGCTCGGGCGAAAATCTGGATGAACTCTGTCAAACAGCCGCGGAGGACGCGACATCGCGCGTCCGCAGCCATCGCCAATGAACGACAAACAAGATGAGCGCGACGACGATGAGAAGACCACTGCCGATCAAAGTTCGCATGGCGCGGAATCGCACGTTGCCGATCGCCTGTTCGCGCTCGGCGTCGTACAGTCGGCGCAGGTCGGCGTCTGACAAACTATCTGCTTGTGCTTTAGGCGGACCGGCAACAGTCGACGGCGGTCGCGGCTCACGCCGCGCATCGAGTTTGTATAGCTCGAAGTTCCCAAGCGAGCGACCCGATCTTCCATACCCTCCCGATTCTGCGCGAATCGGATCAGTGAGATCGATCACAGCGTCGACAACAGACTTGATGGAAATCAGTATCACGATCACCGTGATGAAGCAAACTGCATAACCGTACACCTGTGCGATCCGACTATTCATCCTGTCCATCAGGAGACTCCGTTATGCAGTAGCGGTTGCCCGCGCGCGGGCGGCGCTCTCCAACTGCTCGCCGAGAGCAGCGGCGTCAGTCACTGGCCGGTCGCACACATAGCCTCGACAAACGTAAGCCGTTGCCTGTCCATCGACCATCGTCCGATCCTCGAGGAGCTTTACCAGTTTCGCTGACCGGGGAGTACCCGCTGCGAGAACGAGCGAAGGAACGTACTCCGACGCCACGGCCCGCTCCAGGGCGTGAAGCCCATCACTCTTCAGGTCACCGACCAGTGCAACTTCGACGGCGCCATTCACCTCCATGTCGGCGCAGCCGAGCAGGTGCCCAAACGCAGTCGGGAATTTGAGCATGGGTTCAGCAAGATTCTCGATGGTAAACACGGCTCGCCGGCGGTAATCGGCATCGTGCTGGAGCTCGGCGAGGGTGAGGAGCAGATCGACAGCGAGCGAAGTTCCTGAAGGCGTCGCATTGTCCGTGAAGTCGCGCGGACGCGTGATCAGCTCCTCCGCATCGCGCGCGGTGTCGAAGAAGGCGCCCACCTGATCATCCCAGAACCATGTTATGGTTGCCTCTGAAATCTCGCGGGCGAGCTTGACCCATTTTTCGTCGAAGGTGAGCTCGTAGACAGCGAGGAATCCGAGCGCAACTGAGGCGTGATCCTCGAGAAATCCGGCAATGTGTGTCACCCCTTCCTTGTGCGAGCGCATTACCCGGCCGCCACGCACCATCTCTCGCTCCAGGAAGTCGGCGTTTCGCAGAGCGAGCTTGCGGAAGTCGTCCCGGTCGAAGACGCGGGCTGCCGTCGCAACACCGCGCAGCATCAGCCCGTTCCAGGACGCCAGAATCTTCTCGTCGCGACCGGGCCAGACACGTCGTGACCTGGCCTCGAGGAGAATCCGCCGGCCGCGCGCGAGGATTTCATCGAGGATTTGCGGGTCGACGCCCGCGCGTCGGCCGGCTACTTCGCGACTCGCCGGGACATAAAGAATGCTGTTGCCCTCGAAGTTTCCGCCGCGGACAACTCCGTAATAAGCCTTGAATGCGCGCGCATCGGCGCCAAGCAGGGTGTCGAGCTCCTCCTCGCTCCAGACGTAGAACTTGCCTTCGTGACCCTCACTATCGGCGTCGAGCGAGGAATAGAATCCACCTTCTGGTGAGGTCATCTCTCGCGCGATCCATTCGACCGTCTCAGTGGTGACGCGACGGACCTCTTCGTCCTTGGTTGCCTGCCAGAGGTGAGCGCCCAGACGCGTGAGCAGGGCGTTGTCATAAAGCATCTTCTCGAAATGCGGCACCAGCCAGGTCGCGTCGACGGAGTATCGCGCGAAGCCGCCGCCGATTTGATCGTAAATCCCACCGCGCGCCATCTTCAGGAACGAGTTGACCGCCATCTCCAGCGCGTGAGTGGTCGCGGTACGTGCGGAATAGCGCAGCACGAAATCGAGGACCATCGTCGCCGGGAATTTCGGCGCCGTACCGAAGCCGCCATTGCTCTCGTCGTACCGCTGCTGCAGCACGCGAAAGGCGATGTCCAGCAGCTGCGGCGAGAGTCCCGTCGGCGCGGTCGGGCCACGGCTGTTGACGAAGTTTCCTTCGTAGATCTGCTTCAGCTGCTCGGCGCTCTGAGCGACTCCTTCGCGGCGCTGCGCATACGCGTCACTGACCGCGTGCAGGACTTTCTTGAATGACGGAATGCCGTGGCGGTCTTCGGGCGGGAAATAAGTGCCACCGTAGAATGGGCTGCCGTCCGGGAGCAGGAACATTGTCATTGGCCAGCCGCCGTGACCGGTCATTGCCTGCACAGCCTGCATGTAGATGTTGTCGATATCGGGCCGCTCTTCGCGATCGACCTTGATGTTGATGAACTTCTCGTTCATCAGCTGCGCAGTTTCTTCATCCTCGAAGGACTCGTGCGCCATGACGTGACACCAATGACAGGCAGCGTAGCCGACGCTGAGAAGGATCGGCTTGCTTTCGCGTCGCGCCTTGTCGAGCGCCTCCTTGCCCCACGGATACCAATCGACCGGATTATTCGCGTGCTGCAGTAGGTAGGGGCTTGTCTCCTTGGTGAGTCGGTTGGCCACGCGTGCGACTAGGTGATGGGATTGGTGCCTGTCATGCGCATTGCGAGATCGTCGGCGCGCTCCTGGTCGGTCTCGTGCGGCCGGTAGACGATTACCTCGACGCGCTCGAGCGTGATCAATCCCCCTGTCACCATTTTGTCGAGGTCCGGGAGAACGGAGTCGATCTTTTCCTCCGTATCGACGCATTCGACAACGACCGGCATATCGAGGGAGAAATCGACGAATCGCGCGGCGTGAATGCGACTGCTGGCTCCGTAACTCATGATACCGCGCGTCACCGTCGCGCCGGCCAGGTGCCGCTTCCTGAGCAGGTGGACGATTGCCCAGTACAACGGCTCACCGTTGTATTTGTCACGCTCACCGATGTGGATGCGCATGAGGACCCGCTCGCCCTTCAGGCCGTGCATTTTCTCTCCTTTCAGCAGCTATAATCAAGGTACATGATCTACCTCCTTATCGCACTTGGCGGCGCCGGCGGCTCGATCCTGCGGTACCTGCTGGGCGGTGCTATCCAGCGTGGCAGTGGCAGCGGATTTCCGATTGGGACAATGATGGTGAACGTATCCGGGTGCTTTCTGATCGGCATTCTGGTGCGCCAGTTTCTCAACATGCAGCTGTCGCTCGAGTTACGGGCACTGCTGATTGTGGGATTCTGTGGGGGGTTCACCACGTTCTCCACGTTTTCCGCGGAAACACTCGCGCTCATTGAAGGCGGCGAGTACGCGCGCGCGATTGCCTACGTTTTGCTTAGTGTGGGTCTCTGCCTGCTGGCGACGCTGGCGGGAATGACGACGATTCAACTGATTGCGGGAGCCGAGCATGGCCGGTGATCCGGCATGCTGGTCGCATCTCTTCTACGACGACGAAGGTGAGCCGAAGAACATGACAACTACAGCGCCGGTGGATGTTAGCGCGGGGAAAAGCCCGAGCGATCTGACTGATTTTCTTTCCAGGAACGACGAACGGATCATGCAGGAGCTATTCGAGTTCCTGCGGATTCCCAGCGTGAGCGCGAAGTCGGAGCACAACGGCGACACCAAACGCGCAGCGGACTGGGTTAAGACCTCCCTCGACAAGATCGGCGTGCCAGCCAAGGTGTATCCGACAGCCGGCCATCCAATAGTTGTCGGCGAATGGAGGAAAGCGCCGGGCGCGCCGACTGTTCTCATTTACGGCCATTACGACGTGCAGCCTGCCGAGCCGCTCGACCTGTGGACGTCACCCGCATTCGAGCCGACCATCCGCGACGGAAAACTTTTCGCGCGCGGATCGGTCGACGACAAGGGTCAGCTGTTCCTCCACGTGAAAGCGCTGGAAGCGCATCTCGCCACGCGCAAGAAGCTTCCATTGAACATCGTCGTAATCGCGGAAGGCGAGGAAGAAGTCGGCAGCGACCACCTGGCGCCGTTCATCGAAGATCAGAAAAAGCTTCTCGCCGCCGACGCTGTCGTCATCTCCGACTCGGCGATGTTCGCACCGGGGTTGCCGTCCATTCTCTCGTCACTGCGCGGAATGGCGTACTTCGAGATCAATGTCCAGGGATCGAAGGGGGATTTGCACTCCGGCAGCTACGGTGGCGCGATCGTCAATCCGGCGATGGCTCTGGCGCGAATCCTGGCGACGTTCCACGACGAAAACGGGCGAATCGCGATTCCAGGCTTTTACGACGAGGTGCGCGAGTGGCCGGCGAAGATTCGCGAGCAGATGCGGTCGCTGCCATTCGACGACAAGACGTTGATGGAGGAGACCAGTGTCGACGCGCTTGGTGGCGAGAAAGGTTATACCACACTCGAGAAACTGTGGACGCGCCCCACGTGCGAAGTGAACGGATTACTGAGCGGCTACACTGGAGAGGGCTCGAAGACCGTGTTGCCGGCAAAAGCGATGGCGAAGGTGAGCTGCCGGCTTGTCCCCGATCAGGACCCTGCCGAAATCGAGAGGTTGATGAAGGCGCACGTCGCGAAAGTGGCTCCGAAAGGCGTCAAGGCCGAAGTGAAAACGCTGCACGGCGCGCGTCCGTGGCGTGCGGAGCTGGATGGACCGATCTATGAAGCAGCGAAAACCGCGCTGCGGGCGGCATACGGAAAAGAGCCGGTGATTACCGGCGAAGGCGGCTCAATCCCCGTCGTCGGCGATTTCGAGCGAATACTCGGCGCGCCCGTGCTGCTGGTCGGCTTTGGCCTGCCTGGAGAAAACGCTCACGCGCCGGACGAGTGGATGAGCGTTGAGAATTTCAGGGGTGGGATGAGGGCGATGGCGTCGCTTTGGGATGAGTACGAGAGACTGGCTGGGAAGTAGACCTCGAGTCGAAGACAACTGCATGCTAGGCGCTGACCGCTTCTATCGCTGACCGCTTACCGCTGCAATCAACCAGACAGATCCCCGCGGAGGCTTGCTAAGAACAGTGCAGGCCCTCTCACGCCAGTGAGATCTGTCTGGTTGCAGGCAGCGGTTAGCGGTTAGCACAGCAGCGGTCAGCGCCCAGCATGCCGTTGTCTTCGTCCATCTCCGCAAGACGATCCATCAGTCGCAACCGCAGTCAAATACCAAGATCCATCTGCGCCCGCTCTTCCTTTGCCTTCCGCGTCAATGACGCCAGCTCCTCGTTACCCATCGGCTCCAGGCAGTCCGCAGCATCATATGCCGGATTGTTAACGAGCGTCGAAATCGGGAAGTACTCGAGATCTCCATCCCGATGGTAGGCTGATCGTTCGAGTAAATCGAGCTGGCCGCGATCGCGCGACGGATTCAACCACTCGTCGTACGCGTCGGGGTTGAGCAGCACTGCCATTCGGTCGTGAAAGCGCGCGTACCAATCGTCGGCATCCTTCACAATTACCGTGCACGACCACAGATCCTCATTTGTCTTCCGATCGTGCCAGCGATTCCACAATCCCGCCATCGCGAAGGGAGTGCTTCCGCGACGTCGTAGCAGATGCGGGATCTTGTTACGCTTCGTGCCCACCCACTCGATGATCCCGTCGATCACCACCAGACAACGCTGGCTGCGCCACGCCTCCTGAAATGTCGGCGCTGATGCGACTGTCTCGATGCGGGCGTTGAACGCCGAGTACTGGGAATCGAACTCCGACACCCGCTCACGGTTTGCCAGCTTAGACGGAATGAAGTTCCAGTGCATTGGCCGCAACACCCGCTGCTTGAGGAATGGGTCGTAGTAGACCACTGGAATCTCCTCGCGAGGGTTCAGGTTGTAGCGCGGCTTCCAGTCACTGGGCGTGAATTTCTTCGTGTAGCCGTAGAGCTTTTCGGTGATGCCGTCAGGATTGATGACCGTAGCGCGCCCGCACATACCATGAATTCTACTCTCCTGTCGGCGGTCTCCTCAATGCAGTCAGTTGGGCCTGCTGTCTCTCAGTGAGAAGATTCTTAATACGGATGATGAGCGACAATTGCGCCCGCTTGATTTCGCGCTCCGCCGCAAGCACGCGGTCGACCTGTTCGAGCACTTTCGCTTCATCGACACCCGACGGCTGCAGCAGTCGCTGTAGTGTCTCCACCTCACCGGTCATTTTGAACTGAAGACCGATGAACTTGGTCTGCGCAGTCATCATCGCTTGCTGCAACGCGTTGCGTTGCACGTCTGTAAGCCCGATTGCCTGCTGATTGGCCATCACCAATTCCGGCGGAAAAAGAAAACGCGCAATTGGATCGTCGCCCGGGCGACCCGGTCCGCAGTCGTTTGGCGGATGCGGTACGCCATCGATCACGCAGCCGGGACCTCGCGGATCCTGTGCGTGGCCGATCGACACAACCCCAAATAGAAAGCACAGCGCCAGCGCCACCCTTTTCATGTTATCTCCTTGCGATTGAAGTCACTCGAGTTCGCGTGACCGTGAAACCGGCGCCACGCCGTCGAGAACCGATGAGAAAATCGACGCCGGTGCCGGCATTGTTTGACCAGTGGTGCGGAGGAGTTCGTCCGTTGGTGACTGCCACGTAGTAATCGAGGGCGTAATGCCCGGCTGCTTTGGCGACAATGGTTGCTGCCGCATCGTCCCGAATAGCAGCAACGCGCCGATTATCACCGAAGCGGCCAGCGGAATCCACCAGGTGGTCGGCGGTGTGTCCGACACGTCGATTTCCTCGGCAGACTTCACGCGCGACCATATCGTTTCGAACCCTGGTGCCGACTGGCGATCGCTTTCACGGAGGGCGTCGAACTCATTACCGAGCTTCCGGTCATTCATGGCGCAAGCCCTGGTGTGAGGAGGCGCGCCAAGGCTTTCTTGCCGCGCTCGTAATGTGTGCGCGCAGAGCCGAGGGAGATGTGCATCACTCCCGCGGCGTCCTCGATTGTCATGCCGTGGTAGAAAACGAGCTGTAGGACTTGCTGTTGTCGCCGAGACAGAGACGCCATCGCTTCGATGAGGGCCCGGCTTCCGTCAACGCGCTCGACGGCTTCGTCGGCATCTGTTGATTCGTCTCTGAGATTGTCCAGCGAACGGCTACTCAGAAATCTTTTCAGGGAGAACTTCCGGCGGCGAATCTCTTCGCGCGCGGTCAGGCGAATGACACCGAACAGCCAGGTCTTGAGACTCGATGTCCCGCCAAACTTCGCCCGCCCCGAAATAATTCGCAGATACGAATTCTGGAGTACCTCTTCCGCCATTTCTTTCTCCCGTCCACAACAGGCAAGTGCCCAGCCCCAGGTCTCCGGGTGCAGTCGCTCCAGCGCCCGTTCCAGCTCGCATTGTTCCATCTGCCGCACTCCCGGCTGGAACGTTGTGTCGCTGGAAATGGGTGACATGAGGGAGATGTCCATATGACAACCCCGACGGACGGAGAGCGAACGAAGTTTCTAGGCGGACTTCCCGCCCACGAGAACTTGGCGGATGTCTTCCCAAACCATCCAGTGCCGGTTCAAATCGACCGCGCCATGACGAGCGTAGAATGGCCGCGCGGAGTCATCTCCGACATCGACGCAGACACGATATGCGCGCTGTTCGACGAACCACTTTGCCAGCAGCTCGAGCAACTCCGAGCCGACATACTGCCGCCGAAAGCCACGCGTGACATAAATCCACTGCAGCTCACCGTCACAACCAAACCGGCGCGTCAGATGACCGGCGGTGTATCCAATTGCGGATCCGGCGACTTCGGCGAGCCACATCGCGCGCGGCGCTAATGCTTGTTGAGGATAATGCTCGCCGGTGAGATAACGGCGCATTCGATCTTCTGGATCTCCTCCCGCCTCACCGGGCTGCGGAAGATGTGCCACCAGCGCGACGTCTTTGAGCTCGGCGCGCCGATATTGAACGCCGCCCGTCAACAGCTAGCTAGTGAGCTGGCGCTCGCGCCGCCACGCTGCGGGCGACAGACCGGTTTCGCGCTTGAACGCGCGACTGAAGGCGGCTTCGGATTCGTAGCCAACCTGGGCGCCAACTGCTGCGACTTTGGCCGAGCCGCGCGCCAGCTGCTCGGCGGCCAGCTGCAGACGCCAGCGTGTCAGATAGAGCATTGGGGGTACCCCGACCAGTTGAGAGAATCGCTCGACCAGCACTGTACGCGACGATGCAATCTCACGAGCCAGCTCGGCGAGCGTCCACGAACGCGTTGGTTCTTCATGCAGCAGTGAAAGAGCCGGTCCGACTACGGCGTCCCGGAGCGCAGCGAGCCACCCCGCCTGCTGGGGCGGTAGCGTCTCGACGTAGCGACGAAGCACCTCGATGAACATCAACTCCGCCATCCTCGTCAGCATTGTTTCGCTGCCTACGCGACCGGTACGTGACTCCGCGACGACTTGTTTGGGGAACTGCGAAAGGAATCCACCAGCGGCGCCGGGAATGACGATCGTGTGCGGCAACGCCGAAATCAGCGGATTAAACGGTTTCGAGTCGCAGCCGAGAAATCCACAGACTAACTCCGTATCGTGTGCGGCGTCGTCCGGGCCGAGGTAGACGTTGCTGAGAAAACGGCTCGCCTCGGTGCCCCGATTGCCGGATCGATCGAAGTAATCCTTGTCGCTCGACATCAGGTGCGCATCACCGTGCGGAAGCACTATGACATCTCCTGCGCGCAGCTGGATTTGCTCACCGTGCAATCCGCCCCAGCAGCTACCACGCAGCACGATGTGGTACGAGATGAGATGTTCCGCGTCTGGCAATACCCGCGGCACCAGATCCCTGGCAGGTACTGTGAAAACGGACCAGGGAGCAGCCGCTTCCACATGGTAGAAGTGCGCTCCGTTGAGACGCACCGCTCTCAACACGTCCGAGAGCGGGTCCATGCCGGTAATCGTCGAGGTGGACACACGCGGAGACAAGTGCATCGGATTCTCGGAAACCGAAGCCGGGCGATCGCGCAACTGCTCTGCCATATCGGAACTCGCAATCAAGAGACGCGGACGTTCTGTCATGTGCTAAACGTCCGCACGCAGATAATCTGCGCAGGAGCACAGGAAATTGCTGAACACTGGAGAACAAATGGGTACCGGCTACACAACACTAGCTCCATCGCGGCGTAAATTCCCGCCGCTCATGAATAGCAGCGACAATAAGGAATCGGGCGAGTTGGAAACTGATGTAGGCGAGGGTTCGTCTAGTCCAGCTTCATCTCGCGCAACAAGGCGCGGAATCTCGGATGATCGTAGAGTGACGTCAGGAGGAACGAACTCTTGATGGCGTACGCGGGGCCGGTGCGCTCAGCGACGGCACGCTCGAGGCAATCCATGGCTTTGTCGGATTCGCCGAGTCCCGTGTACACATAGGCGAAGTGATAGGGCGATACAAACTTGGTGCGCGCATGCTGCTCGAGCTCACCCAATATGGAGCGGGCTCTCGTTTGATCGCCTGCCATCGCGTAAACCTGCCCAAGTTGTCCCAGCCAAAGTGTGTTGCCCGGTGAGAGAGCCACGGCTCGCTCCAACTCGGACAATCCTTCGGCGTGCCTGCCGTTGAGAAAGTATGTCCAACCCAGTGTCGAGCGGGCGCGATCGTAGCCTGGATCAAACTCTACAGCTTCCTCGGCTTTGCTGACGGCTTCGCTGTATCGACCGGCGCGGAGCATTGTCGTAATTCGATCCATTCGATGCGCGAGGGGGTCGAGCTCGTGGGCGCGTTCCTGCGCGGCGATTGCTTCGTCGAAACGACCAAGTGCGGCCAACAAGCGGCCGTATAGAACGTAGGAATCCGCGCCACTGGGACTCAGCTCGATCGCGCGCTTGAACGCGCGCTCGGCGCCTGCCCAATCGAACTCGCTCACCCCCTTCAGGTAAGCCTTCGTGCAGTGCGCGGCACCCGACTCGGGATCGAGGCTCAGCGCTTTTTCCGACGCTTCCGCCGCGCGTTGGTAGGCGATGTGGGGCTCGAGCGTGCCGGCCTCCGCCAGCTCTGTATACGCGAACGACTTGTTGGCGTAGGCGAGCGCGAACGTCGGGTCACGTGCAATCGCCTTGTCGAAGAAATCGATCCCGCGTCTAATGCCTTCCGGTGTGTACCTGATATACCACTCGCGGCCGCGCTGGAAGAGTTGATAAGCCTGGATGTCACGCGTGGGTCCGCGGCGGACGCGTGTCTGCTCTTCGCGTGAAAGCTCGGCCTTCATCGCAGCCGCGATCTGAAGAGCGACATCGGTCTGGATCGCGAAAATGTCCGTCAGCTCCCGGTCGTATGTCTCCGCCCACAGATGTTGATCGGTGTGGATGTCGACGAGCTTGGCGACGATACGAACGCGATCGCCCGATCTACGCACGCTACCGTCGAGCACTGTCGACGCACCGAGAGTCGTGCCTATCTCCTTGAGCGTGCGCTGGCGCTGCTTGAACTGCATCACGGATGTTCGTGATATCACCTTGAGCGCGCGGATCTTGGATAGATGAGCGATGACATCGTCGGTGATGCCGTCGGCGAAGTATTCGTTCTCGGGATCTGCGCTCAGATTCATGAAGGGCAGTACCGCGACCGACGAAAACGATCGTGTTATCTCGCTCGCCCCCGAGCGCACCATCGGTGCACGACGCAGCTCCTGCGCGAGAGCGACGACTGCGGGATCAGGATCGAGATCGAGGTCCGCTTTGCGCCGGCGAGCGTGCTCGGCGGCGTGTTGAATGGCGCCGGGTCTGTCGCCGGCGGCATCGAGCGCTCGCATCAATTGTTGCGCGTAGAGACCGGAGTGGTGATCGAACGCCACCAGGCGCAGACAGGTGCGTACGTGCCCCTGAAAATCCGCCGACTGCTCCTGTCGCTGCGCAAGTGTTAGCAGCGCGGCGACGTATGCATGTGACAACTCATTGCGCCGCTCATCGAGCCAATACCCAAACTCGGTCGAGTCGTCCAGATGAAAGCCATCGAGGAGCGGTGCCGTATAAAGCCGTGCGATGCGATCGGGAGCGTCGGCGTCGATCGCTTCGCGCAGCTCGAGCAGATCGCAGTTCGCTCGCGAGGGATTGAACAACAGCCCATCGGCGGTTGAAGTGATGGCGCCATCGCCGATGGCAGAGCGCAGGACGTGAACGGCAAGATTCAATAGCCTGCGTGCGCTGGCCAGGTCTTTTTCCGGCCACAGCATCGCCATCGCCTTGTCGCGCGAGATCGGCTGCGGCCAGGCGGCAGCGACCAGCGCCAACAGTGCGATGCGATGCCGTTGTGCGGGTGGTCCCGTTAAAGTGGCATCACCGGAGCGAAGGCAGGCGCTGCCGATCAGTTGAACCGTGACCATACGTGTGAAATGGCAGCTAATTCCCAGCTAATTCCGAGCGCAAGGGGCAGTTAACCCGCTGGGTTCATCTTCCGCGCGTAGAACATAACTCACCTTTCACGCGGGGGCATGATGAAGTACGCTGCGGCTTTTCTTGCGGGAATCGCACTGCTGGCTGGATGTAGCACCGAATCAATCACGAAGGACAGCAACGATTTGCGGGCCCTGGGGAGTCAATCGTTCGGTTCGGCCGTCAACCAGGATCTTGCGCGCCTGCGGCAAGCGACGGCAGGGTATCACGATTTCAATACCGCATCGGCAGCAGGATGGAGCGCGCAGATTACACCGTGCATGACCGACCCTGGCGGCGGCGGCGGAATGGGCTTTCATTATGGCAACGTTGCGCTGATCGACGGAACAGCGAGCGTCGAGAAACCGCAGCTGCTGCTCTACGAGCCCGAGAAAAATGGAAATCTCAGACTCGTGGCAGTCGAATACATCATTCCTTACAGCTTCCATCCGCGCAGCGCAGCACCGCCGAGGCTGTTCGATCAGGATTTTCAGCAGGTGGACGCGTTCCAGCTGTGGGGTTTGCACGCGTGGGTTTGGCGGGAGAATCCGAGCGGCATCTTTTCTCCCTGGAATCCACAGGTCAACTGTGCTCACGCCACAGCAAGCGTGTCCATGTCTCACTAGTCGAACTCAACCCTTGAGTGGAGGTAGCGATGCCGAAGTACATAATCGAGCGCGAGATTCCCAACGCGGGAGCGCTTTCGCCTACGGAGCTGCAGGCGATCTCGCAGAAATCCTGCGGTGTGTTGCAGGAGCTCGGGCCGAGCATTCAGTGGGTGCAGAGCTACGTGACGGAGGACAAGATCACCTGCGTCTACATTGCGCCGAACGCGGAGATCATCCGCGAGCATGCCAAACGCGGCGGATTCCCCGCGGATCGAGTTTTGGAAGTGACGACGATTATCGATCCAACAACGGCGGAGACGAGCCAGCTGGCGGCGGCGTCGTAGTCAGAATCCAGCTGTCGTACTGAGGAGCAGAGCCGAGTGCCCGGTTGGTAGGAATCACCGGGCACTCGGCGTTTAGCGGCGTGGGTTTGGCCGAATCCAGCGCGACGAGCGGAGAACGGAGTCAATCTCATTCTCGAACGCGCGGAGCCTTTGGAGCGGAGGCGGGACTGTTCGCGGAGTAGTCAAAGCGCAGCCGCTGTAGTCCGACACGCGTTTTACCGCGTCTTTGCTGAAAATCGTGGTCACGAACGTCGGAGCATCGGTCATGGCGACCCGACAAAAAACTGAGTCTTTGATGATATCAGGCGGCAAATCATAGAAACCAATCGCCTGAGCACGGGTGACGAGATGCGCGTACGTCCCCGGTGGAGCGGTATCGGTGGCGACGTTTGCGGAGTCACGGCGATTGTGCGACTCAAAGCGGACCTGCTCCGCGCTCGAGATGCGCAGCCGGTAGGCCGGACAGGATCCGAAGCATTCAGTTCGTTCGAGCACCAAGCTGTCGAGCGACGGCGCAGCCTGAGCCGAATCGGATTTGCTCGACTGTGGTGCGCAGGCGAGAAGTATGACTAGCTGTCCGACACGTTTGTCGAGCGACATCAATGTCATGCCCGCCGCGTCAGCTTGCCGGTTCCTGATATAGCCCGACGATGTTTCCCCCCAGGATCACGGAAGCGCGCAGTGATTTCTGTATCGTCAAACGCCTGTGCGCCGTCGCCGCGTGTGCGCATGTTCCAGCCAAACACTTTCGAGTAGAACGCCGCGGATTTCTTGACGTCGGCAGCGGGCAGCTCGACGTAGCAAATTTTCCCGTTGGCGATTGTCGGCGGCATCAAAACTCCGGTTTGTAGGAAGGATTATTCTAAGCGGGAGTCGGTCCGCCCGCAGGAACGACACATTCCCAGCGCGCGACGACCGAACAGCCGCGCAACAACGTCGCATCCTCGAATACAACCACGATTGCTCGATCATCAGCTCGTCGGCGAACCGCACGTCGCGTATCTCCCGACATCACCTGGCGCGCGACGGCAGCGACCTGTAACGCGAACTCAACCTGCTTGGTTTCCGGCCAGCGAGTTGCGTCAATGCTGCGAAAAGTCACCGTGATCCGACCCCTGCCGATCCGGCAATCTGGAGCGGGATCGACACCAATCGCGCGTGCGATTTCGTTCGCGACAGAGGCATAACGAGTCACGCCAACGCGAAGTCGCTTCATGTCTTGGGTGAGCATCTCCGCTCTTCCTTGCTCACGATCGCGGCAACTCCCAGCGCCAGACTCTGCCGTCCTCGGGATCGATCACCTCACCGAGATGACGGAATCCGTTCTTGGTGAGCACGCGTGTCGACGCATTGGGCTCGGGCAGCGTGTGGGCGCGAACGATTTTTACATCGGGGTTTGCAAGCGCGAACTGGACGAGTGCGGTGGCGGCTTCTGTAGCATAGCCACGCCCCTGGAAATCCGGCGCCACTCCGTACGCGATCTCGACAACGCCGTCGGCATCAACCGGACCTTTGAACCCGGCGGTACCAACCACAAGCTCGCGCTCGCGATCGACGATGAAGAAGCCGTGGCGCCACGGGTCGGTGACGGTCGCGCTGCGCAGAGCATCCAGCCAACTCTGCGACACTTCGCCCGTCGTGTAGAACTCGCGCAGCCCGGCCGCGATTGGGAATCCAACCAATTCCTCGAAGTGGTCGCCCGAATCGATCATCGCAACCAGGTGTTGCGGCGCGCACTCCAACAAGTCGAGATGAGCCGTCGCGAGGGGCATCAGAGCGACGCTGCGCAATCAGCCATTGCGCTTGGCAGAGGAAGGGAGCTCCACGAATCCGGGAGCTTTGGGAACGTGCGCGAAAGCAGCCAGCAACTCCGGTGGCGGCGCGACGAGCTTGCGTGCACGCAGATCGAGCCAGCCGCCGGTCGATCGCACGACCGCGGCTCTCTCACCGCCCGCTGACCAAATCTCATTCTCAATCGTAAAGCGGGAGCCATCGGGACTCATCGCCAACACCGCATGAGTCACCGTCACTTTCTCGTGCAGACCAATCTCGCGGAAATACTCGATCTCCTCCTTCTTAACTACCGGACCAATTGCCAGCCGTCTGAACTCGCTGGGCGGGAAACCATGTTCGGCAAAGAATGCCATCCGCACGTCGGCCGCCAGATTCAAATAAGCGGTGTTCCCCATGTGACCGTTGAAGTCCATGGTGCCCCAACCGGCGAGAAACTCCTTCGAGTAGCGTCCGTCTGACCCGGGTGTGACAGGATTTTTGCTCGTAATACTTCGCATCGAGAAAAACTAGCGAATCGGAATCGGCGCGCTCAAACGAGAAACGCCGTTCTCATCGAAGCTCTCGATCGCCACGCAGTAGGGTTGTCCGACAGTGAGTGCACGTAGTTCGAGCGTCGTCCCCTGATCTGCAAAACGTTGGTAGGTCTGGTACAGCTTCGTTGGCGAGATTCCCCAGCGCACGTTGTAACCGACCACCCTTGGCACTGAATGCCAGGTGATAGTTGCGTTGCGCTCGTCGCGATCGCGTCTGGCGGCGAGGCCGACGGCGGTCGCGGGGCGTGATCCATCTCCATTCCCGAATATGCGGATGTCGCTGATCGCAAGATTAGCTGCGCCAACGTGCATGTGCTCATAGCGAACGTAGCGTGCACGCGTCGGCGGTTGAAACTCGATATAGGCGTTGGGTCGATCTCGGCGTCTCTCGCGCGAAAGATCGGTCACCACCTGCCAGGCTCGTCCGTCCCCGGAAGTACTAACGCGAAAAGTCGTGTAGACGGTGGAGTCAGTGCCGTAGACGCCCGACTTGTAGTCAGCGTAGTTCACCTGCACGGCGCGCAGATCATACTGCTGGCCGAGATCGATGGTGATCCACTCGCCGGGCCTGTTCCGCGCCGCGACCCAGAAGCTGCGTGGATTCTCATCGGTGAGGTTCGGGGCCGGGAATGAATCGCGAGTCGAAGACGCGGTGACCGCTTTGCGATAGGACAGCAGCATCCAGCCGGTAAACGTTTCGTCGGTGCTCTGTCTCGACTTTGTCGGGAGCCAGTGCGGAAAATCCCCGAAGCGCGTGTCGACGTACATCTGCCCGTCGGCATCAAATCCCGCCGGGTGCAATCCAATACGCCGCTCGAAATTCCAGTTGACCGCAACCCACGGTGTGCCGGTATTCCACCAATTCCCGTAAACGTCCTGGAAGGTGTTGCCATGTCCGGCGCCCTGTACGAATCCGCCCGGCTTGTACGCAACGGGATTGTACGCAGCATAGGTGAACGGGCCCATTGGATTGTCGGCGACGTACACACCGGTCGAATAGACGTTGTACTCGGTGCCGGGCGCTCCGTACTGCAGATAGTAGCGCCCGTTGTGCTTAGTCATCCACGCCCCCTCGATGAACGGCGTGATCGTCGTATCGCGGTGATCCTGACCGAAGCGCTCCCAGCCGTGGTTCTTCGGATCGAGCCCAAACAGCCAATGTGGAGTGCCTTTGTACGCGAGCTGCTTGCTCTTGTCGAGCTCGATGACGTTCAGCGGATACACGTTCGACGAGTTCCAGTACATGAACCATCGATCCGTCGCGGAATCATAGAAGAATGCAGGATCCCAGGGTCCGGGCTGCACCGAGTCGGGTTTTGCAAACTTGCCGGGTCCCGGCTCGTACTGCCGCGCCATCGGCAGCCACGGCAGCAGTCGATTGTAGAAATCCACACGCCCTGTAGCCGGCTGTGTCAGCATCAGAATCGGCAACGGCGACGTCGTGCTGGGCAGCAGGTAAATCGTGTCGCGCACCGTGAGCGCTGCCGGTGCGACGATGTCGTTGAGCGGCCAGCGCGACGGAGTGATGTGCTGCCACGTGCCAAGGTCCTTCGATCGCCAGTATCCCTCGCCGATCGTCTCGAACAGGTAGTACTCGCCGCGTTGCGTGACGATTACCGGATCTGCGCCAGAGCGGTACGAGATGCCCTGGTTGTGCTGCTCGAAGTTGTACTTGTAATCGATGTCGATCGGGTTGGCGTAGGTGCGGACGACCCGCGCGCCCTGGCGGGTGAACGCCACGACCGCCAGTAACACTGCGGCGTATCGTAGCTGCGAGAACGAAGGAGATCTTCCCGACTCCAGCAGTTGCAGCCGAAACGGTCTTCGCATCAGATCTGATTGATGTCGGTGTTCTCGAGCACGCGTTTCGTATAACCGTTGGTGGCCACGGTGATCATGGCTCGGCCGAGGTTCTCGGACGTTGTAACATGACGCGGGGCCAGCCGATAGAACAGCGGATACATTGGTCCCAGGATCGCGTACATCAATCGATACCATCGCGTCTTCGATCGCGCACCTGCTCGCGGCCGGATGAAACCGGGTCGAAACATATAGGCGTCCAGCGGAAGAGCGAGCAATGCATTCTCGGTTTTACCCTTCACACGCGCCCACATGCTGCGCCCGCGCTCGCTGCTATCAGTACCTTCGCCCGAGACGTAGCAGAAGGTCGCATTTGGTTTTGCGGTCGCCAGCGCGCTCGCGGCGGAAAGGGTGAGATCGTAAGTCAGATGGTAGTAGTCCTGCTCTTTCATCCCTACTGACGAAACGCCGAGGCAAAAGAAGCAGGCGTCGATGTTCTCGAAGTCGTGCGCAACATCTCTGTAGTCGAAGAAATCCTTGCGGCGCAGCTCTCTGAGCTTGGGGTGAGTCAGGCTGAGCGGCGAGCGGGTGATGGCCAGCACGCTCTCAACACGGGAGTCGGCGAGACATTCGTGCAGCACGCCGTCGCCAACCATCCCGGTTGCGCCGAAGAGCAGTACGTTCACCGTCGATCGGCTACCGCCAGTGCGGGCCGGCGTTGGATGTTGTCGGCGGATGTCGAGACGCGCGCGCGAGTGCGGGCGTCGTACGCGGCACGTGCGGCGTCAACTTCCTCGAGGTGCGCGCCAGACCACTGGACGAGACCGCGCACCAGTTGGCGCAGTGTTCTGCCCAAAGGTGTCAACGCGTACTCCACACGTGGCGGCACTTCCGGATAAACCCGGCGTGTCACCAGCCCGTCGCGCTCGAGTCCTCGTAGCGTCACCGTCAACATCCGCTGGCTGATTCCTTCTACCTGCGATCGCAACTCGTTGAAGCGCATCGTGCCCGCGTCTCCCAGGAGATGAATCACGTAGACCGACCACTTGTCGCCAATGCGTGCCAGCATCTCACGCGCGTGACAGTTGGCCGGTGTGTACTCCAGCTCGGGAGGTCGTTTCACTGTTTTCGCCATTGGTTACTCCAAAGTTTCTGAGGCACGTTGAAGTGCCTTCTATGCCGCTCCAAATGTGCCTTTTACGTTGCTGTTAGTTACCAGTAGTAACTTAATATAATAACGTAGGAGGAATACGATGGGTACCCTTTCAGCAACCGTGCAAACATTCGATCTCGGACTCCTCGTCATTCGCGTAGTTGTTGGTCTGGTCATGGCGGCGCACGGGACGCAAAAACTGTTTGGCTGGTTCGGAGGCTACGGCCTGCGCCCGACTGGCGACTTCTTTGCGCAGCTCGGTTTCCAACCGGGAACTCTCTTCGCAGCAGCTGCCGGAACAAGTGAGACGTTGGGCGGGCTTCTGTTCGCGCTCGGCTTTCTCGGTCCCGTTGGGCCGGCGCTCATTATTTCAGTAATGATTGTGGCAGCTGTCACTGTGCACTGGGAGCATGGATTGTTCAATTCCAATAATGGTTATGAGCTGCCATTGATTTACTTGATAGTCGCGCTCGGCGTAGCGCTCACCGGGTTCGGCCGCTACTCTCTCGACGCCCAGCTCGGCATCGCGGCGCGTCTGCCGCTCTCGATCACGTCGGTGGTTCTCGGGCTCGGCATCGTCGGAGCGTTGGGGAATCTGGCGCTGCGTCGTCGGCCGGCGCTGGCGGCACAGCAATGAGTCGCGCCGCTCGCGGAATCGGCCGTGTGGTTACGACACCGCCTCCCTCGCCGGGATTCATCGGCGAGGGACACACCGCGGTCCCGGTGCTGGATCCGTACGACTTCAAGCGAAACGATCCCTTCATTCTGCTGATGGATGACCGGATCGATCTCGAGCCGGGTCAGCCAGCCGGGGGTCCGCACCCCCACGGCGGCTTCGAGACGGTGACGCTCGTCGTCGAAGGTGAGCTGCGGGATCGAGACGAGGGGACCCTCAAGGCTGGCGATGTGCTTTGGATGACGGCCGGTAGCGGTGTCATCCACGGCGAGGATGTAATTCCACTCGGTAAGAGCAGGATTCTTCAACTGTGGCTTACGCTGCCACGCAGCTCGCGGTGGGCATCACCGAGGTTCGAGTACGTGCCTCGTGAGACATCGCCGGTTCGCAGAGAACCCGGCGTAGAAGTTCGCGTGTATAGCGGAAGCTCGGGTGATGCGCGCGCGAGGACGCATAACTTCGTTCCGGTGACGCTGCTGGACATTCGTGTCGACCCTGAAGCGCGGTTTGAGCAGGAGCTTCCCGATTCGTACAACGGTTTCATCTACGTGCTGGAAGGCGCCGTCTCCGCCGAGCCCGACCACAGTCGAATCGTCGAAGGTCAGGTCGGATGGCTGGCGGCGCCGGAGGCGAATGCCGAGAAAGCCAGCTCGTTGCGACTGGCTGCCGACAGAGAGGGCGCGCGCGTGATTCTGTACGCCGGGGAACGACAGAACGTACCGATTGTCCAACACGGTCCGTTCATCGGCGAGAGCCGCGCCGACATCATTCGTCTTTCCGAGCTCTACATGAAGGGGAAGCTGCCGCGCATCAGCGAGCTGGCGGCGCGAGCAGCTGGCTAGCAGCTACACCAGCACAGAACCGCCGGCGACGTCGAGGACAACTCCGCTAATCCATGCCGACTGGTCCGAAGCGAGAAAGAGCGCGGCCTCCGCTACATCTTCAGGCGTGCCGAGCCGACCCACGGGATGCTGCTCGGCGAGTGTGCGTTGAAGCGGTTCCGGGATCTGCTGAAGATTGCGCTCCGTCAGAATGGTCTCGGGGGCAATGCAGTTGGCACGTACTCCGAAGGGGCCGGCTTGCAGCGCCACGTCACGCGTGAGCAGCTCGATGCCGGCTTTCGCAGCCGCGTAGGCGACCGGTGAATGCGAACTCGGTCGCCGAGCCGCGGCTGATGAGACTGTGATGACGACGCCGCGTTTTCGCGCTTTCATCCCCGGAAGAAAGCTCTTCAGCGTTAGGAAAGTCGCGGTGAGATTCGCATCGACGACCGATCTCCAATCAGTATCCGACATCTCCTCCACCGGCCCTGGACACACCGTATTGCTGCCCGCGTTGGCGACGAGGATGTCCACCGGTCCGAATGCCTCCTCGGTAGCACGCCGAACGCGCTCGATATCTTCGACGCGAGTCGTATCACCAAAGGTCGAGATTGCATTGCCCGCCCCAACTTCGGACTCGATGTCGCGCTGGACAGCGGCGAGCGCCTGACTATCACGTCCATGCAGCGCTACCCGTGCGCCGTTCCGTGCAAACAGTCTGGCGATAGCAGCGCCAATGCCTCGTGAGCTGCCAGTAACCAGCGCGACCTTTCCATTCAGTAGATCGGCCATCGTCTCTAAGGCTTCAACACCATTGCTGCGATGACCACGATCATTATCAGCAGATAGACCCACGACGTGGTGGTGGCGCGCTTGATCGCTGCGGTGAGCTGTGAAGCATCCCGATTGGGATCGTCGACGAGACGGCCGATAGTCATCCAGTTCCGCCGCACCAGCGTCGCGCCAAGTATGAAGTGGAGCAGGATACCCGTCATGCCGATTCCGACCCAAGGCGTCTTGAATAGATGGCCAATGACGGCCATCCAGATACCGGTGATCAGAACGATGCCTGACGCGGGCCCCACGACGCTTTGACCGTATCGCGTACCAACCGGCAGCAGCCGCGCAACCGTCGGATAATCACCGGCTCGCGCCAGCCGCAAAGTCGTTATCCAGAGTGCAGTGACGCCGCCAATCCACAGCACTACTGACAGCACGTGCAGGAACTTGAGCACCCCATACAGATTCATCATCCGCCGCTCCGCTCGCGAGGAAAACAATACTTGATATATATCAACCATTGATACGTGTCAATAATCGGGCGGTTTCAGGATTCGCACAGTCGAGGTAGATTTCGAAACAGATGACACGATCCCCGAGGGGCAAGGCCACGCTGGCGGCGGAAGTTTGGCGGCGGCTGTTCGACTATTTCATCAGCAGCAGCGGCCAGCGCACACGGGTGCTCGGCCGCTACGGCCTGACGCCTAATGACGCGCGCGCGCTGCACAGCCTCAACCGTCGCGAGGGCCGCACGATGAGGGAGCTAGCGGACACCTGGGCGTGCGACGCCTCCAATGCAACCTGGATCATCGATCGTCTGGAGTCCCGTGGACTGGCCGAGCGGCGGAGCAAGCCAGGCGACCGTCGGGTCAAGCTGGTGGTGCTGACGTCAGCAGGGGAACGCACGGCAAAAGGCCTGAAGGAGGCTATGTACCAACCAGCGCCAGAGCTACGCGAGTTACCGCTGGACGTCCTCGAGGAACTGCTGTCGGCACTGGAAAAACTGCCCGATACTAAACCAGGCCCGGGCAAAGCAGCAGCGAGGAAGGGAAAGCGCCGCTAATTTTTTATGCATGGCGAGCAAACAAAAAACGATCGCGATCCTGACAGGTGGGGGAGACGTCCCCGGTTTGAATCCGGCGATCAGAGCAATCACGATTCGCGCGCTGCGCGAAGGGTACCGCGTCTTCGGCATTCGCCGCGGTTGGGCAGGCCTCGTCGATTACAATCACGACAAGGACGCCGACAACTCCGACAACGTGCAGGAGCTTTCAGAGGCAGTCGTGAATCGCGCCGGACGAACGGGCGGCACTTTCCTCCATACTTCACGAACGCGGCCGAGTCATTTGCCCCTGGGTCGCGTGCCAAAGCATCTCAGCGGGTACACGCAGAAAACCAACGACGTCACCAAGGACGTTCTGAAGAACCTCGAGCACATTGGCGTCGATGTGCTGATTCCGATCGGCGGGGACGACACGCTGAGCTACGGCAAGAGACTGCACGATGAAGGTGTTTGCGTCGTCGCGATTCCGAAGACGATGGACAACGACGTGTACGGCACGGATTACTGTATCGGCTTCAGTACATGCGTGACGCGCACGATCGAGCTCACGCATCGCCTGCGCACTTCAGCCGGCTCGCACGAGCGTTTTCTGGTGATCGAAGTCTTCGGCAGGTACGCCGGTTTCACCGCACTGTTGCCGGCGATGGCCGGTGCCGCTGATCGCTGTCTGATTCCGGAGTATGCCGCGGATGTGGAGGCGCTCACCGAGCTGATGGTCTACGATCACAACAGAAATCCAAGCAAGTACTCGGTGGCGCTGGTGTCGGAGGGCGCGAGTCTCAGGTCACACGAGGGAATGAGCTTCGAGAGCGAAGAGACCGATATGTTCGGTCATCGCAAGCTGGGCGGCATCGGCGACAAGGTCGCGGCCGCGCTCAAGGAATACTCGCCCAAGTACAACAACGGCCGCCGCATAGACGTCGTCAATCAGCGGCTGGGCTACCTGGTCCGTTCGGGAGATCCCGATGCGCTCGACTCGATCGTGCCGATGGCGTTCGGCAATCTCGCGCTCGATCTGATTCTGAAAAAGGAGTACGGTCGGCTGGTGAGCGTGCACAAAGGGTTCTATGACAGCGTGCCGATCACGAGCGTGACGTCGGAGAAGAAAGTCGTCGACATCAAGAAGTACTACAACACCGATCGCCTGCGCCCGATTTACGAGTTCGACGGCGCGCCGCTCTTCATCATGACGAGCGACTGAGGGAAGGGGAAGCGGGAAGCGGGAAGCGGGAAGCGGGAAGCGGGAAGGCGGCGATCTGTCGCGTTCAGGCGACAATGGACCGGGAGTGGTTCCAGTTTGACCACCAGGAATAAGCGGCTGCGAACAACACAGCCTGCAAGGCGGTGGCTGGTGCCACGAGATTCAGCTTGAGCAGCTCGAACCCGCCCACAATCGCCAAAGGAATGTAGAGCAGTACTCCGGTGACCACGCCCGGCGAATATTTTCTCGCGCGAATCGTGGCGACGACGTGAAACAGGCCATTGGCGCCCGCGATCGCTGCCACAACCAGCCAGTACGCGTACCCCTTCGTCGTCGCGCCGAGCACCGGCGGTATCAGAGAAAGTGCGACGAAGACGATGTTGACGACGATGAGAAGTCGCGTCGACACCTTCACAGTTCGTCCGGGCGGGTAGTGTCGATACCACTCAGCAAATCCTCCGGGCCACACGAACTCCTCGAACATATGCGCGGCAATAGCGATCAGCGGCAGCCAAAGGAAGTAGGCGGGCAGCGAGCTTGACGTGTTCATCACGATCGGCGACGATACCTCCCCAACTCACTCCGCGCAACGAGTCAATCGCATGAACGGTCGTCTTTTCTTCTGGGCAATTACGTCTGCGCTGGCCGGCTTTCTTTTCGGCTTCGACACCGTCGTTATCTCCGGTGCTGAGCAGCGGATTCAGGCACTGTGGCATCTGACGCCGGCGATTCACGGCGTTGCGCTCGGAGCGGCGCTCTATGGGACAGTGCTTGGCTCGCTCACTGGCGGAATACCGGCTGACAAGTTCGGCCGCAAGCCGACTCTGCTCTGGGTCGGCATTCTCTACATCATCTCCGCGCTCGGCTCGGCGCTGGCGTGGAACGTCGAAGTGTTCATCCTTGCACGATTCATCGGCGGAGTCGGAATAGGTGTCTCCACCGTCGTAGCACCGATGTACATCTCGGAGATCGCGCCGCCGGCGCACCGCGGACGACTCGCGGGAATGTTCCAGTTCAACATCGTGTTCGGCATCGTCGTCGCGTTCCTGTCGAACGCGCTGCTGGCAGGCATTGGTGACGACGCCTGGCGCTGGATGCTCGGCGTTGCCGCATTTCCATCGATTGCTTACACGCTGATGTGTCTGGCGCTGCCGGAAAGTCCGCGCTGGCTGCTCACGCGCAAAGGAGACCGCGCAGAAGGACTGAGAGTGCTCGGATTGATCGAGCCGGACGCATCACCTTCGCAGCTCCAGCAGCACGCCGATGAGATCGTCGCCGCTTCATCGCGACAAACGACCACGAAGGGATTCTGGTCGATGAAACTGCGAGTGCCGATCATGC
>DASUZC010000121.1:0-23099 GCA_036377095.1 Gemmatimonadaceae bacterium
TTCTTAAGGAATTTCCCTGTGTTCACCCCTGAAACTCTGTTGTATAGTTGCGCGTACGTTGTCGAAAAAGCTCACCTCTCCCCATATGAAGCGACCACTTGTTCTCATAGCTCTAGTTGCCTTGGGCGGCCGCGCATCCGCGCAGGCGGTGCCCACTGATTCGACGGTACAGACGACGCTGACAATCGAGCAGGCCGCCGAGCTGGCTCGTCGCAACAATCCGGAGCTCCAGCAGATTCTCAACAACCGTATTGGCGCGCGAGCGGCTGTGCGCAGCGCTTACGGCGCACTGCTTCCGACCGCGGATGCATCGTTCAGCATTCAGCGCCAGCAAGGTGGCCGTCAGATCTTCAGCGGTACCAGCCTTGGCGCCAGCTCCGACGTCAACCAGTCCAACTATCAGATCGGGTTCAACTATCGCCTGAACAGCGCGACGTTGATCACCCCGAGTCTGCAGCGCGCAAGTCGCGATGCGGTTGAAGCCGATATCACCGGTGCGGCCGAGACTCTGCGCAGCAATGTCTTTCAACAGTATCTGCTAACGCTGCAGACCGAAGCAAACGCTGACCTTCAGGATTCGCTCGTCGTCGCATCACAGCAGGAGCTCGTTCTCGCGCAGGCCCGCGAGATCGTCGGCTCCGGAACGCAGCTCGACGTGCAGCGCGCTGAAGTTGCTCTAGGCATTCAAAGGGTGCAGGCTCTCAAGGCGCGCAATCAGGTTGACATCGAGAAGCTGAGACTCTTTCAGTTGATGGGCGTCCAGCAGCCGGCCAACGTCAAACTCGTGAGCCAGTTCACCGTCACTCCGATCCGCCAGGGTTTGCAGGAACTGATCGGACTCGCGCAACAGCAGAATCCGAGTGTACTGGCGCTGCGCTCTCGCCAGCACGTGGCCGATCTAAACGTTCGCCGTGAAAAGGGCGAGTATTCGCCAACGTTGTCGCTATCCACCGGGCTTGGCGGTTATACGTTCGGCTACGCCGATTCGAACTTCCCGGTGCAGCAGGCTGCGGCCGATCTCGATGCGTCGCGCGCCAGCTGCATTCGATTCGAAGAAGTCCGCGAAGCGCTCAATCTCTCCAATCAACTGGCGGAGTGCAGGGCGATGTCGTTCACGAGTGCGCAGGCACAGGCGATCCGCTCGCAGAACTCGAAGTTTCCCTTCGGCTTCACCAAGTCGCCGCGCACCGTTACCGCCACGCTGTCGCTGCCCATCTTCGATGGATTCGCGCGCGAGCAGCGGCTTCAGGAAGCGATGGCGAATCGATCCGACGCGCGATACAGCGTTCGCGCAAAGGAGCTGGCGCTGACTGCCGACGTGACGGCGGCCTACCTGACGCTGCAAACAGCGGAGAAGACGGTCGCGCTACAAGAGCAGAACGCGGCAAAAGCAAAGCAGGAGTTGAAGCTGGTTCAGGACCGGTACAGAATCGGAGCCACCACCTTCGTCGATCTGACGGAAGCGCGCGCGACGTACGAGCGCGCCGAGAGTGACCGCATCAACGCCATCTACGACTATCACAAAGCCTTCGCCGCTCTCGAAAGCGCCGTGGGTCATTCCCTTCGCTAATCGGAACGACAAATGAAGAAAAGAACCAAGTGGACAGTAGCTGGTGCGATCGGCCTCGCAGTCCTGATCATCGGCGTCACCAGCGCGATGAAGGGGCGCAACAAGGCAGTCGAAGTGCGCATGGAGAAAGTGCAGCGGCGTGATCTCGTCGCGTCGGTGACGGCCAGCGGTCAGGTTCAGCCGCACACCAAGGTCGATATCAGTGCCGACATCAGCGGACGCATCGTGCGACTGGCGGTGAAGGAAGGACAGATGGTGACCGCCGGCCAGTTCCTGCTGGAGATCGATCCGTCGCAGTATCGTGCGGCGGTGGAGAGAGCGACAGCCGCAGTTGCTTCGGCGAGATCACAGTCTGCGCAGGCAAAGCCCGCACTCGTGCAGGCGCAGCGCAACTATGACCGATTGATGGCGCTCAAGAAAGCGAATCCGACGCTCGTTTCCGACGAGCAGATCGAACAGCTGCGCACGCAGGTGGAAGTCAACCAGGCATCGCTCGAGGCGGCTAACCACGCCATCGATCAGGCGACGGCGTCGTACCGCGACGCGGCTTCGCTGCTCGGCAAGACAACGATCGTCGCGCCAATGAGCGGCCGTGTCACACGTCTCAGCGTCGAGCAGGGTGAGACGGCCATTCAGGGCACGTTCAACAAGGACGCCGCCACGATGCTCACCATCAGCGACATGGCCGTGCTAGAGACCAAGGTCAAGGTCGACGAGACCGACGTCTCCCGCATCAAGATCGGCGATTCGACTGTCGTGCAGCTCGATGCGTTCCCTGACACGACCTTCGTGGGGCGCGTCTCGGAGATTTCCAACAGCTCCGTCAAAGCTGCGAGCACCGGCGGAACCGGTGGCTCGACCGATCAGGCGATCGATTACGAAGTGACGATACAGCTGCTGAACGCGCCGCCCGAGACACGCCCCGACTTCTCTGCCACCGCGAAGATCATCACGTCGATTCGCAACAACGTGCTCTCCATTCCGATCATCGCGCTCACCGTCCGTGAAGACAGTGTGAAGCCTGACACCGCACTCACACTGGCCAAGAGGGCACCCGCCAAGCAGGTCGGAAAACGCGACGTCGAGGGAGTGTTCGTGGTCGGTGCGAACAACAAAGTCTCGTTCCGTCCCGTAAAGGTTGGTATCGCGGGTGAGAGGTACTTCGAAGTTCTCAGCGGACTCAAGGAGGGTGAGAACATCGTCGGTGGAACCTACCAGGCCATCCGCGAGCTTAAGGACGGCGCAAACGTGCGCGCGCAAAAGGAACAGCCGAAGAAACCCGGCGAAACCGCAAAATCATGATGCACACGGATGAAATCCCGCTCAGCACCACCGCTGAGCGGCAGGCTGTTGCCGCAGAAACGGGCACCGCTCCGGAAAAGGATTGGGTCATCGTCACGCGCGGGCTCAAGCGCGATTACGACATGGGTGGCGAAGTAGTCCACGCGCTGCGCGGAGTCGACATCGCCATTCGCCGCAACGAGTACGTGGCGATCATGGGGCCATCGGGGTCGGGCAAGTCGACGCTGATGAACCTGATCGGCTGCCTCGATACTCCCAATGCCGGCGAGTACTGGTTGGCCGGCGAGCTGGTGTCCGACAAGGACGAAGACGAGCTCGCCCGTGTCAGAAATCGCGAGATCGGATTCGTCTTCCAGACGTTCAACCTGCTGCCACGCGCGACGGCACTTCACAACGTCGAGTTGCCTCTTGTCTACGCCGGCGTCTCGGCCGACGAGAGGAAGAAGCGGGCGACGGAAGCGCTCGAGCGTGTTCAGCTCGGCGACAGAGTGCACCACAAGCCGAACGAGCTCTCGGGCGGTCAGCGCCAGCGTGTTGCCATCGCCCGCGCTCTCGTGAATCAGCCCGCGATCCTGCTCGCGGACGAGCCGACAGGAAACCTTGACTCGACGACGTCGGAAGAAATCATGCGCGTCTTCGAAGGGCTCGCCGAACAAGGGCAAACCGTCATCATGGTCACCCACGAGCCCGACATCGCGGCTCACGCGCGCCGCGTCATCGTGCTCCGTGACGGCTTAATCTCCAGCGACGACAAGCGCGCCACGTTCATCAAGTCGGCTGGTATCGCGCCGCCCGATCTCTCCAAGAAGTAAGCATGCCTTTCGTCGAGGCAGTATGGCTCGCTCTGGCGCAGATCCGCGTTCAGAAGCTGAAAAGCTTCTTCACTCTGCTCGGCGTCTGCATCGGTGTGATGTTCCTGATCGCGGTGATCTCGATCGTGCAGGGCATGAGCAGCTACATGGAGAACGAGTTCGCGGCCAAGCTGCTCGGCGTCAACACCTTCACACTGAGGAGATTCCCCTGGTTTGGAGACGGCGCCGGATCCGAGGAGGAATGGCGGGCGTGGCTGCGACGGCCGCGCGTCTACCACAGTGATCTCGCACTCGTTCAAAGTGTGCTGCCGCCCGGTTCCCGTGTTGCCGTCGAGAGCCAGGACTTCCTCCAGGCCCAGACGCAGTTCGCCCGCCCGAAGCAGGTCGAGGGCCACGCGGTCGATGGCGATTATTTCACGATCAAGAAATACGACATCAATCGTGGGCGTGCCTTCACCACGCAGGAATCGACGCTAGGCGTACCGGTCGTCGTGATCGGCGACGAAGTTGCGAAATATTTCTTTCCCGATCTCGATCCGATTGGACGGCCCCTCCGCATCAAGGGCACCCCGTACACAGTCATCGGCGTTTTAGAGAAGCAGGGCTCGGTGTTCGGGCTGTCCCTCGACCGTGTTGCGATCGCGCCCTACAACTCTCCAATGCATCACTTCACCAACCCGCGCGGGGATGTCGACGGAATAATGGTGCAGACTCCGACGTCGCTGCTGTTGACGGAGGCGATGGAGTCCGTGCGCGAAGTGATGCGTGGCCGCCGGCATTTGAGACCAGGCCAGCCTGACAACTTCTTCATGGAGACATCGGAGAGCGCGCTCGCTTTCATGGACAAGCTGAAGAAAGTGATGACGATGGCGGGGACGGCGTTTCCAGCAATTGGTCTGATCGTTGGCGGACTAGTGATCATGAACATCATGCTCGTCGCTGTTGCCGAGCGCACGCGCGAGATCGGTATCCGCAAATCGCTGGGCGCGCGCAAGCGCGACATCATGCGTCAATTCCTCGTCGAGGCCGCAACGCTGAGCACGCTCGGCGCGATCATCGGCATTCTGCTGGGGATTACGATCGCCAAGGTGATCGAGTGGAAGACGCCGCTTCCGGCGGCGATTGCGCCGTGGTCGATCGTGATGGCTACGCTGCTCGGCACCGTTGTCGGAATCATATCGGGCGTGTATCCGGCGAAGCGCGCCGCCGCGCTCGACCCGATTGAAGCGCTGAGGAAGGAATAGCGATGCGTCTCGCGCAAAGAATCTTCAATGCGTTCGAAGGCGTGGGTATGGCCGTCGATTCGATCAAGTCGAACCGGGTGCGGGCCGCGCTCACCATCATGGGAGTCGCGATCGGCGTCTTCGTCGTTGTGGCGATGTCTTCAGTGGTGCGCGGGATCAACGAGAGCTTCGCGCGCGATCTTGAAGCCGCGGGACCGACTTCGTTTTACATGTACCGGCGTCCGATCAGCGGCTTTCAGGCGTGCGATGGCTCGGACGAGACCTGTCCCGAGCGCCGCAATCCCGCGCTGACCATCGACGACGCGATCGCAATCGAGCGCCTGCCGACGATCAAGGCCGTCACCGCGCACCTCGGCAGTGGCGCGAAGTTCACCTACAAGGACAAGCAGGTGAGCACGGGGATGGAGATCTACACGCCGAACTGGGTGGATGTGGACGGCGGCGACATCTATCCGGGCCGCAGCTTCACTTACGCCGAGAATACGACGGCGTCCCGCGTCATCATCGTGAACGAGAAGCTGGCGGAGCGGTTGTTCGGCGCATCCGACCCTATCGACAAAACGATCGGCGTCGACGGGGTCAACTATCAGGTGATAGGCGTCTATCACTACACGGCGAGCCCGATGGGAACGCCGACGTCAGCGGGCGGCGGCGATCAGGCAAAGGCGATCGTTCCGTTCGAGAGCGCTCGCCGCAGTCTGAATCCGTGGATGCGCGGCGTTGATCTGATTGTTAAACCGGAACCCGGCGTCACCACCGCTGAGGCAACCGACGACGTAACCGCGCTGATGCGCTCACGTCGCGGGCTGCGCGGCTCACAGAAGAACAATTTCGAGATCGTGACGCAGGACCGGTTGATGGGAATCTACAATCAGCTGTTCGGCACTTTCTTCGTCGTGGGCCTCGCACTGTCGTCCGTAGGGCTCCTGGTCGGCGGCGTCGGCGTCGTCGCGATCATGATGATCAGCGTCACGGAGCGCACGCGTGAGATCGGCGTGCGGAAGGCGCTCGGCGCGACCAAGAGCGCGATTCTGTGGCAGTTCCTGGTCGAAGCTGCAACGCTCACCAGCATTGGCGCCTCGATCGGGCTGGTGCTGGGAATTCTGGTGGCGTTGGGAATAAAGACCGCCTTCCCCGCCATTCCTGCCTCAACTCCAGTGTCCGCCGTTGTTGCCGCGCTCGCCACCAGCGCATTCACTGGAATTCTGTTCGGACTGCTGCCGGCGGCGCGGGCGGCGCGACTCGATCCAGTCGAAGCGCTGCGGTACGAATAACTGACCGCGTAGAACCTCGGGTCGGAGAGACCAGGTAGAGGTACGAGGAGCGATACTCGCATTCTCGGTCGACGCGGTGAGAGTGGGAGTAGCACAGGTGCCCGGTACCAGGAAAGCTGACAGCCAAACCTGGCGATAGGCACCGGTGCTACTGCTGCCTCTTACCGTGTCAACCCAGAATGCGGTATCGCTCCTCTCACCTCCACCCCGCGCCTCGCCCCTTGAGCTTTTCAGTCCGCAGTTCTATGTGGCGAGATGCCGGCGCGCCCCCGAGATTAGAGGCATGCGCTTCGCCGACGTCATCACGACTGCGCTCCAGCAAATCCGCGTCAACAAGCTGCGGTCGTTCTTCACGCTGCTCGGCATCATCGTGTCGGTCGCGTTCCTTGTCGCGGTCGTCGCGATCATCTCGGGAATGAACGCGTACGTGAAGGAAAACCTCGCCAGCGCGTTGATCGGGGCAAATACCTTCCAGGTCAGGCGGACGCCAATTCGCATCGGCCTCTTCGATGACGAAGAATGGCGCCGCCTGCAGCGCCGCCCGCGTCTAACCGAATCCGACGCCGCCGCGGTGGCAGCCGCCGTCCCGGAAGCGGTTGCCGTCAGCATGCAGACTGGCTGGCCGGTGCCAATCGCCGACCTCGTCTGGAAAAACAAGACGCAGGCCGACGTGGCGATATTCGGCATCACGGCGCCCTATCAGGTCGTCCAGGATTACGTGTTCGCCAGCGGCCGACCGATCACTGACATCGACGTGCGTGAGCACCATTCGGTCGCGGTCATCGGCGCGGACATCTCCGAGAAACTGTTCGAAAACGTCGATCCCGTCGGCCAGGACATTCGCATCCTCGGCCAGCGCTTCACCGTCATCGGAACCATCGCCAAGAAGGGCCGAGTGCTCGGGCAGTCGTTCGATGGGTTCGTACTGGTGCCGTTGCCCAACTTCGAGATGGTGTTCGGCCGCCGAAAGACCAATAACGTCTCAGTGAAGATGCCGAGCGCCGATCTGGTGCCAAGCGGAATGCAGCGGGCCGACGAAGCAATGCGAATCGCACACCATCTGCGGCCGTCCGACGAGCCCGATTACTCGGTCGAGACGGCTGACGCTCTCGTTGAATTCTGGAAGAATCTCACCCGTATTCTCTTCTCGGTGATTCCGGCAATTGTCGCGATTGGTGTCGTCGTCGGCGGCATCGTCATCATGAATATCATGCTGATGTCGGTGACGGAGCGGACGCACGAGATCGGCGTCCGCAAGGCGATGGGTGCCAGACGCGGTGATATCCAGCGTCAGTTCCTGGTAGAGGCGATCGTGCTGGCCAGCATCGGCGGATTCTGCGGCGTGATCGCGGGCTGGGGGTTGGCGAGCCTCGTCAGTCTCGCGTCACCGTTGCCGGCGCGCGTCAGCGTCTGGTCGGTGATGCTTGCCCTGAGTCTGGGCGCCGGTGTTGGAATCTTGTTCGGAGTGTATCCTGCCTCGCGAGCTGCACAGCTGGATCCCATCGACGCTCTGCGCGCAGAATGATCGTTACCGAAAGAATCGCCAGCAACATTCAGATCGCGCTCGACACGCTGCGCGCCAACAAGCTGCGCTCATCACTGACAATTCTCGGCGTGGTGATCGGAGTTTCGACGGTGATGACAATGGCAGCGATCGTCCAGGGCATTCAGGATCAGATCGTGCGCACCATCGAGATCGCGGGGCCAACGACGTTCTACGTCGTGAAAGTCTTTTCGCAGACTCCCGTCAATCCCGACCGGCTGCCCAAGTGGATTCGCGTCAGGCCGGATTTGGTCGAGGCCGAGGCCGAGCGCATCAAACAGCTTCCGGAGATCTCCTACGCGGCGATCTGGGCGCAGAATAACGGCCGCTTGTCCTACGGAGCACAACGAACTCAGAACATCCTCGTGATGGGCGCGGACGACCGCTACCAGGAGATTCAGGGCGGCGAGCTTCTCGATGGGCGGTGGTTTACGCCCGCCGAGCTCGCATCAGGGGCTGGCGTGGCCGTTATCGACGAGAAGGCAGCGCGCAAACTGTTCGGCCGCGAATCCGTGCTCGACAAGGAGATTCGCATCAGCGGCCGCCCTGCACGCGTCATTGGTCTCTATGCCCAGCCCGACAATATTTTCTCGCCGCCGGGTCAGGACATCGGGGTCGTCATTCCCTATGCGATGATGGATCACCAGTTCACCATCGATAAAACGAACGCGCTCTACATCCCGGTGAAACCGAAGAAGGGCGTTAGCACCGCCGACGCCCAGGAAGCCGTCACTATCGCGCTCCGTGAAATGCGGAAGCTGCGACCGGCGGACAAAAACAACTTCGATCTGATCACCCAGGATCAGATTCTCGACACCTTCAACAAAATCACCGGTGTGTTTTTCCTCGTCATGATCGTGCTGTCGAGCGTCGGCCTGCTCGTCGGTGGCATCGGTGTGATGGCGATCATGATGGTTTCGGTGACCAGCCGCACGCGCGAGATCGGCATCAGGAAGGCACTGGGTGCAACAAGAAAAGAAATTCTCTTTCAATTCCTCGTCGAAGCTGCAACGCTTACCGGTTTCGGCGGGCTGCTGGGCATTCTTATCGGGCTCGCGTTCGGCCGGCTGGCCACACTCGCCATGAGAATCGATGCCGGTGTTCCGCTGGGCCTCACCGCGGTGGCGGTCATAGTGTCGGTGAGCATCGGCCTCATCTTCGGAATGTTACCGGCACAGCGAGCTGCCAGGCTCGATCCAATCGCGGCGCTCCGTTACGAGTAAATTCTCCGCCATGACACGAGTGGACATTCTCGCGATTGGCGCACATCCCGACGATATCGAGCTGATTGCCGGCGGTACGCTGATTCGCGCGCAGATGTTGGGCAGATCGACCGGCATTGTGGACCTGGCGGCCGGTGAAATGGCGAGCCGAGGCACGCCCGAGCTTCGCTCCAAAGAGGCCGCGAAGGCCGCGAAAGTGATGGGCGTAACGACACGTGAGAACGTGGGCTTCCCTGACGGCGGGATTCAGAACACCCCTGATACGCGCGCCAAACTGGCGGTCGTCATTCGACGACTTCAGCCGAAGGTGGTGATCACTCACTCTCTGCACGGCCGACACCCCGATCATCCTATAGTGGCGCAACTTGTCCGCGATGCGTGCTTCGTGGCGGGATTGCGAAAAGTCGCGCCGGACACGCCGGCCTATCGCCCACTAAAGATCATCCACGCGCTTTCGTTCCGCGAAGACAATCAGAAGCCAACGTTCGTCGTCGATGTCAGCGAAGCGTTCGAGAAAAAGCTGCAGGCAATCGCATGCTATGAATCGCAGTTTGGCGAAGCAGTACAGGCTGGCGAGGTCTATCCCAATGGCGAGCCGCTGCTCGATCTCATTCGCCATCACGGCGCGCACTATGGATCGCTGATTCGCTGCCGGTACGGCGAGCCGTTCTACACTACGGAAACGATGCGCGTCGACGACGTTTCGACGCTCGAGGTGTCAACCTTTTGAGCGGCAAACCACGCGACAGCAAGACCGGTCGCAAGACGGAGAAGTCGGACAGCGAGGTCACCTACCCTTCCTATCTCGCGCTCGACGAGCTTCTCCAGCTGCAGCGACCGCTGTCGAAGCCGGAACATCCCGACGAGCTGCTCTTCATCATCGTGCATCAGGCGAGCGAGCTGTGGTTTAAGCTCATAATTCATGAGCTCGAAGCTCTGATCCAGCTGCTGCAGGCTCACGACACGCTTGGAGCCCTGACGTCGGTCAAGCGTGTCAATGCTCTCGTGCACATCGTAACCGGCCAGTTGTCTGCGCTCGAGACTTTGCCGCCACAGCGGTTCGCGCAGTTCCGTGGATACCTTGGAACCTCGAGTGGCTCGCAGAGTGTACAATTCCGCGCGATCGAAGCGATGTCGGGGATGCGCGACCCGCACTTCATTCAGGTGCTGAAGCAGCACGGTGACATCCCGCCGCTCGTGCAGGAAGCGCTGTCGAGGCCGACTCTGCAACAGCTGTTCGACGAACTGCTGAAAGCGCACAAGGTCACCCTCGAACAGATTTACGCTGAACAGCACCAGCGACCTTTGCAAATGCTGGCGGAAGGCTTACTCGAATATGAGCAGGGTTTTGCGATGTGGCGCTTTCTCCACGTGCAGCTCGTAGAGCGCATCATCGGCCCGGGAACCTCCGGTACAGGAGGAACCCTGGGATCCAAGTACCTGCAGAAGACGGTCTCGCAGCGATTCTTCCCGAAACTGTGGGAAGTGCGAGGGAAATTCTTCAAGGGCTGAGCTAAATTTCTGTTATGGCGACCAACCCGGTTTATCTCGACCACGCGGCGACGACCCCCGTGCGTGAGGAGGTTTTCGAGGCGATGAAGCCGTTTTACGGCCCTCGCTTCGGAAACCCGTCCAGCACGCATCGGTGGGGGCGCGAAGCGCGCGCGGCGCTGGACGAGGCCCGGGAGCGAGTTGGCCGATGTCTAGGAGCGCGCCCGGACGAGATCTGCTTCACCTCCGGCGGCACCGAGGCTGACAACTTCGCCATCCTCGGCGCCTGGCGTGCGCTGAAGTCGAAGGGGCGCCCGGCGATCGTGACTACTCCGATCGAGCACAAGGCGGTGCTTGGCGCTGTTCACCACGCTACGGAAGAAGGCGCCGAAGAGCGACTGCTGGCAATGACAACCGACGGTGTGGTCGATGCCGATTCGTTTGACGAGCTGGTGGACGACCGCGTTGCCGTTTGCTCGATGATGTGGGTGAACAATGAGATCGGTACGATTCAGCCGGTCCCTACACTTGCCGCCAAGGCTAAACAGCGAGGCGCAGTTTTTCACACCGACGCCGTCCAGGCATTCGGCAAGCTTTCGATCGACGCGAGGACGCAGCAGTTCGATCTGCTCACCATTTCGGGACACAAGTTCGGCGCGCCGAAGGGTGTAGGTGCGCTCTTCATTCGTCGCGGGACGGATCTGGAGCCGCTTCTCCACGGTGGGACACAGGATCGCGGCCGTCGCCCCGGCACCGAAAACGTTGCCGCGGCGGTCGGACTTGCGCGAGCTGCGGAGCTGACGCTCGCCGAGTGCGAGGCGCACTGCGCCCGCATGAGTCAGCTGCGGGATAAGCTCGAAGCCGGAATCACCGCCAAGGTTCCGGATGCCATCATTCACGGCCGTGGCGCTGAGCGCGCCCCGCACATCACCAACGTGTCAGTGCCCGGAACCGACAGCGAATCCCTGTTAATGGCGCTCGACCTGCGTGGCATTGCCTGCTCCGGCGGCTCGGCGTGCCAGAGTGGAAGCGTTACACCCTCGCACGTGTTGAGCGCGATCGGCGTTCGTTCCGATCTGGCGAGTGCGGCGGTTCGCATGAGCCTCGGTGTGCTCACCACCGAAGAGAGCATCGATCGCGTGATCGAGGTCTTCCCCGCGCTGGTCGCCAAAGCCAGGCAGCTGACGACGGCATAGTTGCGATGACAAGAGAGAGAGTTCTGGTCGCCATGTCCGGCGGCGTCGATTCGTCGGTCGCAGCGGCGATGCTGGTGGAACAGGGTTATGACGTCGTTGGAGCGACGATGAAGCTGTTCTGCCACGGCACTGACGTGCCTGATCGCCCTTGTTGCTCGCTCGATTCAGTGAACGATGCTCGGCGCGTCTGTGAGCAGCTCGGAATTCCCCACTACGTGCTCAATCTGGAGAGCCGGTTTGGTCACGACGTCGTCGACAATTTCGTCGATGAGTACGCGCGCGGACGGACACCGATTCCGTGCGTGCGCTGCAACACGTTCACCAAGTTCCGTGATTTCCTGAAAAAGGCGGATGCGATCGACGCACAGTGGATCGCAACCGGCCACTACGCGCGCGTCGTCAATGGCGAGTTGCACCGCGGCGTCGATGCCAACAAGGACCAGACATACTTTCTGTGGGGAATCGATCGCGACGTTCTCTCGCGCATGCTGCTGCCCGTCGGAGAGCTGGACAAGCCTCGCACACGTGCCCGCGCGCACGCGATGGGCCTCGAAGTAATCGCCGAAAAGCCGGAGAGTCAGGAAATCTGCTTCGTGCCGGATGGGGATTACATGCGGATACTCGAGTCGAGACTTCCGGCCAATGCCCCGGCGTTGCAGGCCGGACCGATAATGACGTCCAGCGGAGCCGTGATCGGGCACCACTCTGGATTCGCTCGCTACACCGTTGGTCAGCGGCGTGGCGTGCCGGGTGGTTTCCCGCACCCGATGTACGTCATCGCCATCCGCCCGGAGAGTCGCGCTGTAGTCATTGGCACGCGCGAGGAGTTGCTCGGCAGCGGACTCATCGCGCGCGAGATCAACTGGCTCACCGAGCGCCCCGCAGTTGGTACGCGAGTCAGTGTGCGAGTTCGCCACCGTGCCCCGCTGGCACAGGCGGAGATTGTTCGCATCGATCGTGACGAGCTCGAGATCGCGCTCGACGAGCCGGTGTCGGCTATCACTCCAGGCCAGTCGGTGGTACTCTATGACGGCGAGCGCGTGCTCGGCGGCGGTTTTATCGAGTCAGCGCGCCAGCAGCGTAGCTCTCTTCCCGTACTAGCGGCATAAGGCTCGGCAAATTCGCCGAGCAAACCTTCTGAGGGAGGCCCGGCGTTATGCGTGTGATTGGATCGCTGCAGGACCGCGTGAATGTTGCCTTGTTCGCAACCGCGCTGTTGGGAGTTGCATGCCAGCCCACCTCTGTTCCAACTCCGCAGCCCGTCGTCGCACGCCAGCCGCAGCTCGTACCAGCGCCCGTTTCGATCTCGTACGCATCGGGAACACCCTTCACGCTGCAACGCACCTCCAACATCGTCGTCGACGCTGGCAACACTGAAGCAGCGGCGATCGGGGAAATGCTGGCGGCGTTAATTCGCCCGCCGACCGGCTACCCGGTGAACGTTGTCAGCGGCGCGGCGACACCTGGCGCGATCGTGTTCAGGCTGTCCGGCGGTAACGCCTCGCTCGGCGACGAAGGATATCGGCTCACCGTTACTGCAGACTCAGTAGTAGTCGTCGCCAATCGTCCCGCTGGTCTGTTTCACGGCGCTCAGACCATCAGACAGCTGCTGCCGGTTCAGATCGAATCCGAAATGGGAGTCGATCGAAACGAGTGGACGATTCCGGCGTTGACCATCACCGACTACCCACGGTTTGCCTGGCGCGGAGCGATGCTCGATGTGGCCCGGCATTTCTTCACGCCGCGCGAAGTGGAGCAGTACATCGACTTGCTGGCGCTGTACAAGATGAACGTGCTGCATCTGCATCTTGCCGATGACCAGGGCTGGCGCATTCAGCTCAACTCCCGGCCCAAGTTGACCGAGGTTGGATCGCAAACGCAGGTCGGTGGTGGGCCCGGCGGGTTTTTCACCCAGCAGGATTACCAGAACATCATCCGCTACGCTGCAGCTCGTTACATCATGATCGTGCCGGAAATCGACATGCCGGCCCACAGTAATGCGGGTCTTACCGGTTACCCTGAGTTCGGATGTAGCCAACGTCAGACTGGCCTATATACCGGGACGGACGTAGGCTGGAGCAGCCTCTGTGTCGACAAGGAAGGCACCTATGCCTATGTCGACGACATCGTTCGAGAAATCAGCTCGATGACTCCGGGCCCTTATTTCCACATTGGCGGCGACGAAGTCCAGTCACTGACCAACCAGCAATACGTGAAGTTCGTCGAGCGCGTTCAGGCAATCGTCAACAAGTACGGCAAGCGGATGATCGGCTGGGAGGAAATCACGAAAGCGCGCCTGCTTCCGACTACAGTCGCACAGCAGTGGAAGAGTGATTCCGCGACAGCCGCCGTCGCCCAGGGCGCCAAGCTGATCATGTCCCCATCGAACAAGATCTATCTCGACATGAAGTACACGCCCGCCACCGAGCTTGGATTGAATTGGGCGGCATTTATCGAGGTGCGTGACGCGTATGACTGGGATCCGGCGATGTATCTGAAGGGAGTGCCGGAGCAGAGCATACTGGGTGTTGAAGCGCCGATCTGGAGCGAGACGGTACGCAACATCGGCGCAGTATTCTACCTGGCTTTACCACGCATGCCCGCTGTAGCGGAGATCGGCTGGACGCCGCAGGCCACGCGCAACTGGGAAAGTTTCCGCTCACGTCTCGTCACCCACGAGCCACGCTGGCAATACCTCGGCTGGAATTATTACCGCTCACCGCAGCTCCCATGGTGAGACCGTGCTTCGCGGTAGCTGCCATAATCGCGTGCGCGATCTCTTCGGCAAAGGCGCAGGCACCGGAGGCTGCTCCGCCATATCCGGCGCCGAAGACCGCGCCCGCAATCGTAACTCCCGGGGTCACAAACTCCGACCCGCCATCGGATGCAGTCGTGCTATTCAATGGCAAGGATCTCTCGCACTGGCGCTCTGCCGACGGGAGCCCAGCGAAATGGATCCTTCGTGACGGATACGTCGAGGTAAAACCGGGCGCGGGTGGCATCGCAACGGTAGACAAGTTCGGCGACGCGCAGCTGCATATCGAATGGGCGACGCCGTCGGTTGTCAAAGGCGAGGGACAGGAGCGGGGCAACAGCGGCGTCTTTCTGATGGAACGGTACGAAGTGCAGGTACTCGACTCGTACCAGAACGAGACGTACTACCATGGTCAGGCCGGCTCCGTCTACAAGCAGTACCCGCCCTTGGTCAACGCATCACGCAAGCCAGGCGAGTGGCAGGCGTACGACATCATCTTCCACGCGCCCCGCTTCGATGAGATGGGCAAGGTTGTCGATCGTGCGCGAGTAACGGTGTTGCACAACGGAGTTCTGATTCAGAACAACGTCGAGATCTACGGAGTCACGTACAACGATCGCGCGCCGGTTTACCTCGCCCATTCACCGCAGGAGTCGTTGGCGTTGCAGGACCACGGGAATCCGATACGCTTTCGGAATATCTGGATCAGGCGGCTCTAAGATATCAACGGAAAACTACCAGCCGGCTCGGGAATGATCGACGCCTCGACCATCAAGGCGGCCGTAACCGTGTTCAGGCCTTATGGCCGAGCGTCTTGCCAACTACTCCGGTGCCCAGAATTCCAATTCACATGAGGGAGATGAAAGGGGTGACGCGCGGTTAATCAGTACTTCATCCCACCCGATTCTGCGAACTCCTTCATCATTCTCTCCTGCTCTTCCGAAAGCTTTTCCGGAACCTGGATCGCTACCTCGACGATGAGATCGCCCTTCTTTTCGCCCTTCTGAATTCCCTGCCCGCGCACGCGAAAGCGTTTGCTCGATGGTGTTCCAGGCGGAATCTTGATCGCGACCTTTTTTCCATCGAGTGTGCGTACACTGATCTTCGTGCCGAGTGTCGCTTGGGCGATATTCAGCGGTACTGCGGCGATCACATCGAGACCGTCGCGCTTATAGAACTTGTCAGGCAGAACGTTGAACGTGATGATCAGATCGCCGGGTGGGCCGTTGCGTGTCCCTTTGCCGCCTTGCCCCTTGAGCCGGATCTTCGAGCCGGTATCAACGCCGGGTGGCACATTGATCAGCACTTTCTTACGGGCGCGCACTTCACCAGTGCCATGACACGTCGGGCAGCGCTCTGTCGGAACCTGCCCTCGCCCGAGGCAGACGGGACACGGCCGATTGACGGCGAACCCGCCCTGTCCGAATGAGATCACGCCACGACCGTTGCACTCCGGACAGACCTTGATCGACGCTCCCGGCGCTGCTCCGCTGCCGTGGCAGGTGCCGCATTCTTCGCTGACCTCGAGCTCGATTGGCATTTTTCCGCCGCGCGCGGCAGTGCGGAAAGGAATGTCGAGCGAGACTTCAACCGTCTGGCCCTGCTCGGGCGATTGTTGGCGGGCCCCCTTACCAGATTCGCTCCCGCCGAACATCGAGCTGAAGAGATCACCCAGTCCGCCCAGACCACCAATGTCGAAGTCCTGGAAGTTGATCGTCTGCGCGCCGCCGCGAGGTCCGGTCCCCGCTCCCCCGCGTGCGCGCGAACCGAACCCGCCGAATCCGCCGCCAAATCCTCCGCCGTCAAAGGCGCCGAGGCGGCGCATCTCGTCGTACTGTTTCCTCTTCTCGGCGTCGCTCAGAACGTTGTTCGCTTCCGAGATTTCCTTGAAGCGCTCACCCGCTTTTGGATCGTTGGCATTCGCATCGGGGTGATACTTCTTCGCCAGTTTGCGATAAGCCTTCTTGATTTCGTCCTGCGAAGCGGTGGAAGGAACGCCGAGGACGGCGTAGAAATCTTTCGTCTGGGGCATTCAGCGTGCTGCTAACGAAGTCAGCCCTGCCACTGCTTGACCACGACGCGGGCCGGTCTCAGCAGCTGAGACTTGAACACGTACCCCGGTTGATACACGCGCGAAACGACGTGGTCATCCTCTTTCGCCGATGTCGGCTCAGTGGCGACGGCTTCGTGCAATGCGGGATCGAATGTCTCTCCAACCGGATTGATGACTTCGAGCCCGGCGCTGCCGAGCGCTTTTAGAAGTTTTTTCTCAACCATGTCGACGCCTTGCACGACTGTCACCGCGTCCGTCGATGCAGGATCGACGTGAGCGAAGCGTGCGACATCATCCAGTGCCTCGATCAGCTGACGGACGAGGTCGCCCTGCGCACGTGCGCCGGCGTCCTGCCGCTCCTTTGCAGAGCGCTTGCGGAAGTTGTCGTATTCGGCAGCGAGTCTCAAATACCTGTCGCGCTCGGTAGCTGCATCCGAGGGAGCGCCGGCATCGGGTGCGGTGCGCTGCGTGGTGGCTGTTTCGCTACCAGTGCCTGGTGGATCCTGCGCAACGCCGGGTCGTGTATCCAGTCCCACGTCGCTCTGGCCGTCACCCTGACTCGATCCGCCCGGAGCGAAATCGTCGGCGGATCCCATCACATCCTGATCAGGCAATTCAGTATGCTGACCACCCTCTTCGTGGCCAGAGACCTGGGTCTGCGACCCTTTTTTCTTCGAGTGCTTCATGATCGTAAAGTTAACCGGTTTGAAGCGCCCTCCGCACCATCTCCAGTGCGGCCTGCGCCGCGCGTTGTCTGATCTCAGCCCGATCGCCAATCAGATGGAAGCGCCGTGCCTTGGCTTGTGTCGCGTCAACGACGATCCACGTGAGTCCTACGGGCTTCTCAGGCGTTCCACCGCCGGGTCCCGCAATCCCCGTCACAGCAATCCCGACGTCTGCCTTCAGTTTTTGCTTTACTCCCGCCGCCATCTCCAGCGCCACCTCTTCACTCACTGCTCCATTACGCTCGAGCGTCTGTGAGCTGACGCCCAAAGCATGGCGCTTGACCGCGTTGTCATACGCGATGATTCCACCCAGAAAAATTTCGCTCGATCCCGGAATGTTGGTGATGCGCTCGCCGACCAACCCGCCAGTGCAGCTTTCGGCAACTGCCAGCTTGAGACCGAGCTCGCGGCAACGAGCGATCACTACGGCGGCAAGGTCGTCTTCGCCTTCTCCATAGACGTACGACGACACCTGCTCGCGCAGTTTCATGACAGCCTGGCGAACCAGGGACTCCGCGCGCTCCTTCGGCAGCCCGTGGGCCGTCACCCGTAGGTCAACACCGGCAATGCCGGGCAAATAAGCGAGTGAAAGCTCGTTGAAGCCGTCACCGAGACCCGCCAGAAACCGGTCACCCAGAATCTCGGCGATGGCCGACTCGGCGATGCCGGTAGTGCGCACCGTGCCGGAGACGACGGAACTGCGGGCATCTGGAAAGCGCGATCGGATCGCCGGCAGCAACTCGTCCGCCAACATTCCCCTCATCTCCCGCGGTACGCCCGGTATCATCGCTACCCACCGACCACGGTCGTCCTCGAGCCAGATGCCGGGCGCAGTACCGTGACGGTTGGTGAGGATGCGCGAGCCTTCCGGAATTTCGGCTTGAGTGCGATTGGTTTTGGGAAACGAGCTGTTGGGAAATCGCGCCCGCCAGCGCTGCTCCAGAGCCGTCGCGATTTGCTCGTCGAGTTTCATCTCGCGGCCGAAGATTCTGGCTATTGCCGGTTTCGTCAGATCGTCGCTGGTCGGGCCCAGTCCACCGGTGGTAATCACCGCTCCTGTTCGATCCAGCGCTTCGCGAACGGCTTGCGCGATGCCTTCCGCCTCATCGCCGACTGTCGTTCTGCGAACGACCTCTATCCCCTGTTCAGCCAGCGCACGGGAGATGTGGGCGGCATTCGTGTCGATCGTAAAACCGAGGAGGAGCTCGTCACCAATGGTGATCAGCTCGACCCGCTGGTCGTTCAAGCGGCAAATGCTCCGGAGTAGCGCTTGAGGTAAAGCGCCAATGAATAAAGGGTAAGAAAAACGGCAGCGATCATGGTGACGGTGCCGACGATGCCATTGAAGTAAGCGAAGGCACGCCACGGCGCGCTACTCCACCCGGCAGTTCTCGCTAACGTCGACGCGAAAAACCAGAAGTACGCGGATCCCACCCACACCGATTGAAAGCCGGTTTTCCATTTTGCCGGCCCGATCGCCGAGATGACGACGCCACGCCGGGCCGCGGCCTGGCGAAAGACCGTCATGAAGAGTTCCCGGCCGATCACGATTGCCGCGATCCACCACGGCAATCCAACGCTGCCCCACGGCGTCTGGAACTGCAGGCGAGCGGCATCAATGCTCTCGGCGCGCGTCGGAACGAACGGATCGTCGGGAGGAGCCATCAATACGAACATCGGGATCAACGTCGCGAACAGCAGCAGCTTGTCCGCGAGGGGATCGAGTAATCGCCCCAGATCGGTGATGAGATTCCGTGTCCGCGCGAGCCAGCCGTCGTAGTAATCTGTGAGTGCTGCTACCACGTAGAGCACGAACGCTACTGCGCGCGCGCCGGGGGACGCTATGAATGGCAGCGCGGCGATGAACGGCGCCGCGAGAATGCGGCCAGCGGTGATCGTGTTGGGAAGATTCACCCGCGGCCTCCGGCGTCTCTAGGCGAGCGCCTTCAACACGAGCTTGCTAACGGCCTTTAGCGTGTCGAACACACCATCACCCTGCACGGCGATTGCCTCGAAGTATGGTGCGCGCTCGATCCATTCACCGCCCGAAAGCTGTTCGACGAGGTTTTGCCCGGCATGATACGGGTCCGGCTGCACCCGTTGCTTTGCCCCGTCCTCGACTTCCCAGCCGGGATTCAGTGCCGCCTGGAGATCCTCGATCGGCGCCGCATTGGGAAGATCGCGCTTGTTGTACTGAATGACGAACGGCATCTGGGTCAGATCGTAACCATACTCGGCCATGTTGTCGTAGAGGTTTTGCATGGACTCGAGGTTGGCTTCCATTCGCTCGGCCTGAGAGTCGCCGACGAATACGATGCCATCCACGTTCTTGAGTATGAGCTTGCGGCTGGCATTGTAATAGACCTGTCCGGGCACCGTGTAGAGGTGGAAGCGCGTCTTGAAGCCGCGAATGGTGCCAAGGTCGACGGGCAGGAAGTCGAAAAACAGCGTGCGCTCGGTTTCGGTCGCGAGCGAAATGAGCTTGCCGCGCGTCTCCGGCTTCACCTTGCCGTAGACGTGCTCGAGATTCGTTGTCTTGCCGCCAAGCCCGGGACCATAGTAAACGATCTTACAATTGATCTCGCGCGAGGCGTAGTTGATCATCGACACGGTCTAGCTCTTCCTCACCAGTTGAAGAGTTTGTCGATTTCGTCATCCGCGCCCTTGAGCAGTTTCTCCTTGGGCGCGTCGCCGTTGCGACCGCGTGAGAATACACGATCGATCAACTGCGTCAACTCCTCGACCTCGTCCTTCATGCGTAAACGAACGAGTCCGACGGTCGTGCGCGAATCGAAAATTGTAACGAGCAGCAGGCGGCGCGCGATATCGGCGACGTAAATTGATTTTTCTCCCTGATGAAAGAGACTGGAGAAGTCACTCTCACCGACGAGTTTCGCCAGCTGATCGTTGGCGCTGTAATCGGCGGCGGTCAGGGTCGCAAAAGCAGTCGTGTCCAGGCCGGGTGCGTCGCCAACCGTGGTCACGAGCTGCCCGGAACGGTCGACAAGCAGCGCGCAGAGCGACTTGGTCTCGCCAAGGAAGCGTCGCAGTGATTCAGTTATCGCTGTGAAGTCGTCCTGAGTGAACGACCAGTTGGCCGTGCCGGCGGTCATCGTGCTCCGGTCACAGCGTTGATTCGAGACGCTTGAGCATCCGGACGCCGCGCTGGCGGAGAATGGGGCGTCGTTCCCAAGCCACGTACTCGCGGAGCAGCTGCGCGGTGGTGACGGTCGGTTTGCCGCGCAAGTATCCCAGCGCCGCAACCCGGAACAGCGGGTTACGCGAGAAGAGATTGCGCCGGCAATTCCTCTGCATTCGGCTCCACATCAGGGAGCCGGCAGCTACCCCGCCGAGGAACCCCACCGCAACGAATCTGGCGCCGCGTGGCCTGCTCATGACATTGCCCTCCGTGCGGTCAACGCTTGGGCAATGGTCACGCCATCCGCGTACTCCAGGTCGCCGCCAACGGGCAGACCGCGCGCGATGCGACTGATCGTCACGTCGTGTCGCGCCAGCCTCCGCTGAACGTAGAGGGCTGTCGTCTCACCTTCGATACTGGGATTGGTGGCAATTATCACTTCGCGGACGACTCCGGCTGACACTCTGATCTCCAGCTGCGGAATGGTAAGATCCTCAGGGCCGATGCCGTCCAGGGGGGACAAGCGTCCGCCCAGGACGTGATAGACGCCCCGGAATTCGCCAGACCGCTCAATTGCGCCGATATCTGATGCTTCCTCTACTGCGCAGATGACTCCCGTATCCCTGCGGGGGTCACGGCAAATGGAGCACAAATCTTCCTCTGTCAGGTTGAAACAGCGCGGGCATGGCTTGACCTTGTCGGCGAGGGTGGTCAGCGCCTCGGCAAGGCGGTGCGACTGTTCAGGAGACTGCTTGAGGAGATGGTAGGTGAGTCGCAGCGCCGTCTTCCGCCCGATTCCGGGCAGTTTCGACAGCTCCGCTGCTAGATCATCAATCGCGCCCACTAAAAAGGCAGCTTGAACGGAAGGTTGAGACCGCCCGCGAGCCGACCCATCTCGCTCTTCGCAAGCTCGGCGGCTTTTTTCTGGGCTTCGTTGACTGCGACGAGAACGAGATCCTCCAGCATCTCCACGTCCTTCGGATCAGCGACGCTTGGATCGATCTTGACGCGCGTGATGGTGCCCTTACCGTCGGCTTCGACGGTCACCATACCGCCGCCCGCGGCTGCGGTGACGGTCTGTTTTTCGAGTTCGGATTGTACCTGCTGCATGCGGGCCTGCATCTGCTGCGCCTGCTCGAAAATCTTGCTGAAATCAGCCATGGCTTTCAGAACCGGAAAGAATTTTAGTCGAGTAGCTCCAGGTCGAGCTCATCGATGGCGGCGCCGAGTGCGGGGTCCTTTTGCCGCAGCATTCCGATGCGCTCTTCTTTCAGCGCCTCGGGGGTCATGCGACTGCGGTTCGAATCCTGTGCCGTCGCTTCCATTGCGCGTTTCATCTCGCGCAATTGATTCTCGTTGGCGGCCGGCTGAGACTGTTTCGGCGGCTCGGGAGGAACGACGTTGGGCACTTCAAGCTGGGGCGGATAGCCCGGTCGAGTGACGGGTCGCGGACGCATCGTCGGTGCGGGCTGCGGCGCCGGACGAGACGCCGCAGCAGCGCCTTCAACACGATCGGGACGCGAGTCATCGCCCAGTCCCTTGAGCAGATCCTCCATCGAGACTGTGCGATCGAGCAGCGCCATTCTTACCAGCAGCATCTCGACAAGCAGTTGCTGCTGCCCGCTCTTGCGGAAGTTTGGCTCCAGCTCGTTGATCGCGCTGATCATGCGCAGCAAATCGCCGGCGGTGAATTTCTCGCGACGCTGGCGCAGCGCCGCGAGTGCGTGCGCCGAAATACCATCGGCTTTGTCGTTGAGAACGACGGTCAGCTGTGCGCGCAGCATGTCCGCGAAGCCCGAGAGGAATACCCCGAAATCAATTCCAGCGTCGGCGAGTTTGTTGACGGCAGGGAATACCTCACCAGCCCGATGCTCGGCGACAATGTCGAGGATGTTGATGAACTCATCCTCGGGGGCGAGGCCGAGAGCGTCGCGAACACGCTCAGCCGTTACGGTACCTTCACCGATGGCCATCACCTGGTCCGCCAGGCTCAGCGCGTCTCGCATCGAGCCGTCGGCAGCACGCGCGATCAGAGCCAGCGCGTCGTCGGAGACGGCTACGCCTTCCTGTTGCAGCACACTCGACAGTCGCCGGTTGATGTCAGCGACGCCGATGCGCTTGAGATCAAAGCGCTGGAGGCGACTGAGAACTGGTGCGGCCGACTGCGCGATCTTCTGCGGCTCTGTCGTGGCGAAGACAAACACAACGCGCGGCGGCGGCTCCTCGAGAATCTTGAGCAGCGCGTTCCATGCTTCACGCGTCAGCATGTGCGCTTCGTCTACGATGTAGACTTTGTAGCGATCGTCGCCCGACGGCGCGTACATCGCACGCTCGCGCAAATCGCGAGCGTCATCGACGCCGCGATTGGACGCGGCATCGATCTCCACGACGTCGAGGCTGGACGATCCGCTCCAGATGCGCTGACAAGAGACGCAGACACCGCACGGCTCGCCATCATCGCGTTTGTTCTCGCAGTTGAGCGCCATTGCCAGCACTCTGGCGAGCGTCGTTTTGCCTACGCCACGCGGTCCACAAAGCAGATAGCCGTGTGCGACACGGCCTCTGGCGATCGCGCCGCGCAGCGTATTGGAAACGTGCGACTGGACGGCGACGTCAGCGAAGGTCTTTGGTCGGTATTTACGGGCGAGTGCGAGGGACATTGCGAGGCGGGAGTACCCCAGGCCTGACGGAGCAACGTTTGACACCGCATGCCGCTGCTACCTTCGGGGTCCTGACGGAGTTAGCAGGCAAACGCCCTCCGGGACCTGGGGC
>DASUZC010000122.1:0-3286 GCA_036377095.1 Gemmatimonadaceae bacterium
ATGCTCGCACTGCCCCACGGTGCGGCCGAGACAGCGCCGACTTGATCGCGACCATCGAGTCGCACGACCGGATGTCCGGGGAGAAACGGCACCAGATGCTTCGCGACTCCAATCGGGCCCATGCCCGGCCCGCCACCGCCGTGCGGGATGCAGAATGTCTTGTGGAGATTCAGATGGCAGACGTCGGCACCGATGTCCGACGGCCGGCACAGCCCAACCATCGCATTCATGTTGGCGCCGTCCATGTAAACCTGCCCGCCGTATTTGTGCACGATGTCGCAAATCTCGACGATCGATTCCTCGAACACGCCGTGGGTGGACGGATAGGTCACCATCAGCGCCGCCAGGTTCAGCCCGTGCTCCTCGGCTTTCGCGCGCAGATCGGCGACGTCGATGTTGCCACGCTCATCCGTCTTCACCACCACCACGCGCATCCCCGCCATCACTGCGCTCGCCGGATTCGTTCCGTGCGCCGACTGCGGGATGAGGCATACGTTGCGATGCCCTTCGTTCCTCGCCGCATGATACGCATGGATCACGAGCAGTCCAGCAAACTCACCCTGTGAACCCGCGTTGGGCTGTAGCGACACCGCCGCGAACCCGGTGATCTCCGAGAGCGCGCTCTCCAGCTCGTCGAACAGCTGGCGATAACCGTCAGTCTGATCGAGCGGCGCGAATGGATGGATCTTCGCGAATCCCGGCCACGTGATCGGCATCATCTCCGCCGTCGCGTTGAGCTTCATCGTGCACGATCCGAGCGGAATCATCGAATGAACGAGCGACAGGTCGCGCGACTGCAGCTTGTTCATGTAACGGAGCATTTCGGTTTCGGCGTGATGCTTGTTGAACACCGGATGCGTCAGGAACGACGTCGTCCGATTGAAACGCTCGTCGTACCGAGTGTCGACGTTGGGCGCGATATCCTCGACTCCGAAGTCTGTGTCCTTACCCCCATTAAAAGCAGCAAGGAGATTGTTGATGTCGTCGTTGTTGACCGTCTCATCGAGAGCGATGCAAATGGTGCGGTCTTCCATGAACCGCACGTTCATGCGACGACTCTGAGCCTCGTCAACGATCTGCTGTGCATTGCGCTTGCCTAGCGCGACGCGGATCGTGTCGAAGAAGTCGTCGTGGGCGATCGTGAAGCCGAGACGGCGCAGTCCCTCGCTGAGTGCTACCGCATAACCGTGAACCCGGCGCGCAATACGCGTCAGCCCCTGCGGCCCGTGATACACGGCGTACATGCTCGCCACAACTGCCAGCAGTACCTGGGCAGTGCAGACATTGCTGGTCGCCTTTTCGCGCCGAATATGCTGTTCGCGGGTTTGCAGTGCCATGCGCAGAGCGGGCTTGCCGTCGGCATCGCGTGACACGCCGATGATCCGTCCGGGGATATGCCGCTTGAATTCGTCGCGCGTCGCGAAATAGGCGGCGTGCGGACCGCCATAGCCTAGCGGCACACCGAAGCGCTGAGTATTGCCGACGACGATGTCGGCGCCCCATTCGCCGGGCGGCGTCAACAGCACGAGACTGAGAATGTCAGCCGCCACGGTCACCAGCGCATCGTTGGCGTGGGCCAACTCCGCTGTCTTGGTGTAATCGCATACCGCGCCGTCGGTCGCCGGGTACTGCACCAGAACGCCGAATACTTCAGGCGTTACTCTGAAGTCCGCGTAGCTCGAGACGCGGACCTCGATCCCGCGCACGCTTGCGCGCGTTTTCACGACGTCGATCGTTTGTGGATGGCACTCCGACGCGACGAGGAAAATCTCCTTACCGGGTTTTCCCTTGAGCGCGTAGCTCATCGTCATCGCCTCAGCCGCGGCAGTGGCTTCATCCAGCAGCGATGCATTGGCGATTTCCATCGACGTCAAATCCATCACCATCGTCTGGAAATTGAGCAGCGCCTCCAGCCTTCCCTGCGCGATTTCCGCCTGGTACGGCGTGTAGTCGGTGTACCAGCCCGGGTTCTCCAGAATGTTTCGCTGAATCACGGGCGGGGTGACGCAGTCCGAGTAGCCCATCCCGATGAACGAGCGGAAGACCTGATTCTTCGCCGCCAGCGCGCGGAAATAAGTCAGAACCTCGAGCTCGGTGAGACCCTTCGGAAGCTCCAACTGGTGCCGCATCCTGATTTTCCGCGGCACCGTCGCGTCTATAAGCGCGTCGAGCGAGGGCTGGCCGAGGAACTTCGTCATCTCGGCCACATCTCGCTCATCGGGTCCTACGTGTCTTGGAACGAAAGATTCAGCGTGTGGAATCGCGTTTTCAACGTGCTTGATTGTGGTGCTCATAGGAGTGACAATTTAACACTCTATGCAACCCTGGCGAAGCAATTTCCGCTGGCGTTTTCTGCTCGCACCGCCTCGCTCGGGCGCTGAGAACATGGCGCGAGATGTCGCGCTTCAGGCTCGCGCCTCACGAACCGGCGAAGCCATCTTCAGTATCTACTCGTGGAGCCGGCCGACGCTCTCATTCGGGCGAAATCAGCCCGCGGCTGGTCTTTACGATCTGAAAAAAATTCGCGCAGCTGATATCGACGTCGTACGCCGACCGACCGGCGGACGCGCTATTCTTCACCACCGGGAAGTCACCTACAGCGTCGCTGCTCCGATCGACGGCGCCAGCCTGCACGAGACCTATTCGCAAATCAATCGCATTCTGCAGCTCGGACTGAGTCGGCTGGGCGTGCTGGTCGAAGCGGCCGCGGGAGACGAACGCGCGCAAGCGCCGAGCGTCAGGCCGTGCTTCGAGACGCCGGCGAAGGGAGAGCTGATTGCGGGTGGCGCCAAACTGGTCGGGAGCGCGCAGTTGCGGGAGAACGGCGCCTTGTTGCAACACGGCTCGATCCTCGTCGATGATGACCAGTCGTCGCTGCTGGATTTGTCAGCGTCGCCGATAGCCAGTCACCAATGGACGCCGCCGGCGTCCTTGCACTCGCTGCTCGGCCGCACGCCCGATCCTTTTGAAATCGCCGGCTCGATGCGTGAAGCCGTCCGGTCGCTCGAGGACAATGCAGTGACGGAGCTGGATGAGGACGATGTCCGCGCTGCTGCACTAGAGCGCGTTCCGCAATTTCTCGACGAGGGTTGGACATGGCGGCGATGAGATACACGGGACTCCTTTGCACTGCGTTGCTCCTGGCATGCGGCACTGAATCGGGCAAGAGCGCCGGCGGGACGATGGCGATCGCGGCGGGCGGCGACCCTGATGCGCTGATTCCATCTCTCGTCCAGACGACGACCGCCGCCGAGATCGTCGACATGATCTACGATCGCCTGGCCGA
>DASUZC010000123.1:0-3631 GCA_036377095.1 Gemmatimonadaceae bacterium
GATGTCGACGAACTCGCCGCGGTCGGGCACGCTCGGTACCGTGTCGAGCAGGGTGAAGATCCGCTCCGAGCTCGCCATCGCCGTCTGCAGGATGTTGTACTTCTCGGAGAGGTCCTGCAGCGGCTGAAAGAACCGGCGCACGAGCTGCAAGAACGCGGCGACGGTCCCGACGCTGAGCAAAGTGGCGTGCACGCGTGAGGCGCCGGCCACGATCAGAATTGCCAGCGCTACCGACGTCAACAGCTCGATCGCGGGGAAATACAGCGCGTAGACGGTGATCGATTTCAGCTGCGCATCGAGGTGTTCGCGATTCAGCTCTTCGAAGCGGTTTGCTTCGCGCCTTTCCTGACCGAACAGCTGCACGATACGCATTCCGGTCAGCCGCTCCTGCAGAAAAGCATTGATGCGCGCAATGCGGACGCGGATGTCGCGGTATGTCTCGCGCACGCCTCTACGGAACATTCCGGAGACCAGGATTACGAAAGGAATGACGGCGAATGACCAGAGCGCGAGGCGCCAATCCATGATCAACATCGCGACGCTGATTGCCACCAGCGTGAACAAATCGCCGAGGCCGGCGACGACGCCGGAGGTGAACAGCTCGTTGAGAGTCTCGACGTCGGACGTCACACGAGTGATCAACCGGCCGACCGGGTTGCGATCGAAGTAGGTGACGGAGAGCCGCTGCAGATGACCGAAGATCTCCATCCGCAAATCCCGCATCACGCGCTGGCCCAGCAGACTCGTGAGCCAGGTCTGCCCATACGATGTAAGGAACTCGGTAACGAGCGCGCCGAAGAAGAGAACGGTACAAAGCACTACCGTGTTTACATCGCGCGCCGGCACAGCTACGTCGATTACTCGCCGGGTCAGCAGCGGACCGACGACCTGGATTCCGCCTTCAACGCAGAGCAGCGCAAACGCGCCGTACATCAGCGCGCGATACGGACGTGTGTAAACAAGCAGGCGACGCATCAGCCTGCCGTCATATGCTTTGCCTAGTACGTCGTCTTCGTGCGCGTGGGTTGCGGGGACTGTCATTCAGCCGTATCCTAGCCGGGTTGCAAGTGCGACGCTACGCCGCCATGCCACCTATGGTACGCAGGTTGCACCTGCTCCGGGGCACCGATGTTCCATCCTGTCGGCTGACGTACAACCTTACTGGAGGGAAGATGGGAATTCTCGCATGGATCGTCCTTGGCCTGATCGCCGGCGCGATTGCCAAGGCCATCATGCCGGGCAATGATCCCGGCGGCATTATCGTCACCATGATCATCGGCATAGTGGGCGCGTTCATTGGCGGCTTCCTGGGCAACATGCTCACCGGCGTTGGACTCAACGGCTTTTCCATCCAGAGCATCATCCTGGCAATCATCGGCGCGCTGATTCTCCTCTGGATCTATCGCATGGCGACCAGAGGCCGCAGTACGCCACGCGTTCCTTAGCGCCACTCGCACTTTAGCAGGACAAGGGTTTGCCGCTCTGGCTCTACTGGATACTGCTCGGCCTGGTTGCCGGAACACTGGCGAAGTTTCTGGTGCCAGGGCGGGACCCTTCTGGTTGTATCATCACCATCCTTCTCGGCATCGTTGGCGCCTTCATCGGAGGGTGGCTCGGCACTCGTTTCTTCGGGTGGGGGACGATCACCGGTCCCGGAGTGCTTGATTTTCGCTCGATCGGTATCGCGACGGTCGGCGCCATCGTTCTTCTCCTCCTCGGCAGACTCGTCCGACGATTGTAGCTGAGGTCGTCCGTAGTCCCCGCGTTCCGCGTCCCGCTGCCCGCTTCCCGCCAATTCGGCGGATGTTCGGTGCTGCGTTTAGATTTGGATTGTGAAAGACAGTCTGATCGTCCGCGGCGCGCGCCAGCATAACCTCAAGGGCTTCGATCTCGAGATTCCACGTCGCACGGTGACAGTCGTCACCGGACCGTCGGGCTCGGGAAAGTCTTCGCTCGCGTTCGACACGATTTACGCAGAGGGACAGCGGCGTTACGTGGAATCCCTTTCTTCGTACGCTCGGCAGTTCCTCGAGCGGATGGAGAAACCTGACGTCGATTCAGTGGAGGGACTCTCACCGGCGGTCGCGATCGAGCAAAAGAATCCGACGAAGACTTCACGATCCACCGTCGGCACCGCCACCGAGATCTACGATTATCTGCGTCTGTTATGGGCGCGCGTCGGTCACACATTTTGTCCGACATGCGGCAGGGAAATAAAGCCGGACACGGTCCAGTCGGTCTGCGACACGGTAATGAAGCTGCCGGAGGGAACGCGTTTCTACCTCACGTTCCCGCTGCGTCTGTCGAACAAAGTCACTCATGAGGTGGTAGTCGAGAACCTGCGCGCGCAGGGATTTCTGCGCGTGGCTCTCGATGGCGCCGTGTTCCACCTCGACGAGCTCGCTGACTCGAAGCGGGACATCACCCGGACGAAGGAGCTTCTCGTTGTCGTCGACCGCCTTTCCGTCTCACCGGAAAGCGCCGCACGATTGAGCGACGCCGTCGGGACTGCTTTCGCGGAGGGGGAAGGCGATTGCGTCGTGCTCCTCGCCCATGAAGTCGTGTCACCGATCGATGGCAGGCACGTTACGAAACTGCGTTTCACGGAACGGTTCGAGTGCCCCAATGACGGCACCATCGCACCGGCGCCGACACCGCAGCTTTTTTCGTTCAACAATCCTCGGGGTGCGTGCCCACAGTGCAACGGCTTTGGCGCCATTCTGGAATACGACGAGTCGCTCGTCGTCCCGCACCCCAATCGTTCGCTGCGAGATGGCGCCATCGATCCATGGACGAAGCCGCGCTACGAGAACAAGCGCCGCCAGCTGGCAGAGTTTGCAAAGCGGGAGCGGATCCCGATGGACAAGCCGTGGGATCGACTCAGCGCGCAGCATCGACAGTTGCTGCTGAATTCACGCGCGCGCGGCTACAAGGGAATCTTTCCGTTTCTGCGCGATCTCGAGGAAAAACGCTACAAGCAGTACATCCGCGTTTTTCTCCGACAGTATCAGACGGCGCAGGAGTGTCCGCGGTGTCACGGCACCAAGCTCCAAACCGAAGCGCTCAATGTCCGCGTAGGCGGGCTCAACATTGCGCAGGTCGCGGAGCTGCCCGTCGACCGGCTTCTCATCTGGCTGAACGAGCTGAAGCTCACTGATTTTGAGCAGCACGTCGCCGAGATGATCCTCAAGGAGACGCGCGACCGCGTGGCATTCCTTTGCGACGTCGGGCTTGGCTATCTGTCGATGAATCGCGCGACGCGCACTCTCTCCGGTGGTGAAGCGCAGCGCATCGGGCTGGCGAACTCACTCGGCTCGCAACTGGTCGACACACTCTACGTGCTCGACGAGCCTTCGATCGGGTTACATCCGCGCGACATGGATCGGTTGCTGCGGTTGCTGAAGAAACTCCGCGACGCCGGCAACAGCGTGCTGGTGGTGGAGCACGATCTCGCGGCGATCGAGATGGCGGACTACATGGTGGAGCTGGGCCCGGGCAGCGGCGAAGCCGGCGGCAACATCGTTTTCGCCGGACCGTTATCCCGCATCAGTGAAAGTCCACTCACCGGCCAGTACGTAACGGGTGTGCGCTCCATTCCCCTCCCCGAGCAGCGCCGGCGCCTCGGCCCGCG
>DASUZC010000124.1:0-6859 GCA_036377095.1 Gemmatimonadaceae bacterium
GCAGGCAACGGGCAGCGGGCAGCGGGCAGCGGGTACGCGTAACGGGCAACGGGTTACAGGTCACGAAGGGCGCGCTTCCCGTTTTCCGTTTGTCTGTAATCCGTTATCCGTACCCGTTACCAGTTTCCCGATTCGCGATTCCCGCATTCCGCTTCCCGCTACCACGGAAGAGTTACTCCCACCGAAACACTCTGGTAGCGAGAGCGGTGTACGCGACAAAGAGCAGCAGCAACGTCGCGACGTTCATCGAGTGTGCGCTCCAGCCCGATCCGTCCCACACGCCGTTAAGAAGCGCGACAGCGTGCGTGGTCGGAAACACATATGCGAGAGTGCGAAGCGCGCTCGGGAACCGCGACACCGGATAAAATAGTCCCGACAGCGCCAGCATTGGGTAAACCACCGCCGCGCTGATCGGCTGGGCAAATCTCGCCGTCGGTACGAGACTGGCGATGACGAATCCGACGGACAGGATGCTGAAAGTGCCGAGCACCAGCGCCAGCGTGAAGCTGAACACGTTGACGCGCATCACTCCCGGAAAAATTCGCTTGCCCGCGAGTATGAGCAGCGCCAGGCTGACAACGGTGAACACGAGCTTCACCGCGACCTGCGCCCCCATGATCGTCACCGGCGAAAGCGGTGTCGAACGAAGGCGCTTGAGGATGCCTCCCTCTCTATAAATGGATATGATCGCTACGAGTGACTGCACCGCGTTGATCGCGATCAGGACCGCTGCCAGGACAGCGACGTTGAAGGGAATGTCGACCGAAGGCGGACCCATCGGCTTATTGAAGCCGATAACGCGCCCCAGGAAGATGAACAGCAGCACCGGCACGATTAGCGTGCCGACGAAGCCCATCGGCTCGCGCGTGAAGATCTTGGCTTCGAGCCAGGTGAGCTTCCAGAATCCGCGCAGGAACTTAGGTCGCATTCAGTCCCTGATCCCGTGGCCGGTCAACTTGAGAAAGACATCCTCGAGCGTCGGGATCTCGGTGCGGAATCCGCGGACGCGAATTCCTTCGCGCGCAATGACGTTGATAACCTCGGTCACGAAATCGTCGCCCGCGCCCGAGATCGTGTATGCGGATCCGACGCCGTCGCCGCGCGCGACAACGCCCAGTGCCTGCATGCGCTCAGCGACATTCGCGTCATCACTCGTGAACACCACACTGCGTTGCGGGCAATGCTTCCGTACGAGCTCCGCAGGACTGCCGACCTCGATAATGCGACCGTGCTCGATGATCGCCACGCGGTCGCAGAGTCGCTCGGCTTCCTCCATCAGATGTGTCGTGAGAACCACCGTCGTGCCACGGTCTCTGATCCCCGTCACCAACGACCAGATCGCTCGGCGGGCCTGCGGGTCGAGTCCGGTGGTCAGCTCGTCGAGGAAAACGACCTCCGGCTCGTGGATGAGCGCGAGCGCGATGAAGAGTCGCTGCTTCTGACCGCCCGAGAGAGTCATGAACCACGCGTTGCGTTTGGACTCGAGACCGAGCCGGGCGAGGAGGGCGTCACTGTCGACAACGGTGCGCTCGTACAAGGAACGCCAGAGGTCCACCGCCTCCCACACCTTGATCCGCTTCTGTAGCTGCGCCTCCTGATGCTGCACACCGATCCGCTGCCTGAGCGTGTTGGCATCGCGACGCGGATCGAGGCCGAGCACGGAGATGGTGCCCTTGTCGGGAACGCGATTGCCTTCGATGCACTCCATCGTGGTAGTCTTGCCGGCGCCGTTTGGGCCAATCAGCCCGAAGATCTCGCCCTCGAATACTTCGAGCGAGACGTCGTCGACGGCCACCGTGCGCCCGTAACGCTTGCCCAGGTTGGAAACGGTGATGACTGGGAGCACGACGAATGCTTCCCGGGAGCGCTAAGTCACGCGCTCAACGACGTCGAACAGGATGCCGTGTGGATCCTTGACGTAAAACTCGCCCGGTGCGTGCGGCCCGATCGGTACGAGCACGCATCCCGCAGCCTGCAGCTGGGCGATGGCGGCGGCCCGGTTCGCCACACTGAACGAAGGCACAACCGCATCGTGCTGGGGCTTGGGATCGCGAAGGAGGTACAGGTTGAGCGGACCATTGCTCAATGAAATGCAGTCCGGCGTGCGGTCGAACACTGTGCAGCCGAGCACTTCAGTGTAGAACTTCTCTGCCGCGGCCGGATCTGCGACGTGCAGCGCGAGCTCATTGTTGGCGACGAAGGTCTCTGGAACAATCTTCGGAACCGGCTTCCCGGTCTTCAGCGCCGCTATGTACGCTTCGCGCCCGGCGCCGCTCGGTATGCTCTTGAGTAACTCGAGAAATGCTGCCGGCTCCAGACTGTCGGGCGGTGCCGGCCACAACTCGCCCTGAACGTAACCGACGCGAGTGTATTGTCGCGCCAGCTCTGCGCGTTGCGAGTCAGTCCAGTCCATCTGAAATCCTCGTTGATATTTTCAGACGGCTGCGGATCCCGGGATCCGGCCGTGTTTGAACATCTCGAACCATAGCTCGTCATCCTCGGCGTTGAAGATGTTGAGCTGCCTGAAGATCTCTCGCGCAAATTCGACGGGCGCCAGACCGCTGGCGGTGATCACCGAGCGGTCGTTCACCGCCGGAAGCGATTGATAGAGCGACGCACCCGTGTAATCGGAAACGTGTTCACCAATGTACTCCGGCATGTTGCTGGTGTGGCGACGATCGTTGAGCAAGCCCGCGCGCGCCGCGGCGAGTGTGCCGCCACAAATGGCGGCGACCGGTACGCCCGCCGCGGTAAAATCACGCAACAGTTGATTCACAGCTGATCGCGGATGGTCGCCTTCCCACATGTCGCCGCCGGGCACGATGAGCATCTCGCTTTCATCGGGCCTGAGATCTTCCAGCGCACGATCGGGAACGACCTTGAGTCCGCCCATCGAAGTCACCGGCTGCAGATCGAATCCGACGGTTACGACGGAGCGATTCCCGGAGCGCCTGAGCTCAGCGAGCGCGAACGCCGGCTCCCAGTCGGCGAAGCCTGGGAAGACGAGGACGTGCGCCGACTTCGTAGTCAAAGGCTGTTTCTGCATTCCGCTAGCGGATCCGTGTGCCCTTGCGAGTGCTGCGTCGCCACACCCGTATATGATCGATCAATGCGCGCAAAACGCGAGGCGCGTGTCGACGGTGTGGATAATACAGATAGTAACCGGGGAATGGAGCACACATTTCTCGAGTATTATCGTTTCTCCTGGCAGACCTCGGCTTTCGTGTCACCGCTTCCTATCTCACGTCGGTGATATCAGAGACTGCAGACGCGCGGCCTCGCGCGAGAAATGCGGGGACTGACACTCACGGACCAGCGCATCGTAGACGCGCAAACAATTGCGCGCTGCTTCGAGCTGACCGGCGGCTACAAGGATCTCCACGTGTAACGGTCCCAGCCAAAGCCTGGTCACCTTCGGCTCCTTTCCATCCGTGAGCTCCACCACCTCGTCGCACAGCGCAATCGCTGAATCGAGCTCGCCTTGCCGGAATCGCACATGCGCGAGCGCACGTCGTGCCTCGGTTCGCATATACGTGAGATCGAGCTCCTCTCCCCATTCTAATGCCTTGAGCGCCATCGCCAGCGCATCGTCGCTGCGCCCCGTATCTGCGAGCAGCATCGCGAGGTTTGCTGCACTGAGAGTGGCGAGTCGCCTTTCACCGATGGTGGTGGCGAGATCGAGAGCGCCTCGCAACTCCGACTCCGTGGCCGCGGGCTCTCCGACGATCATCTTGCAACAGCCGGCGACGAACTGTGCCCACGCCTGCCGTTCGCGCGAACGAAGCCGGGCGGCAAGCTCGCGCTCGCGCACGGCGTACTCCAGCCCCTCGTCCCACGCGCCCTTATGAACTGCGTTTTCGCCGAGAAATTCATAACCGATCGCCTCCGCAACCGGGACACCGCGGTCCGTGCCGAACGCGATGCTGCGGCGAGCCCATTTGTCCGCGTCGTCGAACAGTCCCAGATGTTGATATGCTCCGGCAAGCCAGGCGTATATCGTCATGAGCACTGACGCGTCGATTCCCGAAACTCTGGCGTTCCCCGCATAGGGCAATGACTGCGAGCCAAATGCAGCAACGAAATGAGCGATGGATGCGGCGTGTTGCAGGTGCTCGATCGCTGCGCGATGTCGCCCGGCGAGATGGTGGAAGCGCCCCTCGATCGCAATCGCGTTTGCCGTCGCGATCGGATCTCTCGCCGGATCGAGGACCGTCAATGCCTCCTGAACGTACGCCAACCCGCGGCTGTCGCCGCGCGTCACCAGTGAGCTGGCCGCAAGACACAGCACGCGCGCGCGATCCGCAGGATCTGGTATCAGAGGCAGCGCGCGCTCGAAATGCTCCAGCGCAACAATCAGGTTGCCCGTATTGATCGAGATCACTCCCATCGCTTCCTCGATGGATGCTTCTTCGGCGGGAGAGCCGAGCGCCTGGGCACAGTCAAGCGCGCGTCCATAAGCAGCGAGCGCTTCGTCATATGCGAACAGCCGTTCGGCTTCCAGCGCAGCCTGCTTCGCGTAGTCGAGCCCACGGCCGTGCTCGCCGGCGGCAATGAAGTGATGCGCGAGCTTCTCCACCGGCTTGGTCGTTCGGTTGTGGTGACGCTCGAGCCCCTCCGCTGTGCGAAGGTGCAATCGCCGACGACGTACCGGATTCAATTCCTCGTAGAGAACTTCGCGGATCTTGTCATGTGTGAATGCAAAGGCGTCGTCACGTTGTGCAATCAGAAGTTGAGCGGCGACTGCTTCATCAAGCGCGTCGAGTACTTCGTCCTCCTTTACATCCGCCGTCGCCGCCAGCAGCTCCGCCGACGTGAAGGTTTTGCCGAGCACAGCCGCCGCGCGGAGCATGTCGTTTGCTCCCTCACTGAGGCGATCGAGTCGGTGGCTGATAGCAGCCTTGACGCTCTGCGGAATCTCCAGGTCGTGCACGGCTGAGAAAACCCAGCGAGCGCTTTCACGACCAATGGAGCCCTGTTGAATGAGCGACTTCATCACTTCTTCGATGAAGAACGGGTTTCCTTCCGTTTCATTGTGCACCGCCGCGGCTAGCTCCTCAGGCACCCGCTGTCCGAGCAGGGTCGACAATTGCTCGGCGGTTTCCGTGGGTCCGAAGCGCCGCAGCGTTATGCGCGTCGTAAGCCGGTCGCGGTTCCAGTCTACCAGGGCTTTCGAGAGTGGGTGCGTGCGATCGAGCTCCGACTCCCGATACGATGCGACAAACAGCACTGGTTGATCTCGAAGCTCGCGTAGGAGATGACCGAGCATCCATAGCGTGCTCGTATCAGCCCAATGGAGATCGTCTATGTAGAAGAGGAGGCCGCTCGAGTGCGCCAGATTTCGTAACGCGTGCGCCACCGCGTCGAAAAAAAGCAGTCGCTCCTCGTGCGCTGGTAGTGGGGGCCGTTCCGGAAACGGGCCGAGGCGGTGCTCGATATCCGGCGCCAGCCGGGCGAGCTGCGGGGCGAACTCGCCGCAGACATCGCGCAACGTTACAAGATTCTGATCGCGGACCCAGCCTTTAAAGGCGTCCGCAAAAGGTAGATACGGTGTGGCCGCTTCGTATTCGTAGCAGGCCCCAGAGAGCACGACCGCTCCCTGCAGCGCGGCATTCACAATCATCTCGCGACCCAGGCGAGTTTTCCCGGCGCCGGGCTCGCCGCTGAGCAACACTCCATGGCTGCGTCCTGCCTTCGCACGGCGCCACAATTCCTTTGCCTCTTCAAGCTCCTGCGCGCGTCCAACGAGACGGCCTCTCGAGAGCGCGTCAAGTAGGACGACCGACGCGTTGCTTTCTTGTTGCGGCAGAACTTCGATCGAATCAAGAGAGCGGCTCAGCGCGTCGCGCACGTCTGCGGCACGCGCGTAGCGCGCGGCTGGCGACTTCTCGAGGAGTTTCAGGATGACTGCTTCGAGCGCGCGCGGAATATCCGAGCGGATCGTGCGTGGTGGAACGACCGGGGCGTTCACGTGCTGCGAGACGACGGCGAGTTGGTGATCGCCGGAAAACGGAGTTCGCCCGGTTGTGAGCTCGTAGAGGACAACTCCGAGCGAATACAAGTCGGTTCGACCGTCAACCGGCTCGCCCATTGCCTGCTCCGGCGCCATGTAGGCGGCCGTCCCGACAATCATTCCGGTCTCCGTGAATCTCGAGCCGTCGAGCGGCACTGAGATGCCGAGATCGGCCAGCTTCGCCGTTTGGCGCGCTCCGACGTTTCCTGCCAGCAGAATGTTTTCGGGTTTGATGTCGCGATGGACCAGTCCATGGGAATGTGCGTGGTCGAGCGCGTCGCAGACCTGGCACGAGATGTCGACGATCTCGTCAAACTCCGTCGGACTGGCATCGCGCAAAGTCAGACCGTTGACCAGCTCCATTACGAAGAACGGGCGACCACCATCGGCGCCGATATCATGGATTGTTACGATGTGTGGGTGATTCAACATCGCGGCCGCTCGAGCTTCGCGGAGGAACCGACCGGAGTCGCGATCGGAAGCATTCGTCGCCGGCAGAATCTTCACGGCGACCGCCCGCTCAAGTTCGAGGTCCATCGCGCGGTACACCACACCCATTCCGCCGCGGCCCAGTTGGTCATCCAGTCGATAGCGGCCGGCGAGCAGCACACCAGGTTCGAGAGGCTGCGTATCCATGGTATGTCCGATCATCTTTAAGGCTCGAACGCCTCCCACGCTCTCCGTACCCGTCCCATCAGCCGAGTAAACCGCGGCTCCCCTCGAACGTTCTCCAGAAACGGCTCGTGCTGAGACAGCCACGGCAAGTTGATGAACCCGAAGTCGACCGCGCGCTCGAGGAAGTCTATTGCGAGTTCGCGCTCATTCACCAGTGCAAAGCAATCGGCCGTC
>DASUZC010000125.1:0-9862 GCA_036377095.1 Gemmatimonadaceae bacterium
GATCGAGACCTCGCTGGGAATTCGTTCGAGGACGCGCCACCGACCGGCCGTCTTCCTCAGAAAGATGTTCTCGAGGCTGCGACACCCGTCGCCACACCACTGATGGACATTGATCAGCGCTTCGGTTTTTCTCCGATTGAATCCGACCTTGCTCAAGATCGTGACGCCCCACGCGCCCGGATATTTTCGCGCGAGCTCGGCCCAGAACCCGGCCATCATGCCCTCGTTTCCCTGTCGAGGACGATCGGCGAGAAGCTCGTTGCCATCGGCCATCATGCGACGGACGTCGTTGGGCGAAATCAGAACGAGCGGAATCGGATAACCGAAGTCGCGGATGCGCGGTCGCTTCGGACTCAGTCTCGCTAACGCGAGAACGGTGGTGGTATCGATCCTGGACTTGTGCGTCCATTGCGGTCCGGGACACCTGGCGATCGGGCACGGCCCCGGAGAGGAGCGTCGCTCGGCCGTGTCCCACATGATGATGACGGACGGCCGGCGATCTCCATCGAGATAGAGGAGGTCGAGAACGGCGCGATAGACAGGGAGTGCTTCCCCAACCGGATAGATCGGTGATTCACCGACGGTGTCGGCCCAGAACGGAGGGCGCGCAGGTCTGGCGGTGCGTTGTGCCGCACTGGTTGATGCAAGCGCGACAAGAGCTGCGAAGGCGACTGCGACTCGCATACAGTAAGACGAGTCGCGCTCTGAGCGAGCAACTCGCTCAGTTTCGGCAACTCACCGACGAATCCCTGGCGCCGGCAGCACTCGTGATCTGGGTCACGGTTCCGTCGGCGGCGGTGACACTGAAAATGTGGGCGACACCCAGCGCATCGTCGGTAGTGAAAAAGATGCGCGACCCATCAGCCGCCCAGCACATCGAATAATTGAATGGGTGTAAGCCACCGTATTGTTTGACCTGGGCGATGGTCCTGAGGTTGGAGCCGTCGGCTGCCATGCGCATCAGGCTAACGTTCTCGAAACCAGCCTGATCGAAGGAGATCACGTCGAAGAATGCGATCTCCTGTCCTGACGGCGACCACGTCGGCGCAAAAACCGCGATTTTCGACGGGGGATCGTACAGTACCTGCGCCGCGGCGCCGGGTGTCACGGTCGCAATCTTCGATTCCAAACCGCAATTGGCCCGTCGCGGATAGTAGACGAACACCAGCTTTCCCGTCGCGTTCTGTCTGGGATTGAGGACGTACTCGCAGTCGGCGCCGGACCAGAGAACCTGGCGATCGCTGGCACCGGCAACCGGCGATTGCGAAACGATGCGATCCATGACGAACGCAAAGCTCTCCGCTGACTCAGCGTAGACTACGCGGCTTCCGTCGGGACTCCACGACGGAGTATCTCGCAGCCCGCCGGGTCCGCCCAACGCAGTCCCGCTCTTGGCATCCAATGCTCGCATGTAGACATCGGTCATCCGTTGGTGATTACCGATCGGGCTGTAGCCCAGGTAAGCCAACGCTGAGGAAGTTGGTGACATTGCGACCCAGGGACCATCGACAGAGTACGTGATCGTCCCCGTGCCAGAGGGTCCGTCGAGTGAGATCAACCCTTTGTTCTCCCCCTCGTATCTCTGAAACGTTAATCTCGTGGTTCTGAGCGCCGAGTAGGGTATGCTCTCCAGTACCAGCTTTTCGTGGTTGTCGGGGAGAGGCCCGGTCAATCCGCCATCGCCTCCACCGCATCCCAGCAGCAGCCAACCGGAGCAGCTGATTATTCTCGAGATCCTCATTTGGATTGCCCTCCGCTTCTAAAAGCGAAATACGAAATCGACGAACGGAATCCCGATCACACCGCTGCCCGAGACGTTGAACAAAGCCAGATCGGTGGTCAGCTTCTCGCCCATGAATCGGATTCCGAAAGAATAGAGGAAGTTGTTCTCGGAGACCGGCAGCAGATAATTCTCGGTAACGAATCCGATTCTGTTCGCTACCCTGAGCTCGCCACCGATCATTCCGACGGGCTTGCTCTCGATCTTCCCGCCGGCGAATCCATATCCGCCACCGATCGTTACGCTGCCATCTCCGTCGCCGAACGTTCCGACGCCGTAGTAGATGCCACCGGTCCCGCCTTGCGCTCCGACGAAGAGCATACCCGTTGCCAGATGAACCTTGTCCGTGACGCTGAAGCCGATTTTCGGAGTGACGTAATAGGCCTGCTCGTCGACTGCCGCGGGCAACAGCGAGACTCCACCGCCGATGGTGATATTGTCCGTGAGACCGTAAGCGACTCCCGGAAAGAACACTTCGTAATCAGAGATGTATCCCTCGCCCTGCTTGAGCATCTGTCCAGTCGGCGCGAAGAAGAGGCGCGTCGCATTTGGATTGGGAAACCAGTATGACCCTTCGTGGATGTCGTCCGAGGATATGTCTTTTAAATCCTTGATCGATCCAATCTGGAGCTGGATTGTTCCTGCACCGCTCGTCTGAAAGGAGACTGTGTCTCCGCTCACTCCGACGATGCGGCCGAAGATTGTCGAGCCATCCTTCAGCGTGAGTACCTGAAGGTGCGTGCTATCGACAACTGCGATTCTGGCGCGTAGGGGGCTGTCAGCCTGGGCGCCGACGACTCGCGACGAAGCGAGGAGGCAGAGGATCAGCAGCACCCGCGAGGAGATCATGACGATGGGCTTCATTGGTCCGGGGGTTGGGGTGAGCCAACGGCAAACGGACGGCATATGTAGCCTGCCGCGACCTCAAAATGGCCAGCCCTATGGGTGCGCCCTATCCGTCAATTGACGTAGTAGCCGCTCCGGAGTTCGCGTGGCGCCGCAACGATCCTGTATGCAACAGCTTGCTTGGCCTAAGTCACCATTCAGTAGGTATCCGTTGTCAGGTTAAGCCCCTCCAGCAAGACTTAACACGCGCTCAGCCAGTATGCCGGATATAGCATATGTCAGACTTGACATACAAGTCTGAATGGCCTATCTTTCGACCGTAAGAATCATAGGCAGGACCCCGAGAAAGACCTTTGAGGATCGAAGAAAAGGAACTCGTTTGGCTGGGGAGCGAAGTAAAAACTCCCCCTTTCTCAGTCGCCGCACGTAGGGAGGCAGGTCTTCTACTTAGAAGGCTGCAGCGCGGAGAAAAGCTAAGCATGCCGCAGTCGCGACCAATGCCTTCCATTGGTCGCGGATGTCATGAGTTGAGGATACCCGACGAGACCAAGACATGGCGGATTGTCTATCGAGTGGACGCTGATGCCCTTGTTATTTGGGCAATCTTTGCGAAGAAAGATAGGAAGACACCAAAAGCCGTTATAGAAACTTGCAAAAAAAGAATTCGAGAATACGACGAGCTGGCGTAATCGTGGACCGTTATTTACTGGGGTGGTTATGGATGCAGGAAAAAGGAAGCGCCTGAAGGAGGCCGGCTGGAGAACGGGCTCAGTTGCTGAATTTCTCGAACTAACCCCCGAGGACTCGGCGCTGATCGAAATCAAACTGCGTTTGACGGAATTGGCCAAGAAGGCACGGGCTCGTGGTCACTTGAGCCAAGTGGCTTTGGCAGAGCGTATCGGCTCCAGCCAATCCCGGGTCGCAAAACTTGAGGCTGGCGATCCGAGCGTCTCCCTCGAGTTATTGGTTCGCGCAAGCCTTGCTTCAGGAGCGACACGAAAGGAATTGGCGCGCGCAATAGCGTAGTCGCGCTCGCAGCTTACGAGCGCCCGCGACGCACTCGGGTCCCTGCAGCTCGGAGATTCTCTGAGGCCCTGATGTTACGGCGTAAACGGCGCTTTGATGTGGATCGGAACCGCCGTCGTTCCCCAGTGCAGCCGCATCACCGCTTCGTCGCGAATCACTGACGGGAAATAGATGGTGAACGTCTCGACGTGAGAGACCTGCTCCGGTTTCACGTCCACGCGCAGTACTTCGAAGCGCTCACCCGGATACGGTTTGTGAAACACGTGCGCCGCGCGACTGAAGATCAGCGTCCACGGCGCAGTCTCGCGGGGAATGAGCCAAAGCGTGTACTCGCCGGCGCGCAGCGATTTGCCTTCGACTTCGATGTCGTGATTGAAGACGATTCGCGTCGCTGAATCCGCGCCGGGGTGCCAGATCTCGTCCCACGGCACGAGCGCGCCGAACAACGCCCGGCCGCGCGCGACGGGACGGCCGTACGTGATCGCGATGTTGGTGTAAGCCACGTTTTGGGTGACGCTGCCACGCTGGCTGGGAGGATAGCCTTGCGCGCTCGAGATGCTCGGCGCAATCCAGAGAACGAGGCTCAGCGAAGGGAGCGACGCGCGAATCATCACACGAGAAAACTACAGCGGAAGCTGGCGACCCGCGCACCTTGACCTCCGGGAAGTCTGAAGGATCAGGCAAGTCGCTAATACTCGCGCAACCCGGTAGATTGAGAGAGCACTTCCGTGCGGGACGACTCCACCAGCCCGCACGTCCGATCCTCCTCTAGTCGAGGCGGAAATCCGGCGCTACTGGCGACGCCCTCCTCTTGCCAAGCGACCCATGAAAACAATGTTCGGCTTCCGGAACAATCAGACAGGCGACGCTGACGCTGCCGCCGCTATCGCGGCCAAGAAAGAGAGAACGCTGGCCAGCGTGAACGAATCAGAGACGACCGCGGACAAGCCACCGCGCGTCAACCGTACGATCGGGCTGACCGAAGCCAGGCTTCGCGCGCGCAACAAGGAATCCTGGATGACGAGCACCAAAGGGTGGAGCGATTTCTTCGGCCGCTTCATGGCCGCGAAACGGTAGCTCGCGCACCTTTCTGCCGGCGCGACTGGCGCAGGTCGAGAACCGCGACCGTGCTTGACCTGCGCCCGTTTGCTACCTGGCTAGTTCAGGCGGACTTGTCTGAGGACTCGGCGGAACGTCCCGTCTGGCAGAATCTGGAAGCGGTTATGCGCTAATAGATGCGCGGTGCCGCCCCCAAAGAGTGTTACACTACCTTCGATGCGGAACCCCCAGGCGTTGGCTCCGTCTCCGGTCACTAGTGCGTCGTTATCTAAGTACATAACACGCCCTGTGCCTTCAGCAATCGGAGTCGAAACGCAGGGATCGACGAACGTGGAACGCTGGTAGACATCAAGGTTGACCTCGTCGCCTTTTGCCAGTGAATGGATCACACCTTGTCGAACACCCGCGTCCTGGAAATCGACGATTGCGAATGCCGCATCTCCACCGCAGAACACATTCTGTGTGGGATCATCGGGCAAGCCCGCAAAGGCGATCAGGTCAGTCTCAGGATCTCCGATCGAGAAAACAAGCTGGTCCTGGTAACGCACGACGTTTGGGAACTCTGGTGCGGCCGAGACAGCCGCAAATCCGGCATGTAGGTGACCGGGGCGGGGTTCAGTCGTGTCGACAGCGCAGGCGAGCGCAAAAGACGCGACGAGTAGGAGCGGGGACAGACGCACGGCCGCTATCCGCAGGTGGCTAAAGACTCTCATAAAACTCCTCCTGGTTCGAATGGCCGGCTGGTTCCGATCGTCGTTGCCAGGATGTCCGGCCAATGCATGTCCGAACATGAGGGCCACCCGTCCTCTCAGCGTGACCCGAGCGTGACCTCGTGGAGGGCAATCAATTTTATGTTTTTTTTTTTTTTGGAAGGTGGCACTCGAGGGAGAGACGAGGGCTACGCACTTTCCCGATTAGTGCGAACGGCGATCAAAATTCTTGATGGTCCAAATGTCGGAAAAGAAATCGTATACCGAGCATATGAACGACCGCTCCTGACGTGCGGGATCGGGAATGCAGGCCATTTCGCGTACCGGGGCACTGAAAATGGTTTTAGGAGGCCTCTTTCCACGCGCGTCGACGAGCAACACCGATGGCGCGGACAGACCCTGAACAAAGATGGAACGTCCGTCACCGGCCCACACACGCGGGAAGAGAAGCCCGGTACGGAGTCTCGTCTCGGCGCCATCGGCGATCCGAATAACCGTAATGTTAGACCCCTCCGCCTGGTGATAGCGTACCATTGCGATTTCTTCACCATTCGGCGAGTAACGCGGGGCATGGAACCAGGCATTGGCGGTATCGCGCACAAGGAGCTCATCGTGGCCCGTCGACGGATCCAGAGCATGCATGTGGGTTCGGGGCGTCGCATAGACAATTCGTGAACCTGGCGCCCACGTCAAATAAGGCATCCTGGAGCTGGCATTCGGATGGTCGAAGTGATGCAGCTCTCCGGACGGAATTGCCGCGACCGAAATCTGCGCGACACCAGCGCGCACGCTATGGAAGGCGATAGATCCACCGTCTGGAGACCATGCGATATCACTTTCGGGCGAGACTCTCGCACCCTCGGTGATCTTGATTGCTCGTCCACCGGCGATCGGCAGCCGGAACAGCTCGGAGCCATCGTTCGTTTGTGCCGCGAATGCAATCCATTTCGCGTCGGGAGAGATAACGGGACTCCACCTGAGCGAAGTGCCGCTGGTCAAAGGAACCATCCGGGGCGGAGAGACCGAATCAGCCGGATCCACGCGATAGATGTTCGAATAGCGCTCGCCCTTTGCGTAAACGAGTTGACGACCGTCACCCGACAAGGAGAAATGCGTAATTCCGACGATGCCCGGGAGCGCGTCCATGCCAGTCTGAATCTGCTCGGGGAGACTCGTGGTCTTGCCTGTCAGCGTCGAGACGTTCACCCGCCAGATGGCGTCTACTCCACGCAGATAATAGAGCGCATCACCATTGGCGGACCAGCGCGGCGAATCGAGCTGTATTGAGTCCTCAACGAGCGTCTCGATTCGGCCGTCCAGCGTTATGCCTTGAATTAGCCAACGTGCAGATTCGTGTGAATCGGTCGACACGGCGAATACGCGACCATCCGGGGACCAAGCGCCGTTATAGCTGTTGGAATGAGCAGCGGCGGGGATGTGGATTGGTACAGAGTCGCCACTTTCAGGATTGACGAGCAGAAGACGCCCTTTCTCCAGGTTGGACAGACTCACTCGCGATCCGTCGGGATACCAGTGGGCTTCATCGCCAGGCAGAAAGCTGCCCACCGCTTCCTTCGCACCGCCGCGACGGTGCATCAGCAGAACCTTCCCTGGCTGGCGGACGAGAAGGCGTGCGCTGCTGGGAGACCATTCTATTGCGTTGTCGCCAGCCCACGGTGCAAAAACGAGAATCGTGTCAGCAGGCCCGCCCGTCAGGTCCTGCACTATCAGGCGGCTTGAATCACGCTCCTCCACGATGAACGCCAGAAACTGACCATTGGGTGACAACGTTCCTTGCGTTGCGATTCCTGTGAACGTCAGCTTCTTGCGCTCGGTCTCCGGCAATGTCGCAGCAGGCGCAATATTGCGGAGCAAAGGGACGCTCGCGACGATGGCAACCAGCGCAACTGCAACGGCAGCAACGCGGCGGAGGCGAAGCCATGGCTTTCTCACAACGCGAACTTCTGACACAGTTGACTGAAGCGAGTCGGAAAATTCTTTCACGGTTCCGAACCGATCAGCCGGTGTCCGCGCCAGCGCCTTGAGAACGGTCTGCTCCAGTGCCGGCGATATCGACTCGCGCACGTTTCGGAGTGGCGGGACTGGCTCGGCGAGCTTGCGGGCAAGGATCGCCTGCTTGCTGGAGCCAGTGAAGGGTGGATCACCCGCAAGCATCTCGTAGAGAACGCATCCCAGAGAGTAGACGTCAGTGCGAGCGTCCACCTCGCGCTCGCCATCCGCCTGCTCGGGACTCATGTACGCAGCTGTGCCCATGGCAAGCCCAGGTTGCGTCAGGCGCTCATTAGCAGCTTGGGCTATCGCGCGCGCGATTCCAAAATCGGTTACAAGCGCACGCTCATCGTCGAGAAGGATGTTCTCGGGCTTCACATCCCGGTGAACGACCCCATGCAGGTGGGCGTAGGAAAGCGCATCAGCAACGTCGCGCGCAATGCGAAGTGCCTCGGCGATCCGCAGCGCGCCCTCGCTGCGCAGGCGCGCACGCAAAGTCTCTCCCCGCACATAAGGCATGGTATAAAACGGAGCGCCGTCGATCTCTCCGGAGTCGAGCAATGCGACAATGTTTGGGTGATCGAGGCGGGCGGTGATGGAGATCTCTGCGAAGAAACGCTGCGTCCCCAGCATTGCAGCGACTTCAGGACGCAGCACCTTCAGTGCGACGCTCCGTCCGTGTTTCAGATCCCCCGCAAGGAATACGACCGCGGCTCCGCCTCGCCCAATCTCGCGCTCGATTCGATAGCCATTTCCTACCTGGCCATTCGGTGCCGCGGCGGCAATCGACGGCTGAATCGGTTTATCGCTTACTCCATGAGCTGGCGAACGATCGCTGCGCACTCTATCTGCGACAGCGCGAGTTTCAGGGGAAGGCTCGGCTTCCAGTTCGGCGGCCAGGCGAGCCACGAAGCTGTCATAGACCTGTAGAGCGCCGGCACGATCGCCGGCGCGCGCCAGGAGCTCCATCAATCGGCGAACAGCACGTTCGTCGTTGTCTGCAAGTTCCACCGCTTGCCGCGCCCAGCGGACCGCTTCAGTCAGATTGCGCTCGGTCTCCTTCCCTTCCGCAACGAGCCGAGCGGCGCGCGCTGCCGACATGCGCAACCTGTTTCGCTCGCCGTCGAGCCACTGTTCAAAAGCTGGAACTTCGTCGAGAAAAAAACCGGGAAGAAGATCTCCGCGGTAAAGCTCGAGCGCGGATTCCGCTTTGTCGGCAGCGATTCGCTCGTCGAACGCGACAGCGTCGCACCAAATCACCTCGAGGTTGGGAGCGATCTCCTCATCACCGCGCGAGTTGAAAGCATTTTCTCCTAGCGATACGCGCAGTACGTGAAGAGCCCTGCGAAGTGAACCCCTGGCGTGGGTCTCGTCCGCGTCCGGCCAGAAGAGGCCGAGAATGGAATCGCGCCTGTGAAAGCCCCGTGGAGTGGCGAGGCATAGATAGGCGAGCAACGCGATCCGCTTCGGCTGCGCGAGCAGCGAATCCAACTCCGGGCCGTCTGTGCGACGCAGGTCGAGCGTACCGAGCGTTCGAAACTCGATCATGACACCCCCTGCCTCAACACACCACTAGCGATTCCCAGGACCAGCGTCGCGCCAGTAATTCACGCCCGGAAGGCCAGCACATCGGTGAGCGATTCGAAGCTACGAACCCGGGGGCAGGGTTGCAACACGCGGGCTCGCCCCGCACTAGTGGGGACAAGCATGGAACATCATACTTTGCGTATGTGGTGCACCACCGCGGGGATATTCAACTCGGATATGATGATTCTTGGATCCGCACCGGCTAAGCGGTGACGTCGGTGCTTTCCTTACATAACCACGCGGCTGAAACGGTCGCGGCTAACGCGCGGGTCGGAAATCTCGTATGAAACTCCGCTCACTCCTCTGTCTCGCCATCCTGTCCGCGCCCCTCGGCGCCCAGGACGGCACGTTCAAACTGTGGACGCGCGAACCGATCCACTCGGCGAAACTCAACCAGGATCGCGGGACATTCTTTCGGCGGATTGACCGCGCTCGAAGTTGCGACGAAGCGGCCGGGCACATTCACCGGAGTGATCGCGATGAGTCCATCGCTTTGGTGGAACGACTCGAGCCTTGTGGTCACGTATTACGACGCGCTCGCAAAATCGGCGAAGCCGGAGCGAGTGTTCGTCACCAGCGGCGGTCTCGAGGGTGACATCGATCGTCCAACAACGCGTCTCGCGCTGCGTCTGGACTCCCTCAAGTCGTCAGCGGTCGCATTCGGACATCAACGTTATCCGGACGACACCCACGGCCTGACGCCCGCGCCAAGTCTCGTCGACGGACTGCGCTTCGTGTTCGAGCCGATTGCAGTGACGAAGCTGCCGATCTCCAGCCTCGGCCCGAGCACCGATTCGGCGGATGTTATACGCGCGGTGAACGAGTCGATTCGCAGATACGCGGC
>DASUZC010000126.1:0-7424 GCA_036377095.1 Gemmatimonadaceae bacterium
CGAATCTCGCCGACTTCGTTCTTGCACCCTTCGCGAGGGATGAGAAAGAGGACATTCTCGCATTGATGCCACGGATGACCGAGCTCGTCGAGACCTGGCTGACGGAAGGAGCGGAGAAGGCGATGAACCTCTACAACCGCAGGCCGAAACCTGAGGATTGAGGCGTTCGGACCAAGTGCATTGCTGACTGCTGACTAATTGAGGAGTTCGGACAAACATCGGCGCGCCAGTCCGAAGTTGTCCGCGACCCTCAATTAGTCCGAATTCCGGACTGGCCCCTGGTCCGAACGCCTCAATCCTCCGCCATTACTTTAACGAAACAAATGCTAAGTCTAGGAATCGTTGGTCTCCCGAACGTCGGCAAATCAACCCTGTTCAACGCGCTCACCGCCGCCAAAGCGGATGCTGCGAACTATCCGTTCTGCACCGTCGAGCCGAACGTGGGAATGGTCGAAGTTCCCGATTCGCGCCTCGATAAGCTCACCGACATCGTGCAGCCGAAGAAGACCGTGCCCGCCGTCGTACAGTTCGTCGACATCGCCGGCCTCGTCAAAGGGGCGGCGCAAGGCGAGGGGCTCGGCAACAAGTTTCTGTCGAACATTCGTGAGACCGATGCGATCGTTCACGTCGTCCGCTGCTTCGAGGATCCCGACGTCACTCACGTGATGGGCGCGGTCGATCCAGTGCGCGATCGCGAAGTAATCGAATTCGAGCTTGCTCTCGCCGATCTCTCATCGCTCGAAAAACGCCTCGACAAGACCCGACGGTCAGCGCGGACAGGCGACAAGGAAGCACTGACGGAGTTGCCCGTGCTCGAGAAGGCCTACGAGTACCTCAAAGATGGGAAGGGCCTCTGGGAAGCGCGGCTGACCGTGGCCGAAAGGAACGTGCTCGCCCCGTTGACGCTGCTCACCACCAAGCCGGTTCTGTACGCAGCAAACGTGAGCGACGCCGAACTGTCCGGACACGAGGGGCCGCATCTCAAAGCACTGCGCGAAGCGGTAAAGAAAAGTGGGGAGCAGGCGGAAGTAGTTCCCTTCTCCGCCAAGATCGAAGCCGAACTGGCGGAGCTGCCACCCGAGGATCGCGCCGATTTCCTGGCGTCGCTCGGACTCGAGTCGGCCGGGCTGGATCGTTTGATTCGCGCCGGGTACAAGCTGCTCGGCCTGGAGACCTACTTCACCGCCGGTGAGCAGGAGGTTCGCGCGTGGACGATCCATCGGGGCGACACCGCGCCCAAGGCAGCGGGTGTCATTCACACCGATTTCGAACGCGGATTCATTCGCGCGGAAACGGTCTCCTATGATTCTTTTGTAAGCAACGACGGCTGGAAGGGAGCGCGCGAGAAGGGCGCGGTGCGCTCAGAAGGAAAGGAGTACGTCGTCCAGGACGGTGACGTACTCCTCTTCCGATTCAACGTCTAGGAGCAATCGAAGCTATCGCGGGTGAACCTGGTCGCGAATCTCGCCGCCTGGATTTGCAGTCGTATGGACGTTTACGTATGCGTTTCCATTGTTGAATAGCACGCGTAGCGAATCTAGAGAGACATTCGCGTTGTTTGCGTTAGTAATACTGCCGTGCGCTACTTCGCCATTGACCGTTCCTGTGGCACCGTTGGGTAGGAACAAGTTGATAATGACCCCCGTATTTGTCCCCGCCGGGGCGGGCCCGTGAATGTGCGAGGCAATGACAGCGGTCATATTTGTCAGATTCAGCGTCCAGTCGATTTCGTTGCCGAGATCGACGAACGTTGCAACACCGCTACCTGGCGACGTGTGCCCTGCTCCTTCGTTCGCAGCGATAAGGTTGGCGACATAGGTCTTGTTGCCTGGCGCGGTACTATCGCCGCAGCTCGCAACGACGAACGCAATAACAGCCGCTCCGATGATTCCAGCGGCAATTCCAACGGTTTTCCTGCGCATTTAACCTCCGGAAGGGCGCAGGCTTCAACCTAGGCCCAGCCAAATACGCAGAAAGGCTCGCTTGGCCAACGACCGCCACAGAACGGCGAGAGAAAGCTCGGATGCGGCGGGCGGAGCCCCGGAGCCGGGGCCCGCGCTCGTCTCTCTAGTAGGTTGCTTTCTTGGGCGCTGTTTTATTCGTCGACTTCGCGGTGGAGGATTTCTGCTGAGTAGTCGCCGCCGTCGGCGCAACGGTGGCGGTGTCTTGCACGACGGGCGCTGTCGAGCTGGCAGTCATCGACATGGCCGTATCCGTCGCAGCGGTCGTGTCAGCAGCGTAATTGTCCTTCTTGGCGCAGCCGATCATTGCGACGAATACCAGACCCAGGAACAGAACGCTCGCGCCGGTCTTTCGAATCTCGTGCACAGGTGCCTCCTCGAAGCGGTGATTTTTGTGAGGGTAAACTTGGATCGTTTGTGACGGCCGATTTCGCGGCAACATCGGGGCCGAATGCTGAGTAATGCGACGCCAAGGCGTTGATTCGCAGCCTCTGCTCGCTTAGACTCCGTACTCTCACAACGGCCGATGTCGGCCTTCACACCTTCCCCCTTCTCCAGGCAACCAGCGGGGGGCGGCTCAAGACCACAAGGAGGATTGCCAGTGCCTCGCACCTACGAGGCGGTTTACATCTTCGATTCAACACTCGAAGACGCCGCCATCAACGACAAGATCAATCGGTTCCATGGCCTGCTCGGCGCGTCCGGGCAGCCTGAAGTCGCGCATTGGGGCCGCCGCCAGCTCGCCTACTCCATCGGCCCCCGCGAGAACGGCTATTACGTCGTCTCGAAGTTCAACGCCGAGCCCAAGGTTCTCCCCGAGTACGAGAGAGCGCTCAAGCTCGACGACGGTGTTATTCGCTACCTGATCACTCTGCACGAGCACGAAGTCGGCGCTCCGCCGCAGGCCGAGGAAGATCTGGTTGCCGCAACGCGCCGTGACGACGATGACGACGACGAGGATTAATCAGAAATGAGAAGACAACAAAAGAGCTGCCCGTTCTGCGAAAGCCGCGTACGCTGGATCGACTACAAGGATGACCGCACCCTCGGACGCTTCATTACCGATCAGGGCAAGATTCTTCCGTCGCGGCTGAGCGGCGTCTGCGCTCGTCATCAACGACAGCTGTCGACGGCAATCAAGCGCGCGCGTTTCCTGGCGCTGATTCCTTACATTCGAGGCCACCAGGTCTAGATGGCGACGGCCGCCACGATGACCGCAAAGAACGAATCGTGGCGGCCGCTCCTCTGGGGGCTCGCCGCATTCCTGGTGTGCCCCTTTCTCCCCTTTTTCGAAGCGCTGTTTCCGATCCAGCAGACTTTGCTGCTGCTGGTGCCGATCGTGGCGGTGTGCGCGATCATCGGCTGGCGACTGGGTGCGCGCGCTGCTTTGGCAATTATCTGGCTGGCGCTTTCTGTCTGGATGATTCTTCAGCCCGCCGGCACTCCGGGAACTCAGTACGATCCAATGGCGCGCGGTTGGGCCGTTGTGCTCGCTGCATCGTTCGGATTGGTGAGCCTGTGGAGCGACACCATACCCTTCTTCACGCGAGCACTCTTCGCAGTCGCGCTCGCGACTGGTGCCGGGTTCGTGATAGCGCTTTCCTCCTCCAGCGGCCTCGCGCGTTTTGAGCACGCCGCCGGAGAAGAGCTGACTCGACGCGTCTCGAGCACCGTCCAGAGAATCGAGGAATCACAGAACACGCCCGAGTGGCAGGATTTTGCGGCAAAGCATCCTGCGTTCGATACGTGGAATGATGACTCCGAAGCGGCAATGCGAGCCGTTCCCGATCCGGCAGCGTCTTTGTTGCCGGCTTTGCTCGCGCTGGAGTCACTGGCGGCACTCGGCCTGGGCTGGGCCATTTACCGCCGCTTGTCCCCGGTTCGGATCGGTCCTGCGCTGGGACGACTGACGGATTTTCGTTTCAACGATCAGCTCATTTGGGGACTTGCTGTCGGAGCGACGCTCACTTTGCTGCCGGCCTTCGGGGAGGGTAAGAACGCCGGCTACAACCTGCTCCTTTTCTTCGGCACGCTCTATTTGCTCCGCGGTACCGGCGTACTCGCCTGGATGTCGCGCGGACGCTACACGCTGGTGTTCCTGCTCAGCCTCATTCCATACGTGTACATCCCCGTGACGCTGGCGCTTGGACTGGGCGACACCTGGCTGGACCTGCGAAAGCGTAAGGCAACTTCGCCATAGGCAACGGCAGATTTTCGACTAGAATTACGTTCAAAACGATCACGAAAAGGAATCACGCGACAATGGAAGTCATACTCAGACAGGCAATTGAGAAACTCGGTCATCCCGGGGACATCGTGAAGGTCTCGGCGGGCTACGCCCGCAACTACTTGCTCCCGCGCGGCTTTGCCTACGAAGCCACGCCTGGGAACCGCAAGCGGATCGAGCAGGAGCGCCAGCGGCTGGAGCAGGCGGAAGAGGCGCGTCGCTCCACCGCATCAGAGCAAGCCACGAAACTCGAGCAGGTATCACTGACTTTTTCGGCGCGAGTCGGCGAAGAAGGCAAGCTCTTCGGTTCCGTGACTACGGCGGACATCGCCCATCAGCTGGAGGCGCAGGGTTTCACAATCGAGAAGCGCCAGATCGACCTGCACGAGCCCATTCGCGCTCTGGGTGTCTACCGCGTCCCGATCAGACTGCACGCCGACGTGCATCCCGAGATCAAAGTCTGGGTCATCAAGCAGTAGTGGGTCGGAGGGAAAGCCGTGACCTGGTTGTCCTATATGCATGGACGGCCAGGTCTTTTTCTGTCGCACACGTGGCAAGCGAAATGCGACTTCATACCCCTCACGGAACTTTAACCCGACGGATAAGCTACATATCACGTATGGGCCGAAGCGCCGCGAGAAACCTTCACCTAACCGCATGGCCACATCCTTACCATCTGTAACCGCCCGCGAGAGCGCGCAAAGAGTGCAGCGCGCCGCCCAGCTTTGCCTGGACATGAAAGCCAACGACGTCGTGATCATGAACCTGGCCGGCGTCACCGACATGACTGATTACTTCGTCATCGCGAGCGGAACCTCCGATACACACGTGAGATCGATCGGCGAGCATGTGATAGCGGAGATGAAGAAGGCAGGGTTGACCGTGCATCATACGGAAGGGTTGCAGCAGGGCCGCTGGGTGTTGCTCGACTTCTTTGATTTTGTAGTTCACATCTTCCATCCGACGCTGCGGGCGTTCTACCAGATAGAACGGCTCTGGAGTGATGCGGAAACGGTGGCGCTGGACCCACAGGAGTAGGTAAAAATGAAAGCGGTTCGTACAACTCTGGCCCTGATGGTACTGCTTGCCGGTGCTCGCCTCGATGCGCAGCAGTACTTCGGAATGAACCAGGTTCAGTACAAGCACTTCGACTGGCGCGTGCTCGAGACCGAGCACTGGTCGGTGCACTACTATCCCGAAGAGCGCACGGGCGCGATGGAGACCGCCCGCATGGCGGAGCGTTCGTACACGCGTCTTTCCAAAGTTCTCGACCACCAGTTCCGGGAAAAGAAACCGATCATCCTCTTTTCTTCCCGGACCGAGTTTGGTCAGAACAATGTGACTGGAGACCTCGGCGAGGGTACAGGCGGCGTCACGGACTACCTGAGACATCGCATGATTTTCCCCATGAACGGCGATCTGGCGAGTCTCGAGCACGTCCTGACGCACGAGATGGTGCACGAGTTCCAGTACGATATCTTCGCCCGCGGAAAAGCTGGCGCAGGCATGCAGACACTCAACCAGATCGACCCGCCACTGTGGTTCATGGAAGGCATGGCGGAGTACCTGTCGAGCGGACCTCACCACCTGCTGACGGAGACCTGGATTCGCGACGCCGTCGTCAACGGAACCCTGCCGACAATCGAACAGATGACAGAGCGGCCGGATCAGTACTTCCCGTATCGATTCGGTGAATCGCTGTGGGAGTACATCGGTCAGCGTTGGGGGGACGCAGCGATAGGAGAAATCCTCCAGAACGCCACCAGCCTTGGTGTCGCACGTGCGTTCCAGCGCCAACTCGGATTGACGTTGCACGAGCTGAGCGACGACTGGCGCGAAGCGATGAACGCGAAGTACCTGCCGCAGGCGGCGACACTCGACAGACCGCGGACTTTCTCGCAACCGCTTCTCACCGAGAGAAAAAGCGGTGGCCAGATATTTCTGGCTCCCGCTCTTTCCCGCGACGGCAACTTCATCGCATTTCTCTCGAACGGAAGCATGAAACGCGGCGAGGTCTTCATCGACCTGTGGCTCGCCGATGCGCGTACGGGAAAGCGAATCAAGCGCCTCGTCAACAGCACGACGAATCCGAACTTCGAGGAGCTGCGTCTGCTCTACTCGCAGAGCTCGTTCTCGAATGACGGCCGCACTCTCGCATTCACTGGTGAGCGTCAGGGGAAGGACGTGCTGTATCTGCTGGACGTCGCATCTGCGAGCGTGAAGAAGCGCATCGATCTCCCGGTTGACGCGGTATGGAGTCCCGTTTTCTCACCCGATGACCGCCAGATTGCATTCAGCGGCACGCACGGTGGCATCACCGACCTCTACATCGTCAACGCCGATGGATCCAATCTTCGTCAGCTGACGAACGACGAGTACGCCAATCTGCAGCCCTCATGGTCCCCCGATGGAACTCGCATCGCCTTCGCCACGGACCAGAGCCCCGAGACCAATCTCGCGTTGCTCAAACTGTCCAAGTGGCGTATCGCGGTGATGGACATCGCCAGCGGCCAGCTGACAATCCTGCCGGGCCAGGATGGATTGAATCTGAATCCACAGTGGTCGCCCGACGGTCACGAGTTGGCGTTCGTCTCCGATCGCACTGGTGTGCCTAACATTTTCCTTTACGATTTCGGAACGCAACAGCACTACCAGATCACCAACGTGCTAGGCGGCGTTGGCGCGATTACGGAATACAGCCCCGCGATCACGTGGGCGCGCGGCGCAGACCGCATGGCGTACACCTATTTCGAGCGCGGCGATTACACAGTCTGGGCATTCGACAATCCGCGCGCGATGAAGCGCGCGGCGTACCGTCCAGGTCAGACAAATGCCGTCGCGGCGATCACCAACGTGCCGGCGCCAACTCCAGCGGCAGTGGCCGAGTCGACCATCCTGCGTCCAAAGGCTGGAGAGCCGACATCCACTTATCGTGCTTCCGCCGGCGCGCGCCAGTCATCGGTGCTACCGACGCAGGAGCTTGTCGCTGATCTGCCTCCGAGCATTGGTAATTTGATGGCGGATCCCGCGTACGGACTTCCTGATACCGCGCGCTTCAAGGAGCATCCGTACCACGCGTCATTCCATCCCGACTACATCGCCGACCCGTCGGTTGGCTACACGCCGAGTTACGGTGGAATGTTCGCTGGCGGAACGGCGTTCGTGTTCAGTGATCTCCTCGGCAATCACCAGTTGGCCGTGGCGGGGAACGTCTACGGCAGGTTGAGCGACGCCAG
>DASUZC010000127.1:0-17727 GCA_036377095.1 Gemmatimonadaceae bacterium
GCGGTAAGCGGTCAGCGACAGAAGCGGTCAGCGCCCAGCATGCCGTTGTCTTCGACTTGAGGTGCGCGCGTTCGCGACGTTCGCGGCCTCCCGGCAAGCCCGCGCCAAAACCTATATTTTACGGGTAATGGCTTCCACAAAGGAACGTGTCCCCGTCGTCATCGTCGAGTACGACGAGATCGCGAAAACGATCGCCAGGCGGATCGCCGAAATAATCAAGGAACGCCGACGCGAAGGCGGACACGCTGTACTCGGCCTCGCCACCGGCAGTACCCCGATCGGCATCTATCGCGAGCTGATTCGCATGCATCGCGAAGAAGGGCTCGACTTCTCCGACGTCGTGACCTTCAATCTCGATGAGTACTACCCGATGAACCGGGACAGCATCCACAGCTATAACCGGTTCATGCGCGAGAATCTGTTCAATCACATCAACATCAAGCCCGAGAACGTCCACATACCGCGCGGTGATGTGCCTCGCGACGACGTCGAAGTGGAATGCGAGCGCTACGAGGCGGCGATAAAGAAAGCAGGCGGCATCGACCTGCAGATTCTGGGAATCGGCAAGACCGGACACATTGGCTTCAATGAACCGGGCTCAGGTTCGGATTCGCGCACCCGGCGCATTGCGCTCGACACTGTAACCCGTCGCGATGCCGCTGCGGATTTCTTCGGTGAAGACAACGTGCCCACGGAAGCGATCACGATGGGTGTGGCGTCGATCCTGGAAGCACGCGAGATCGCGCTTGTCGCCACCGGCGAGCACAAAGCGGCCATCATCAAGCGAGCCGTCGAGGGCGAGCCCGATCCGGACGTTGCCGCCACTTACCTGCAGCAGCATCCCAACGCCGTCTTCTACGTCGACTTCGCCGCCGCCGCCGACCTGACTCGCGTGCGTACTCCGTGGGTTGTCGGCGAAGTGAAGTGGACGCGTGAAAAGGAAATCGATGCCGTCATCTGGTTGAGCGAGACTACCGGGAAGTCGGTGCTCAAGCTCGACGAGAACGACTATCGCGAGCACCATCTGAGCCCACTGCTGGCGCGACATGGCAAGGCCGGGCCTCTCAACGGCGAAGTCTTCAACGCGCTGATCGCCAAGATCCGCGGTCGTAGCAAGCTGCCCACCGGCAAGCGGATCGTCGTCTTCTCGCCGCACCCGGATGACGATGTGATCTCCATGGGAGGCCTGCTCAACAAGCTGCACCAGAATCGCAACGACATCATCGTCGCGTATCAGACGTCGGGCAACATTGCCGTCTTCGATCACGAGGTGCGTCGCTACGCCGATTTCATTCGCCGCTTCAGCACCGATTTCGACATAAATGACAACGCCGCCGGCGCGCTGGTGGAAGAGGTTGAGACGTTCCTCGCCAGCAAGAAAGTCGGCGAGACCGATGCATTCCCCGTGCAGGTAATGAAGCGGGCGATCCGCGAGGCGGAAGCTGTCTCAGGCATTGAGACGTTTGGAATGAAGCGGGACCAGGCGCGGTTCCTCAATCTGCCGTTCTACCAGACCGGGAAAGTGCGTAAGGATCCGATCGGCCCGGAGGACGTCAGGATCGTCCTCGATTTGCTCGAGGAGCAAAGGCCCGAGCTGGTCTTCGTTGCCGGGGACCTGTCGGATCCGCACGGCACCCACCGCATGTGTCTCGAGGCGGTGCTGCAGGCGCTGACGAAGTACTCGGGGACGCCCCCGGACATGTGGTACTACAGGGGCGCGTGGCAGGAATGGGAGATCGGCGAGGCCGACGTCCTGGTGCCACTGTCTGAAGACGAGCTCCGCGCCAAGAAGATGGCGATCTTCAAGCACCAGTCGCAGAAAGACCGCGCGCCCTTCCCCGGTCAGGACGACCGCGAGTTCTGGCAGCGTGTCGAAGAACGGAATCGCGATACCGCGCACCGCGTCGACCGCCTCGGGCTTCCCGAGTATTTCGCGATGGAAGCCTATGTGGTTCGCCGAGCCGGCTCGCCGATCGAGCAGGAGATGATCGCGACGAGCTCGCTCGCCGAAAAGGAGACATCGCGCAGCAGGGCAGGCACCGCCAAAGCCGGCCGGTGAAGCTATCGAGATTGGCGGCGGCGGACGCTACAACGACTCGCTAGTAATTCGGCCGCAGCGGCGGCGACCAATCCGACAGTCGCGCATCACCCGACGTCGTCAGCTGGCGCAGACGGCCGGTGTCCTTGTCGAGAATCCAGATGCTCCGCGGATCTCCGATTGCGCCCAGTCGGCGGGTGATCGAGAGATGCCGCCCGTCAGGCGCCCACGATGGATCCTCGTTCTCTCCCTCGAACGTCAGCTGCTTCATCACCCGATCCTTTACCGTGATCGTCCACACCTGAAAGTCACCGCTCTGCTGCTGGTAGGCGATCTCGTCTCCCTTGGGTGACCACTCCGGCCCCGTTCGATAGCTGCGTTTTCCCGGCACCACCGGCGTCAGCAGTCGCAGCCCCGTGCCATCGACGTTCATCGTGTACAGTTGTGGGGTGAGCGGCACCGGTGACATGAAGACCAGCTGCTTGCCGTCGGGACTGAAACTGGGTGATGTCGTCTCCGCGCCGCCTCGGCCAACGTAAGGCACCGAAAGGCTGTCGTCGCCCGCCGCGCTCGCCAGAACGAGCGCGGCGGGGGCATCTCCTCCACTCGCCCAAACGATGCTCTTCCCGTCACGGGTATACACCGGGGTGATGTTGAGACCACGACTCGACGCCGAAAAAAGCCGCGGCCTCATAGTGCGCAAATCGACTTGCGCGATGCGTGTCCCGCGATCGTCGGCATCGACGTAAACGATCCACCTGCCCGACGGATGCCACGCTGGCGACAGCGCCGCGCCTGCAGTGGGTATCGTGCGCTCGTTCGCCCCATCGCTATCGACGATCTTGAGACGCGTGCCGTCGACGAATGCGATGCGCGTTGCGGCGATTCCGCGTGTACCGGTAATCCAGCGCTCGATTTCGTCGCTGACGACGTGAATGCCCAGTCGGCGCTCCCGCAGCACCGAGTCTCGCATCACCGAGTCTCTCGTCACGAATCGCGCGTAGAGTGAATCGACGCGCAGAGTATCTTGCGCCGCGTTCGCCCGCAGAACCACATCCCGGCGATCCAGCTCGCGTGAAATCGAGTCGCGCGCAGCCGCAGCGCGGCGGGCGTTGGCGCGATCACGGGTAGTTTTTGTCGGCATCGGTCGCTGCGCTGCTCGCGCGAGACTGTCGCGCGTCGCCTGATTCGCCGCCAGAGCGCTGGTTGTTGCTTCCGCCTTGCTGGCCAGAGTCCCGGTTAGCGAATCGCGCACGATCGTCAGGCGATTGGCGGGCAACCGCGGCACCCTGAATACACCTTCCTGCCTCAGCTGTCCACGGGCGACGTCAAAGACCTCGACGTGCAGTCCGCCGGTGGTGGGTCGCACGCGCAAGACGAAATTTGCCCGCGTCTGAGCGAGCGGGGCGAAGTTGATGCGCCTGCCGCCCGGCTGCCAGATGTCCGCGAGCGTCGCGCTGTCGAGAATCAGCGGTTGGATGCGGTCGCCGTAGTCGAGATCGCGCTGGATGATCGTACGCGTCGAATCACCCGCCGTCGTATCCACTTGCAGCACGACCAGGGCGGGTGGCACCTCAACCGGCTTCTGCGGCTTGGGCCGTGCCGGAGGACGAGGAGTTTTTTGAGCGTACAACGTCGGAGTGAGGACGAGCGCCGCCACCGCTCCGACGAGCAATCTGCGAAAAGTCATGAACCGTTCAATCTATCGGGTTCAGATACTGATACACCGCGTTTGACATTCTCATTATGTGGGCCGGAAGCAGCGGTTAGATGGCTTCGCTCGCACGGACGGTTGGGCCATAAAGAAAAGCCGCGGAGGGTGTTCTCTCCGCGGCTCTTCTCGATCGGGTTGCTCGCTTATCGTTGCAAATGGAACTGGAACGGCATTTGGACGAGCTGCTGCACCTTCTTGCCCCCGATCCGCGCCGCCGAGAATTTCATGCGGGGGAGCGCTTCCTTGACGGCGGCGGCAAACGCTGGGTTGCTGGAGCTAAGGATCTTGACCGTGCCGGACTCGGCTCGACCGCTCTCGTTCACGACGAACTGCGCGACGACTGAGCCCTCGATGCCTTGGTCCTTGAGGGACGACGGATATTCCGGGGCATCGCCGCCGATTCGCTCGACCGGCACCTCGACCTGGAACTCCATGTACGGGCCGCTATGCTCCTCGGCCTTGGCGCCCGCTTCCTTACCCTTGCTGTCGGCGTCGCCGGTGCCACCCTTCACACCGTTAGCGGTTCCACCTGCGACACCCTTGCCGCTGAAGTCGGCTTCATTGGTGACCGCTTTGGACAGGTCGATCGATGGGATCTTGGTCGGGACGCTGACCGGCGGCGGAATGACCTGGAAACCCTTCGGCGGGGCTGGCGCCTCCACCTTGGGCTGCTCGACGACGAGCTTGACCTTGGGCGGCTCCGGGGTCTTCGGCTTCGGAGTCTCCTTCTTGACCTTTGGCGGCGGAGGTGGGTCCTTCTTTGGCGGCGGAGGTGGGTCTGGCTTCTTCACCGAGAGGAAGCGCAGGTTCTCAGCCTTCGTCTTCTCAGCCTTCCGGACGCCGGCGTTCGCGGTAGCGAAAACGGCCACGAAAATGACGAGGACGTGCAATATGACGCTAAAGATGGTCCCGCTTGCTGACCGCCCTTTTTTGGTGTCGGATTTCTTGGATTCGAGTAATCGCATTGAAAGGCTCCCCTGTTAAAAACGCACTTCCCTATAGAGCAAGCGCCTTGCCAAACATAGGGATATTTAGGCTAGCCTAACTCACATTTCTTGGCACGCTTCTCCAAGAAAATTCGCGCCCCGCTGTACGGGTCTAAGTCAAAGCAACTCAACGATGTACGGATGAGGCGGGAAGGTCTGGCATCGAACCACGAAATCGCGGTTTTGTTCGCGGCTACGGGCGCAGAACGAGGCCTGGAAAACCGCCTCCATTAAGGGGCCCTTTCAGGCCCCTCAGACCCCAGCTGTCAGCTCTTTCGAGTCGCCTTCTTGACGGGGGTCTTTCGCGTAAGAATTCCGCAGATTGCGTCCCAGGCGTTCCTGCCGGCCGTGCCTGCTTTCGGCCGATCCCACACCATGTGGGCCTGATCACGAGGATCAACCTCGCCTTCATCGCGGACCAGTGTGTTGTTCGCTGCGTAGACGGTGCTCCGCACGCGCTTCACGCGTACTGGCGAGCAGCGAACATATGCCCTCTCCACCAGTCGGGTGTACGCCTTCTTGTTCTCGAGGATGCGCGGTCGCGCGTAGTCCCAGCTCGTCACCGTTGTCCATGTGCCCGCTGACTGCTGCGCCACACTGGCAGTGTCGAAAATCACCGTGACATCCGAATCCTTATAGACCTGACGCCACGGCGCCTGCGCTGAAACCGCGCAGGGAATCGCTAGGGACGCTAGTAACGCCAACCGAACTGGATAACGCTGCATGAATTTCTCCTGGCTGCGACTTAACGGTGCTGTGCTGTAATCGGTCTGACAGCGCAAGCGGGGAACTTAGAGAGTTGGATTATATACACCGCACTCGTTTAATCGCCACCTGATCGCAAAATGGATACGAGGTTGTCTCGCGCGATTGGCCCTGCCGCCATGGCCGGCGCACTGGCCGTAGCTTTTTTTCTCCTCGCACGCGACCTCAAGTCGTACCACTACCGGGATTTGACACGGCAGGTGTGGACGCTTCCGCATTCGCATTTGCTGCTCGCCCTGGTCCTCACCGCTGTCGCTTACGCGGTCTTGCCCGGCTACGATGCGATCGCGCTCTCTTACGTCGACCATCCCCTTCCGCTAAAGCGAATTGCGTTCGGCTCCTTCATCGCCTACGCGCTGAGTCATAGTCTGGGGTTCCCGCTGCTCAGCGGCGGTCCGGTGCGCTACCGATTCTGGAGCGCGTGGGGATTGTCGACATCGGAGATCGCTCAGGCGATCAGTTTTGCCGGCGCGACTTTCATCATCGGTATGATCGCCGTTGCGGGCGTCGTTTTTGTGCTCGAGCCGCAGTCCACAATTCAGCTGCTGCAGCTTCCGTTCACCTCGCTCAAGCCGGTCGGTGCACTCTGCGTGCTGATCGTGGTCGCATACGTCTTTCTGGCCGCCACACGCAACAGGTCCTTCCGGCTCTTCGAGTGGGAATTCCCCGTTCCCTCGATTCGACTTGCACTCGCGCAGCTTGCTGTCGCAGTTGTCGATTGGACGGCGGCAGGTGCCGTTCTCTTCGCGTTGCTGCCTCCCGGATACAGGCTGTCATTTCTTCCGGTGCTCGGTGTTTTTCTACTCGCACAATTCATCGGAATTCTTAGCCACGTTCCGGGAGGCCTCGGCGTCTTCGAAGCGGTAGTGGTATTGCTGCTCAAGCCCCACGTGTCGGCGGCATCGATCGTCGGATCGCTCCTCGCGTACCGCGCGCTCTATTACCTGCTGCCGCTGGTGATCGCTCTGACGCTCCTCATCGCGTTCGAGGCGCGGCGCAGGCGCGAGCGGGTCGCGGAGATGGCGAGTATCGCCGGAACGTTCGTCGGTCGGTGGCTGCCCGCGCTGCTCCCGCAACTACTCAGCATCGCGACTTTCGCGGGCGGCGTAATTCTTATCGTGTCCGGAGCGACGCCGGCGATCCGCAGCAGAGTGACGGCTCTGGATTCAGTGTTGCCGCTCGGAGTCATCGAGCTCTCGCACTTTGCCGCCAGTCTCGCCGGTGCCGCGCTGGTGATTCTCGCCTGGGCGATCAAACGAAGGCTCGATGCTGCGTATCCGCTTACCATCGCCACGCTGGGCATTGGCATCGTCGCTTCGCTGCTCAAGGGACTGGATTGGGAAGAGGCATTCGCTCTCACGCTCGTGCTGCTGGCGCTGCTGCCGTCGCGGCGGGCTTTTTACCGCAAGGCTGCTCTCACCAGCGAGCCGCTAACCAAGGGCTGGATGGCAGCGGTCGTCGTCGTCGGTGTGGTAACGACGTGGCTCGCATTCTTCTCGTACCGCAACGTCGATTTCACCAGTGCGGTCTGGTGGGAATTCAGCGGCCGCGGCGACGCTCCGCGATCACTGCGCGCGATGATCGGCGTGCTCGGCGCGCTGATGCTGTTCGCGTTGTCGAGGAAGCTGAGACACGCCACGGCCGACCCCGACCCTCCTTCACAACGTCAGCTCGATCTCGCTGCTCGAATCGCCGCCGAGTCGCCGGAGACGATCGCGAATCTCGCGCTCCTCGGCGACAAGGCTCTGCTCTTCAGCGAGAGCGGACGCAGCATGATCATGTACGCTGTCGAGGGGCGGAGCTGGGTTGCTCTTGGTGACCCACTCGGGGCTGAGCACGAGCGTGGCGACCTGGCCTGGCGATTCAGGGAGAGCGTCGACCGGCACGGCGGCTGGCCCGTGTTCTACGAGGTCAGCGCCCGCCATCTACCGATTTACATCGATCTCGGCCTGACCCTGTTCAAGTTGGGTGAAGAAGCAATCATTCCGCTCTGCAACTTCTCGCTCGAAGGTGGCAGCAGAAAGGCATTGCGCCGAACGCGCAAGGATGCGCGCAAAGCCGGCGCCACTTTCGAAATGATCCCCGCCAACGAGACTCACAACTTCCTGCCGCATCTGAAGGAAATCTCGGATGAATGGCTGGCTGCGAAGCACACCAAGGAAAAAGGGTTCTCGCTCGGCCGCTTCGATGGGCGGTACGTCCAGAGTTTTCCTGCCGCACTGATTCGCGTCGGCGATGCCGTTGTCGCGTTCGCCAACGTCTGGCTCGGCGCGGACAGGAACGAGATCTCCATCGATTTGATGCGATACACGGCGGTCGCGCCACCAGGAGTGATGGAATTCTTATTGATCGAGTTGATGCTTTGGGGGAGGGACAACGGTTACAAGCGATTCAATCTCGGCATGGCGCCCCTGTCGGGAATCGAGAATCGCACTCTGGCGCCGCTTTGGAATCGCGTAGGTGCACTCTTGTTCAGCCGAGGCGAGCCGTTCTACAACTTCCAGGGACTTCGGCTTTACAAAGAGAAGTTTGATCCAATCTGGGAGCCGAGGTACCTCGCTTCTCCTGGTGGATTGGTTCTGCCAAGAATTCTTACGAATGTTGCGTCGCTGATTGCCGGCGGATTGGCCGGAGTGGTCAGCAAGTGAGACGCCTGGCGTTTGTTGTTCTCTTGCTGGCCGCCTGTGCGCCTGCGCATTCCGCGTATCGACCACGGGATCCGGGGTTGTTGCGGGAACCACTCTACTTCTACCCCGCGCAGTCCGATGACAGCAGGCCAAAGGCCGGCGTCTTCTTTCTCGGCAACGACATTGGCTTCTGGCGGCCACATCAGAAACTGGCGCAGCGGCTCGCGGCTCATGGCTACGCAGTCGTAGGATTTGATGTAAAGAAATTTCTGGAGCGTTATCCCGATTCTGCTGCCTTACGCGACAGCGTGATCGTGCACCAGTTACCGATGCTGATGAAGCGGTCGTTCCACGAGCTGGGGGCGGACTCGCTGCCGGTCGTCATTGCCGGCCACTCGTTCGGCGCCGACATGGCATTATGGGCGGAAGCGCAGGCGCGTCCACCAGGTGTGGTAGGGATCCTCGCGCTGGGCCCGACCAGACGGGATCATCCCAGCGTAACGCTGAAAGACCAGATGAATGCTGGGGAGCCGACAGAGCCGGGCAGTTTTTCCGTTGCCGATCAAATTCGCGCGATACCGCACAGTGTGCGGATCGCGCTGATGCGCGGGGCTAGCGACAAGGAACGAACTTCGGATCGCGCATTCCTCGACGCCGGCGGGTCGCGAATGACTTACACCATCATTCCGTTCGCCTCGCATTCGTTGAAGTCGTTGATCATCGTCGGCCCGATGATCGTGCGCGCGCTCGACCAGTTAGTAGCCGGCGAATAGCGTATGTCTCGCGCGACTGGCAGTCGCGGGTTAGCGATCGACGGCTACTACTTCTCGTCGTCGCGTAGCTTCGGCACGAACGACGGCATCGGCCTCGGCCGAGATCTCTCTCATCTCACTGGCGTTCATGGTGCGGACGATCGTAAGAATTGCGGCGAGTAGCGGCACCGCCACCAACAGGCCAAGAAATCCGAACAGGAGCGACATCAGCGCCTGAATGCCAAGCGTCATTGCCGGCGGCAGGTTCACGCCGTGCTTCATGAGAATCGGCACCAGTACGTGGTTTTCGACGAATTGAATGACGAAGTAACCGATGGCGACGAGAAGCGCCTTGTGCGGTGAGTCGATGAATGCCATTGCCATCGCCGGAATCGCGGCGAAGATCGAGCCGACAATGGGGATGAACTTCAGGACACCGGCGAGAATGCCCAGCGGCACCGCTGCCTTCACGTGGATGGTGAACAGGAAGAGCGTCGTCACCGCACCGATCACCCCCATCGCGATCAACTGAGTCACCAGCCAGCGTCGCAGCACGTTCGCCAGGCGAGTCAACGCCAGAGCAGCGCGATCGCGCTCCCGTGCGGGCACCAGCTCGAGCAGTCCGCCGTGGTAGAGCGCCGGATCGACGCCGATGTAGGCAGCGATGAAGAGCACGAGCAGAAACGCTCCTGAAATTGCAAACGTCGACGTCAGCACTCGCAGGAAGGAGTGTTGCGCTCCCTGGAATTGCCTGGTGATCTCGCGGCGGAGATTGCCGCCGGCGGCGACGTCGTCTTCGTGGGTGTGCCGTACAACCGTGGGGGTTGCCGCGCCAACGGTATCCGCCGCCGAGTCCCGCACTGTCGCTGGAACCTGAGTCGAGTCGGTGGCTGCCGCTTTCTGCGCGGCCGCGATCCGCGAGCTGTCGGTCGCACTTTCCTCGTTGAACAAGATGCCGAGCGCACCGTTGGCCCGGTGCCCCAGCCAGGCATCGATCTTGTCCATCGCCTCGGGGAGTTGCTGTTGCAGCTGGCGCGACTGCGTGCGGAGGATGGGCGCCATCCACACGCCACCAGCGGTGAGCAAGCCAAGAAAAGCTGTAAGAATCAGCGCGACGCCGAGGCCGCGGGGAATGCGACGCTTTTCGAGCCAGTCAGCTCCGCCTGCCAACGGCAGGCCGAACAAAACCCCGAGGAAAAAGAGAAAAACAATTGGATGCGCGACCCATAACAACCGCGCCAAGATGTAAAAGCCGAATACGATGGCGAGCACGCGCACGACGTCGCGCGTTGGTGGCAATCGCAGTGGCTCACGGATTTCCATGGTTGACTACAATCGCCAGACGCGTGCCGAGCGGAACTCTCACTTGACCGCGTCAAATCACGAGGCTTGTTTCAAAGACGCGCACAGAGGGAAAGAATGCCCGCCACACCTGATGGCCCAATCGCGATTTATTACGAGCACCCGGACTGGTTCCGTCCGCTCTTCGCCGAGCTGGATAAGCGCGGCATTTCCTACGAACGAGTCGACGCGGCGGCCCATTCCTACGATCCGGGCGAGACCGAGTCCCCCTACTCTCTCGTCTTCAACCGCGCGAGTCCATCGGCGTACCTTCGTGGGCACGGCCAGGTAACGTTTCACACCCAAAGCTGGCTGCGCCACCTCGATCGCATTGCTGTCCCTGTAGTGAACGGCACGGTCGCTTATGAAATGGAGACGTCGAAGGCACTTCAACTCGACATCCTGTGCGAGTTGGGACTTCCCTACCCTCGCGCCCGGGTCATCAACAACCCGGCACTGGCGCCCCAGGCCGCGAAAGGTTTGCGGTTTCCGGTTGTAGTGAAGCCGAATATTGGTGGAAGCGGGGCCGGAATCACGCGCTTCGACAGCCCCGCCATGCTGAGCGAAGCGGCCAGTGCCGGGACCATCGATCTTGGAGTCGACCGCGTTGCGCTGGTTCAGGAATTGGCTCCGCTGAGAGACGCCCACATCACGCGCGTCGAAGTTCTCGACGGAAAGTTTCTCTATGCGATCAACGTCTATCCGGCCGAAGACTCGTTCAATCTTTGTCCGGCCGATATCTGCCAGACGACGACGGGCAAGGAGCTCTCGCGCGCGGCCTGTGCTGTCGATGCGCAGAAGAATGGAATGCGTGTCGAACAGGCTGATCCGCCGCGGGAGATAATTCGACAGGTAGAGCGGATCGCCGCGCGCGTGGAGCTCGATGTCGGCGGGATCGAATATCTGATCGACGACCGGGATGGAAAGCACTACTTCTACGACATCAATGCTCTCTCCAATTTCGTCGCCGATGGCCCGAACGTGGTTGGCTTCGATCCGTTCGTGAAGCTTGTCGATTATCTCGTTAATCGGATGGGAAGCGGGAAGAGGGGAGCGGGAAGCGACGGCGGGAAGCGAACAGCGCGCGCGTCGTCCAGCCCGATCGATGCCGCGAAGGAATCTCCCGCTTCCCGTTCGCCCCTTCCCGCGTCCCGCTAATGCGCTACGGTTATTGGCTGCCCGTCTTCGGCGGCTGGCTGCGCAACGTCCCTGATGAGGGGATGACTGCATCCTGGAACTACGTCAAGCATCTCGCGCAGCGCAGCGAAAAACTCGGCTATGACATCACTTTGATCGCCGAGTTGTTCATGAACGACATCAAGGGGATCGACGCCGATTCGCTGGAAGCGTGGTCGACCGCCGCGGCACTGGCTGCAGTCACTGATACTCTGGAGCTGATGGTCGCGGTCCGACCGACATTCCACGAGCCGGCGATTTTCGCCAAGCAGGCGGCCAACATCGATCACATCTCGGGTGGGCGACTGGCACTGAACGTGGTGTCGTCGTGGTGGAAGGATGAAGCGCGCCGCTACGGCATCCACTTCGAGGAGCACGACGATCGCTACGCACGAACCGACGAATGGCTGCGCGTGGTGAACGGAGTATGGAGTGAGTCGCGCTTCAGCTACCGCGGTACGCATTACAAAGTCGAAGAGAACATCCTCGAACCGAAACCGGTGCGCCGCCCGCGGCCGACCATTTACGCCGGGGGGGAAAGTCCTGCCGCCAAGGAGCTGATCTCGCGCGCCTGCGACGCCTACGTGATGCATGGGGATCCGCCGGAGCGCGTCGCCCCCAAGATCGCCGACATGAGTGCGCGGCGTGAAAAACTGGGCTTGGGCCCGATGGAGTATGGTGTCGCCGCTTATGCGATCGTGCGCGAGAGCGAAGCGGAAGCGCGCGCGGAGCTGGAACGGATCACCGACGTCAACCCGGGCTCACCGGGTTATCAGAACTATCAGGATTTCATCTCGCACACCGCGCTCGAGCAGCAGGTGAGTCTCGAGGACTACTCAGTTTCGAATCGGGGACTGCGCGCGGGGCTCGTAGGAACTCCAGAGCAGGTAGCCGAGCGCATACGCGCGCTCGAAGCGGTGGGGGTCGATCTGCTGCTGCTCCAGTTCAGCCCGCAGCTGGAAGAGATGGAGAGGTTTTCGGAGTTGGTGATGCCGCTTGTTGAGACATCTCGGCGTATGGTCCTCGACGCGTAGCAGGCTGTTTTGTAATTGGCCGCTAAGCATCGAGAACCCTACACCGAGATGCTAAGACAGCAGCTGTTCCTGCCTCTCCCTAATTACCCGGTAACACTCGCAGGCGACTTTCTCGAGGCCGGGCCGGTCGACCACCGCGATACGCCCGCGGCCGTGCGAGATCAGGCCGGCTTTCTCCAGCGCTCCCATCGCCACCGTCACCCCGGGCCGCCGGACCCCCAGCATTTCTGCTAAGAATTCCTGGGTCAAATCAAAGTGATTCCTGCCGACGCGATCCTGCGACATCAGCAACCAGCGGGCGCAGCGTTGCTCGATGACGTGCATTCGATTGCAGGCTGCCGACTGGGATACCGTCTCGAACACATACTGACAGTAGCGATGCAGCAAACCATTCAGCGTGTCGCATTCGCGCGCCAGCCGCTGGAACTCGTTGGTCGGGATGCGGTGCGCTTCCCCGCTGATCTGGCCGATTGCAGTCAGCCGTGACGAGTCGACGCCGTGAAAAACGGCCAGGCCCGCGAACCCGTCGGCACCGATAGTCATGGCCTCTACCGAGTTGCCATCCTCGAGATTCGTGACCAGGGAGATCACGCAGTCGTGCGGGAAGTGGACATACTGGATTGGCTCCTCACGGCGGAAAATGATCTGCTTCGACTCCACGCGCACCCGCTCGGCCGGAGCCAGCACTGCTTCCAATTCGTTCGCGGGAAGGAGTCTAAGAAGATTGTTGCGAATGGCCGTGGAAGGCGGCTCCGCCGATCTATCGCGCGCGTGAGGAGAGGATTGGATCGATGTAGCCATGTCGAGCCAGTGGGTAATCAGGCAGGAACGGGTGAAAAAGGGCGAGCTGTTACACCTTGCTGGGGGGCTGACTAGCAAATAATGATCCCATGCGGAGGCGTGACCCAACCTGGCGCGATATCACATTTCTTCGCCAGCGACCGGGCATAAAAGGGGTCTCGCCCCGAGTGGAGGTTAGCATCGCTCGCCCACTTGTCGCATTGTTATCTTCGAAGGGTCGAAACAGTCATTTAGACGGCCTGCCACTATAGAGCAGCAGGACTCGAAGCGCCCCATCGAAAGACATGACCATACCTGCTGACCCGCAGCCAAACGAGCGTAAATTCCGCTTCAAGGACGAGTGGTTGGTCGCCCTTGTTGGGACCATGCCGGGGGTCACGAATGACCTGATCAAGCGGTGGCGCTTCCAGCAGAAGCCGTACATCGCTCAAGCGCTTATCGACGGCGACATCCTCTCCTTCAAAGAAATCGCCGAGCTGGTCAAAGAAGCATTCCGCATCGATTACGTCGATCTCAACCCGGGCAACATCGACAAGAATGCGATGCAGATCCTGCCGGAAAAGCTTTGCCGCGAGCACAACGTGTTGCCCGTCAAAGTCGATGCGCGGATGGTTCACCTGGCGATGGCAAACCCCCTCGATCAGGAAGCAATTCAGCGCGTGAGCTGGGCGACCAGCCGTGAAGTCACCCCGCTGTTCTGCCCACCCGGACAGCTCGACAAGCTGGTGCAGGACACGCTCCGCCCCGACGCAATGATCTATGGCCTGATTGAGAAACTCGATCAGACAGTGGGTCTGGAGCAGATCCAGGAGCAGAAGGAAGATGAAGCGGCAATGGCGCGTGTCCACGCGCCTGTCATCAAACTGGTCGACGCCATCATCGCCAACGCCATCAAGCTCCGCGCCTCCGACATCCACATCGAGCACGACGAGACCAACACGCTGGTCAGGTTCCGCATCGACGGTTTGTTGAAAAACATCATGGTGCTGCCTCGATTCATTGGCGTCGGTCCAGTGGTGTCCCGCATCAAGATCATGTCGGACCTCGACGTCGCCGAGCGATTCCGCCCCCAGGACGGTCGTGCCAAAGTGCGCGTCAGCGGCGACGAAGTGGCACTCCGCGTGTCGATACTTCCGACCCGCGTCGGCGAGAAAGTCGTGATGCGTCTGCTCAACGAGAAGTCGGTGCAGGTCTCGATGGGCACGCTCGGCTTCATGCCGGAAGTGCTGGAGCGCTTCAAGGCGCTGCTGATGCGCGAACAGGGAATCCTGCTAGTCACCGGACCGACGGGTTCCGGTAAAACGACCACGCTTTACGCGGCGCTCAACACGCGTCGCGGAGAGAGCGTCAACATCGTCACCGTCGAGGATCCCGTCGAATATCGGCTCGCTGGTGTGAATCAGGTTCAGGTTAACGAGAAGCAGGGATTGACGTTCGCCGGCGTGCTACGCTCGGTGCTGCGTCAGGACCCCGACGTAGTCCTCGTCGGTGAGATCCGCGACCAGGAGACGGCGACGATCGCCTTCCAGGCGGCGATGACCGGTCACCTCGTGCTTTCCACACTGCACACCAACGACGCGATCGGTGCCATTCCGCGACTCCAGAACATTGGTGTCGAACATTTCCGCGTCGCAGCCGGTCTGATCGGTGTGACTGCCCAGCGTCTGGTGCGCAAGATCTGCCCGCACTGCCGCTACGAGGCGCCGATCGAAGAGCTGCACCCAATGGTTCGCGCCGCGCAGCAGCGGGTTTACGGCAAGGCCCGGCACGTCAAAGCGACCGGCTGTGCCGAGTGCGGCTTCACCGGGTACACCGGTCGACTACCGCTGATCGAGTTCCTCGAGATCACGCCCGAGCTGCGCGGTATGATCACCACCGGCAAGCAGGGCGACGAGATTCGCGCGCACGCACTGCGCACGGGCGCCCTGCACACTTTCGACAGCGACGCGCTATGGCACATCGCGGAAGGCGATACCACTGCTGAAGAAGTGATTCCGTACACCGAGTTCGAGCGCCGTCGCACACCGCGCAACGCAACACCACGCGTCAACCCGGAAATCGGCGAGCTCGATGCCGACGGGGTGAAGAAACCGTCACGAGTGCTGCTCGCGGTCGGTGACAAGCACGACCGCGTTCGCTTCAACGACATTCTCGTCGAATCGCGCTTCGCCGTGCAGATCGCCAACGATGGCGCCGCAGCGCTGGGCATTCTGGCGCAAGACCCCCCGGACGCGTTGGTGATTGGCCTCAAGCTTCCCATTCTCGACGGTCGGCAGGTTGTGCACGCGGCACGCACTGTCGTCGGGCTGGTCGACATGCCGATTCTGGTGATCGCGCCGAAGGGAACGGAAAACGAGACCAACGACCTGCTGTCGCAGGGCGTCGACGACGTTCTTTACGAGCCACTCGATGCCGGGCGTTTCCGTACACGAGTGACGTCGGTGCTGCGTTCGCGCGGCTTGTGGTCGGAGACCGAGGAAGTCATGCGGCCGCTGATCCCGCAGGACGAAGCAGAACGACTGGTGGAGTTCCGTCTCAGTGCCGCCATCGACGCCGAGCCGGAGGAGCGCTTCGACAAGATCAGTCGCATTGCGCTGCGCGCCTTCAACGCCCCGTTCGCCGGTATCTCCTTCGTCGAAGGCGACCGGCAGTGGTTCAAGTCGAGACAGGGACTCCAGATTGGCGACAGCTCGCGCGACCTGTCGTTCTGCGCTCACGCCATCACCGCCGACCAGATCTTCGTCGTCGAGGACGCGGTTCTCGATCCACGTTTTGCGCAGAATCCCCTGGTGCTCGAGGAGCCGCACATTCGCTTCTACGCCGCGCAGCCGGTCAAGGGCCCCGGCGGCCACAACGTCGGCACGATCTGCGTCATGGATAGGGTGCCACGCGAGTTCACTCCCGAGGATCACGAGACTCTGCGCGATCTGGGGGAAATGGTGGAGAACGAGCTGCGATCCCCGTCAAAGAAGAAGGTCGCCCCACCCGATTGAGGACTATTGCGCACAGCGGCCACCGATAATATCGTTAGCCAGGCTAACGATCTCGGAGTCCGACAATGGCTGCAGTCTCGCTGTCCCGCATCAAGCAGATCGCCCTCCCCGTCCACGACGTCGACAAGGCAAAGGCCTTCTACAATGACGTCCTCGGCTTGACCCACCTTTTCGACGCGCCGCCGGGGCTTTCTTTTTTCGATTGCGGTGGCGTTCGGTTGATGCTGTGTGGACCGGCCGCGCAGGGTAAGGACGGCGATAGTCAGCACGCAGTCCTTTTCTACGACGTAAGCGATATCAGGGACACATACGCTGCGATGACCGCCGCCGGAGCGCACAGCCTCGCCGCGCCGCACATCATCGCGCGCATGAACGGTCGTGAGGTGTGGGTCGCCGAGATGTCGGACGGACAGGGCAACGCGGTCAGCTTGATCAGTGAGGTCGCGGCGAGTTAACGCCCAGCGTAAACTCGTGAGGTGAAGTCGCACCGGGCCAAGCGCGCGGAGCTCGCCGACCAGCTCCACTCCGCGGCGATCCATTTACTGCGGCAGCTGCGCAAGGAAGACGACGCCAGCGGGTTGTCAGCGCCGCGGCTGTCGGCACTGTCCGTCGTCGTCTTCGCCGGTCCGGTGACCCTTGGGCAGCTTGCGCGCGCCGAGCAGGTGAAGCCGCCGACGATGACCAAGATCGTGACAGGGCTGGAAAAGGACGGGTTGGTCGAGCGCAAAGCGGATTCGCACGATGGACGTCTGACCAGAATCGTTGCGACTGCCAGGGGTCAGCGCATTCTGCTCGAGGGCCGGGCGCGGCGGGTGAGGTCGCTCACCCAGGCGGTCGAGGGACTAAGCGAGACCGAGCTGGCGCAGCTGGAGCGGGGGATTAAAGTTTTTCAAAAGTTGATTTCAGCTACCAGGCGCCAACCTTCCGAGGAAAATGCCGAGACCTGAATCCGACTTCGACGCGCTGCGCGACGATGTGAAGCAAGTCTACGACGGCGATCCGTGGCACGGCTCCGCGATCACTGCCGTCCTAAAAGGAGTGGACGCCAAGTCAGCCGCGCGACGTAGCATTCCGCACGGGCATACGATCTGGGAGCTCGTACTGCACATGACCGGCTGGACCCGCGAAGTTGCCTCGCGCGTGCGCGGTTCGGAGGCGAAAGATCCGGCTGAGGATTGGCCGAAGCAACCGAAGAAGTTCACTGAAGCCGATTGGCGGGCGGCGCAGGACGCGCTCGGCGCCGCACACGAGGAGTTTGTGCGCGCCGTCGACTCACTCAAGCCTGCCGATCTGGTGCGAATGGTTGGAGATCACCGCCAAAGCGAGCCAAGGGAAAAAACGGTGGGTAGCCACATTCGCGGACTGCTCCAGCATCATACTTACCACCAAGGGCAGATCGCCATCCTAAAAAAGGCGGCGGATCGGTAGGCACGTCCGAAGTACGGATCTAAGACTCCGTATTTCGAACTAACAGCTCCGTATTTCGAACCAACAAATCAG
>DASUZC010000128.1:0-23597 GCA_036377095.1 Gemmatimonadaceae bacterium
TAAGAACACTCGCTCGCTCTGCTCGCTCGTGCGTCTCCTTGGTCGCTCCCTTAAGTCGCCTTAGAGGACTCCCGGCCGCCCTCCCACTCAAGATCTGCACGGCGCGCACTCACAGATCAGTGCTCGCCGACCCAATCGAGATGTCAGTCGAAGCGGGTAAAGGAAGCGAGTTAAGACCCGGCGAGGCCGAGGTCGGCGGCGCGCGATTGCATCGCGGCGATAACAAACGAGATGTGCTCGTCGAGATCGACACCGAGCTCGTTCGCACCGTTGATCACGTCATCGCGGTTCACTCCCCGCGCGAATGCCTTGTCCTTCATCTTCTTTCTTACCGATTTCACTTCCACTTCCATCACACTCTTGCTTGGCCGCACCAGCGCCGTCGCGGTGATCAGCCCTGTGAGCTCGTCGACGGCGAATAACGTTTTCGCCATAGTCGAAGTGCGCGGTGTGTTGCAGTACTGAGCGTGACCGAGGATGGCTTCGAGGATGTCTTCCGGGTACCCGCGACCGCGCAGAATCCTAACGCCCTCGGAAGGATGTTCATCCGTCGGTGAATGCGCGTTGTTGGGATATCGCTCGTAATCGAAATCGTGAATGAGGCCGGTGATTCCCCAGCGCTCTTCATCCTCGCCGAATTTCCGCGCGTAGGCACGCATCGCACCTTCCACGGCCAGCATGTGCTTTCGGAGCGAATCGCTCGCCGTGTATTCCTGCATCAAAGCGAGCGTGTCTTCGCGGGTGGGGAGCCGTTCACTCATGTCGTTGTCTCGTGGTATGCGTCAGCACTTCGGTAGCGACTTGAACACAAGATGCGCGATATCGATCGTGAGTTGCAAAGCCAACAGCGCTCCCAGCATGATCGACAGGTCCAGCCACGGTCGACGGCGTGGCGGCAGCGTCCGCACATAAACCAACGCGCCAGCGACAATCACGATGCCCTCAACGACAAAATCCGCGATCGGATGCGAGTACAACTGGAGACCGATCATCGGGCCGCCCGGCCAGGTCGGCTTGGAGCCGGTGATCCAGTCGAGGAACAGGTGTGATAGAATCACTCCTGCGATCACCAACCCGCCCTCGCGATCCCGCGTGATCAGTGCGTAGGCGGCAAATCCGGCGACGGCGAAGAATAGGACAGCGGGTATCGAGTGCGATAGCATCTCCCGCGAGCTGTATCCCCCAGCGAGACACAACCCGCTGTCGACCCAGTCGGGCGCGTAGGTGGCGACGAGGAGAACGAGCAGACCAGCGCTGACGCGCAACCGCTTGGCGGCAAGCGCGACCCCAACGTGTCCGATGTACACCTAGCGGCGCAGCCGGCGGTCCATCAGCAGCGTGACCAGCGTCGCGACGATCAGCGCGCCGACCAGGCGGAGCGAGTAGAACAACCTGTCGGCGGCGAGGGATGCGATTGTCATTAACTTTGCGGTAAAGCTAATCGGCAGTCACCGCGCCGGCCCCGCAGCGCGTTCAACCTCCAGCGAAGACACGAATGCACGTCAAGAATCTCGAGTGCTCCTCCTGCCATCGCGAATACGAGGCACGCAAACCGCACAACGTGTGCACCGAGTGCGGGAAGCCGCTGCTCGTGCGCTATGATCTGAAGCGCATTGCGAAGTTTTTGACGAGGCAGACTCTGTACGCGCGCAGAGCCGATATGTGGCGCTATAGGGAAGTGCTGCCGGTGCGCCGCGAAGACAACATCGTCTCGCTGGGTGAGGGTTGGACGCCGCTCCATCACGTCAAGAATCTCGGCGCTGTACTCGGGGTGCCTGAGCTCTATGTCAAAGACGAATCCCTAAATCCGACCCAGAGCTTCAAGGCTCGCGGGATGTCGGCAGCGGTATCGATGGCGAGGGAGCTGGGTTTGAAAAAACTCGCCGCGCCGTCCGCCGGAAACGCCGCGGGCGCTCTCGCCGCGTACTGCGCCCGCGCCGGCATGGAAGCCTACCTGTTCATGCCGCGGGACACGCCGCGCGCCAACATCATCGAGTGCGAGGTGACCGGCGCGCACGTCACTCTCATCGATGGATTGATCACCGACTGTGGCGCTGAGATCGCGCGCCGTAAGGACTCTGAAGGGTGGTTCGACGTGTCGACGCTCAAGGAGCCGTATCGAGTCGAAGGCAAGAAGACACTGGGTTATGAGCTGGCGGAACAGTCATCCTGGTCATTGCCCGACGTAATCATCTATCCGACCGGCGGAGGAACCGGGCTGGTCGGTATGTGGAAGGCATTCGATGAAATGCAGGAGCTTGGGTGGATCGACGGCAAGCGTCCGCGCATGATATCCGTTCAGGCGGCCGGCTGCGCTCCAATCGTCCGTGCGTTCGAAAAAGGCGAGCGTGTCGCCGAGGAGGTGCAGGATGCGACGACCGTCGCATCTGGACTGCGTGTACCGAAGGCGATTGGCGATTTCCTGATTCTGGACGCCATTCGCCAGTCCGACGGAATGGCGCTCTCGGTTACCGACGATGAATTGCTTGCCGGCGCTCGAGAGCTGGCGCGGCGAGAAGGAATCTTCGCCGCACCCGAGGGCGGTGCATGCGTACCGGCGCTGCGTAAACTCCTCGAGCGCGGCAAGATCCATCCGAGCGAGCGAGTCGTGCTGTTCAACACCGGTTCGGGCATCAAGTATCTCGATCTGTTCGACAGCACGGCGAAAGCGCAAACGCCGAGGAGTCAAAAAAAGAGCGCGCTCGGTCCCGCGCTGCGGACTTAGCGTCGTGTCGTCACTGATCACACTCGCGCAGTCTCTTGGACTCGCGTACCTGTCCGGGATAAGCCTTTACGCGACCGTCGCCCTGCTCGGACTCTCACAGCGAGCTGGCTGGATCAGTCACTTGCCGGGATTGCTCGGCGATCTCGCGAACCCGATCGTGCTCGGCCTCGCGACAATTCTGGCCGTGATCGAGTTCCTGGCGACGCTCATTCCGGGGGTCGCGTCGCTCTGGGAAACGGCGCACACTTTCATTCGGCCTCCCGCAGCGGCCGTACTGGCGGTGGCTACTGCGTGGCATGCCGATTCCGGACTCATTCTCGCCGCCGGTCTGCTCGGTGGCGGCCTTGGCCTCGCGACGCATGTAACCAAGCTTGGTCTGCGCGTGGCGGTCGACACATCACCAGAGCCGGTGACCAACGGCGCCCTCAACATTGCGGAGCTGGGTGTGCTGGCGTCGGTGTCCTACCTGGTGTGGCACCACCCAGTGATCGCGCTGATCGTCGCGCTGACTCTGCTGGTATTGACCGCGCTGCTGGTGCGAATGGTGTGGCGCGCGTTGAGAAATCTGCTCAGCGGAAACTGGCGCGCATTCTTCCCGCCGCCGGCCCCACCGCCGGCCGCACCGCCATCGACCTAGCGAACGCCCACGAGCTTGTGGGTCTGGATGCTGAGACGCCACTGCGGGTGACGCAGGCAATACTCGATGGCGCGCTCCGTGTTCGCGGTAACCTCGGGTCCATCCATCGGCTGCAGGAAGAAATGCTGAAAGTCGAGATGTGCAAAATCCTCCGGCGGCGCATTCTCCTGAGGGTAGACCAGCTTTAATTCGTTGCCGGAAGTCTGCACGAACGGCGCACCAGCTTTTGGACTGACGCAGATCCAGTCGAGCGAACGCGGCGCGGGTCGCGTTCCATTCGTCTCAACGGCGACTTCGAATCCGCGGCGATGAAGCTCGCCGATTAGTGGTTCATCGAGCTGCAGCAACGGCTCGCCACCGGTGCAGACGACGAACTTCCTTGGCAGCGTCGGATTCCGCGGCGTAGTATGGGCCGGGTCTCCGTGTGCGGCATTGTGGTAATCGGATCCGCCGCCCGGCCAGCATCGATCTATCGCGTCGGCAAGTTCTTTCGCGCTGGTGAATCTGCCGCCATCTGGTCCGACGCCGACAAAATCGGTGTCGCAGAACTGGCAGACCGCCCTCGAGCGATCTTCCTCGCGTCCCGACCACAAGTTGCAGCCGGAGAAGCGACAGAAGACGGCCACCCTGCCCGTCTGCGCGCCCTCGCCCTGCAGCGTGTAAAAGATCTCTTTGACGGTGTAAGTCATCGCGCGACTCCGACACCGCGCGCGCTAGCGTAGAGAATCGGATCCTCGAAGCCGGCTTCGCTGAATCCCTTGAGCCGTAGCTGACACGCGTCGCAGCGGCCGCAAGCTTCCCCGGTTGGGCCTGGATCGTAGCAGCTGGTCGTCAGCGAGTAGTCGACGCCGAGCGATTTGCCGAGCGCGATGATTCCCGCCTTGCTGAGTGAGATGAGCGGTGCGCGGATGGTCAACCGCGTTTTTCCTTCGACGCCGGCGCGAGTCGCGAGATTTGCCATTCTCTCGAATGCTTCGATGTACTCCGGGCGGCAGTCGGGGTACCCGCTGTAATCGAGCGCATTCACGCCGATAAAGATCGTCGATGACTCGATGACTTCAGCAAGCGCCACCGCGTACGAAAGAAAAATCGTATTGCGCGCCGGCACGTAGGTGACAGGAATCCCGTTGGCATTCGCGGCGAGATCGCGGTCCTTTGGAACCGGAATGTCGGCGGTAAGCGCCGAACCGCCGAATGCGCGAAGATCTATATCGATGATGTGGTGCCGGACGACGCCAGCGTTGCGTGCGATCCGCTTTGCTGCCTCGATCTCGAGCGCATGCCGCTGCCCGTAGCGAAAGCTCAGCGCATGCACGGAAAAGCCTTCGCGGCTGGCGATCGCTAGAACGGTCGTCGAGTCGAGGCCGCCGCTGAGTAGTACTACCGCGGGGCCGCTTCCTGTTTTGTCCACCTGGTTCACGGGGCTCACCCCGTGAAAACTACTCGCTTACGCGACCTTTTTAACGGGCGGTTGCGGGTGCGGCGGAGTAAATCGAGGGTGGGGCGTCGGAGCTTCATTGGCAGGCTCGCCACTGGTGGCGGCCGCCTCGGCGGCGGCGGGTGTCTGCATCTCGGTCGTTCCGACGACGCCATCGGTCTTCAGCTCGCCAACCAGATCGCGGAGCGCGTGGCTGCCGTGGAACAACTGGGTCGAGGCCATGCTCATCTGCTCGCACGCTGCGCTCTGTTCTTCCGTTGACGCGCTCACTTGCATTGCCGCGGTCGCGTGGCTCTCGGCCGTGCGCGCGACGAGACCAAGGTTGGCCGCCGCTGAATCTACGGCGCGCGCATTCTCGGTCGCCGCTGTCGTCACCATTGCGGCCGCGGCACGGGTTCGCTCCGCGGCGGCGAGGATCGTCGACAGAGCGCTATCGAGATCGTGGCTGACGCGCTCGATCTCGCCGACTTGCGTTACACCCTGCTCCATCGCTTTGGAGGTGGCCAGTACACGAGTGGTGACGCTCTCCGTCATCTTTACTACGTCGTCAGCTGCCGCCTGTGTTTGGTCGGCGAGCTTTCTGACTTCACCGGCGACGACGCCGAACCCGCGTCCGGCCTCGCCGGCACGCGCGGCTTCAATCGCGGCGTTGAGCGACAGCAGGTTCGTCTGCTCGGCGATGCGACCAACCGATACGACGAATTTGTTGATTTCGCTTGCACTCGTATTGAGCTCGCGCACCTGAGCGGCTGCCTGCTCGACGATCGATCGAACATCGAACAGAATCTTGAGCGCGCGATCGATCTCGATGCGTTTGGCTTCGGCTTCCGCTTCGATCGCGCTGGCAAGCCCGTGTACTTCCTGCGCGCCGCCGACGAGATTGTCGCCGCGCGTGCGGATTCCATCGAGCGCTTCGTTCACCTGACGGAGCTGAGCGACCTGCGACTCCGCGCCGTGGGAGACTTCTTCAACCGCGTCAGCGACTTCGCCGGACGACGCCGAGATCTGCTTGGAGGCAGATGCCAGGTCGGCAGCGGATTGCGCGACTTCATCCGCGGTACGGGCAGCACCGGCGGCAATTCGCGACAACGCCATCGTCGCATGGTTCATGGCATCGGCAAGCGTGCGGAACTCGCCCGGCATCTCGCCTTCGGTGCGCTGCTGCAGGTCGCCGTGACTGAGCTGAATGGCGTGCTTGACCAGCAGGCGCAGAGGACGAGCCACTGCGCGGCCGGTCCTGACAACAATCATCATCGCGATGAGCGTGGCGATGCTGATCACCGTCACCAGCAGGCGGGAACGTGCCGCCGCCTGTGAGCGGAGGTCCGCCGACATCGCCGCCAGCTGCTGCGCGCGGGAGTGCTCGAGGCCGGTCAGCTGCTCGAGAAGTCCCGGCACCATTCGGCGCGCCTTCTGCGCTTCAGCGTGGGCTTCGTCGAGGCGACCGAGGTCGGTCAACCTGTGCGACAGCGCGAATGCGGCCTCGACTCGCGCCAGCGTGGTGTCGATTGCGACGGTACGGACGATCTGCTCGGCGAGCGCATCGCGCCGCGTGCTGAAGTTGCGGTGCAAGCGGTGCGCTTCCCAACCCAGTCGACGGAAGTCCGCGTCGGATTTGGCGTCCTGATCGCTGAGATAGGTGTTGGCTGCCTGGATTTCCTGCGTGACGACGTTGGAGAAATCGGACGCCTGCCTCGCATCCTGCTGTGCGTCGGCCAGCGTGCGGGTGACCTGGTCCGCCATTGTGTTCATCGACAGCCAGCCAACCGCGCCAGCCGCCAGCATCAACAGAATGAGGAAGGAGAATCCGACGCTCAGAACCTGACGAATCGTCTGGAACCTGAGAAGATGGATCGGCGTGACTTTCATCTCGCCTCCGCGACGGTCAACGAGCCGTCATGAACGCGGAAAACCTTGAACCGTATGCCAACCGGGTCGCCGGTGTCCTCGAAGTAGGCAGGGCCGGTCAGGCCCTGATAGGCCGTCTCGCGATTGAGCGAGCGGAGATAGTCTCGAATTCCGCGGCGATCAGGGCCTCTCTCCCGGAGCGCCTCAGCGACGAGCATGGTTGCGTCGTATGCCAGCGCGGCATGCGCGTCCGGCGACGTCTTGAACCTCTTGGTAAACGAAGCGACGAACGTGCGCGCTGACGGTGACGGATCCTCGGGAGTGAACGACATCCCGATGTAGCTGCCTTCTGATGTCGCCGTATCGGCGAGAATTCCCTGCCAACCATCGCCGCCGACAAAAATTGCATTCACGCCCTGACGCTTCGCTTCTTCAAGAATCTTGAGACCTGACTGAACGCGACCCGCCACGAACACGATCCGCGGCTTGCGCATCTTGAGGAACGACACGTAAGGCTCGGCGGATGCGATATCCGCGTCGATTGGGTCGAGGCTCAGGATATCGCCGTGAAAGGAGCGACGGAACGAATCGGCGAGGCCGCGTCCGTAAGTGTTGTTTTCGTAAAGAACAGAAACGCTCGCCGGCGCGCGCTGGCCGAACTTGGAAGCGAAGTTGGCGAGGGCAATTCCGTTCAGGGAATCGCTGGAGATGATGCGAAAGACCCAGCTCGAGATACCGGTTAGATCAGGGGAAGTGGCACTCGTCGCCACCGCCGCCAACTGACCGTCGTAAACCGGGGCCGCCGACAGCATGCCCGAGGAATTGACGTGACCGACGACAGCCGAAACTGAGCGATTCGCTACGAATTCCTGAGCGATTCTCGCGGCAGTCGGACCGTCGCCATCATCGTCGCGCGTAATCAGGCGAATGGCGTGGCCGTTGATACCGCCAGCCTTGTTGATTTCTTCGACGGCGAGCTGGACGCCCTGCAGGTTCTGCTGCCCATAGCCCTGCTTCCAGGGACCGGCGGCACCCACGACGTAGGCGTCCTTACTTCCGCCGCAGCCTGCGAGTGCGAGCACGGCAACAGCAATTGATGCGGTTTTCAACAAGATCTGGGAGCCCCTCTACTTCGAATGGTCAGGTACCGGGCATCGGGTACCGGGTACCGGGTACCGGGTACCTGGTTATGTCAGGCGTGATCCTTTACGCACCTCGAATGACGAGGGCCAAGCTCATGCGGTCACTCATTTTCGGCGAATCGATGCATGGCACCCAACCTGCCCCCTGTAGCGAGGCGAGTAGGGAGGACCAATAGCGATGAAAGTGCTGGTGACAGGGGGGACCGGGGTCGTTGGCCAGGCGGCGGTGACGGAGTTACTCCAGCGCGGATACTCCGTGCGGGTTCTCAGTCGCAATGCTGATGAAGACACCCAGCACTGGCCCGAACCCGTGGAGTCGTGGCCGGCTGAGATCACGGACCAGGCCGGGCTGAGTGGCTGCGCCGAAGGCTGCGATCTGGTTCTTCACGCGGCGGGGATCATGGAAGAGTCTCCCCCTGGCCAGACCTACGAGACCGTCAACGTCGAAGGCACCAGGGCGATTGTGCGCGAAGCTGAACGATGCAAAGTCGGCCGCTTCATCTACATATCTTCTCTGGGGGCCGATGCGGGAACCTCGTCCTATCACCGGTCGAAACGCCGCGCCGAGGAGATTGTGCGTGGCTTCACCGGTGGCTGGATCATTCTGCGACCCGGCAACGTCTACGGGCCCGGCGACGACGTCATTTCGCGACTGCTGACAATGGTGCGCACCATGCCCGTCGTGCCGGTGATCGGTGGCGACGAGGAGTTCCAACCGATCTGGGTCGATGATCTGGCTGCCGCGATCGGAGAGGCAGTACGGCGTACCGATCTCCACGGACGCGTGCTCGATCTCGGCGGCGAGGAACGGATATCGATCAACGGAATGCTCGATCGCCTGTCCGAGATCACCGGCCGCGATCCCGCACGTGTACCCATCCCGACCTTCCTCGCCGCCGCCGGCGTTAACATGGCCGGCGTACTCGGCCTTAGGATTCCACTCAGCGAGAGCCAGCTCACGATGCTCAGCGAGGGGAACTGGATCAAAACCCCGGGCACGAACGCGCTGATCGGCGTCTTCCAGCTGAAGCCAACCCCACTCGACAGCGGGCTGCGCAAACTCGCCGATTCGTTGCCCGAACAAACGCCGGATCAAGGCGTCGGTGTATTCAAGCGAAGACGATACTGGGCCGACATCAGCGGCAGCAGACTTACTTCCGATGAGTTATTTGCCCGCTTCCGCCAGAGATTCGCCGAGTTGGTTCCGCAAGTGATGAATGTGCGGGCGGAGCCTGACACTCCGACTACGCTGGAGAAGGGAAGCACCATCACCATGGCGCTACCGGTGCGAGGCAACGTCCAGGTGCGTGTGCAGGAATTGACCGCGAAGGAAGCCGTGCTCGTCACGCTCGCCGGGCATCCACTGGCGGGAGCAGTGCGTTTTCTCTCGGAGCAGATCGGCGACACGCTGCGCTTCCAGGTGCAGCTGTACGATCGCCCCGCGAATCTGGCCGACTGGGTTTTGATGAGCACAGTCGGGGGAAGCGTGCAATCAGAAAGCTGGGAGAGCTTGCTCCGGTCGCTGGTTGCCGAGAGCGGCGGCACGACCGTGGCCGTCCAGCACGAGGAAGAAATTCTCGATCGGGCGAAGGCCGAGCGAGTGGAGGCCTGGCTACGCGATCTGATTCTGGCGCGGAAGCGAGAGCAGTTTTTCGCGGACGCCGAAAGGAAGACCGCGAAAGGATCCGCCAGCGGAAGCAGGTCTGACCCTGCGTTCGGTGAGGACGCAACTATATAGCGGGTTGTAAGCCGTTACAGCCTGATAAATGAAACGATGGAGATCTAACCCCACCTAAAAGGAAAACCCCGGGTCGTGTCGCGCGTCATTTAGATAGCTATGCGACTCAAGCTTATTCTCTCCGCTGCGGTACTTTCGATCGCTGCGACCAGAGCGACCGCTCAGGATCTGCAGATCGAAGTGTTCGAAGCTGCGACGGGCAAGCCGATTATCGGTGCGAACGTTTCGCTCTTTGATTCTGCCGGCACCATACCGGTGCTTGGTGGATTCAGCGATCTGAACGGTCGGATCGATTTGCGCGCGCCAATTCGCGGACCGTATCGCGTGCGCGCTGACAAAATCGGCTACGACAGCTGGCTCTCCGTGCAGCTGGCGATCGGCGATCGTACTGTGCACGTCCGCGCCGGCATGATACCCGCGCGCAACCCGGCGACTGTCATCGCGCTCAACGAGAGCGCGTGTCAACAGATGGTCGGGCCCGGAACGGCGATCGGTGATATGTGGACCGAGATCAAGAAGGCGCTCACCGCCAGTGCGTTGACTGAATCGCAGGGGTTGGTTCCACTCGACGTTGATCTATACGAGCGCTCACTCGACAGGAACGGCGCCATTGTCTCGGAGCGCACCGAACAGCGAAACAGGCTTGCGCGCCGACCGGTACTGGGGATTTCGTGGGATCAGATCGACACCACCAGACGGAACGATGCTTCCGGCATCGACGTTTTCCGCGCGCCCGACCCGGCGAGCATTGTTGCCGATCAATTCGTCAAATCGCACTGCTTCGCGGCAATTCGCGGCTACGGCACGGAGACCGGACTCACCGGGCTCGAGTTCAAGCCGTCGCGAGTTGGCGGAGTGCCGGAGCTGACCGGCGTACTGTGGCTCGATCCGAAGACGAACGCACTGCGCGTGCTGAATTTCGACTACGTCAATCTGCCGATTCCACTTCGAGTCGCGCGCACGAGCGGGCGGCTGGAGTTCGATCAATTGCCGAGCGGCCAGTGGATCGTGCCGCGCTGGTACATCAGGATGCCGCGCCTGGCGCACATTGCATCGTCTGATGCCCGGTTGGCATCACGCGACTCACTTATCGGTTATCAGGAGGTCGGCGGCATTGCACGGCCAGCTGGATCTCCTCGTCCGGCAGCGAGTGCACGCGTCGCGACCACCGCTGCGGATGCGCCCGCCGACGCCGGGGGACAAACCGTCATCAGCGGATTCGTCTACGACAGCAGCAGTACTCGCGCCTTGGCGAATGTGCAGGTGTTGACTCGCAGCGGCCGCTACAAGACGACGACCAATTCAGCGGGACGCTATGAGATGGCGGTGGATGGACGGCTCAACGACACCATCGTCTTTGATCACCCCCGGCTACGGCTGCTGCGGGTCGCCCGCATGCAACCGGTATCGGTGGCGAGCGGCGGGCGTGCTCAAGCGTCCCTCTTTGTTCCGTCTTATGCGACGCTGCGCGCATCGCTCTGCGGCCGAAATGCCACCGCCACCGAAGCGCAGGGGTTGATGGCCGGATATGTCCGCGACGCGGCCGGTCGTCCGATCGCGCGAGCGCACGTCTGGGCTGTCTGGCAGTTGCAATGGATCGAGCAGAACGGACGCCTGGTGGCGTCGAACCGCCAGATGACGGTTGAGACCGACAGCAATAGCGACGGCTCGTACTTGATGTGCGGCTTCACGCGTAACGCGCAGATCACGGCGAAAGTTGGTGCGGCGGGGCACAATACCGTCGAAGAGCGCCTGACTCTACCCACCAGTATGGTGCTCGAGCACGACTTCCAGATCCAGCGATAGGCGGGAGGAGGGAAGCGGGAGGCGTCCCGCGTCCCGCGATCAGTCCCCGGTTGGCACGATATCGGCGCCTTCCACCATTAGGATCACCGTCCGATGCGGGGCGCGTGTGCGGTGAGTAACTCCCCTCGGAACGACGAATCCCTGCCGCGGAAGGAGCTCGACGACGCGATCCTCGAGATCGATGTAGAACTTGCCGTCGACGACGTAGAAGAATTCATCGAGATCCTGGTGCTTGTGCCAGTGATACTCGCCCTGAATCACGCCCATACGTACCACTGAATCGTTGACGCGGCAGAGGGTCTGATTGAACCAGGAATCCTTCACCGCTTTCGCCTCGAGGGCGACATCGATGACTTCCAGCGGCGGGTATTTGACGTCCAGCTTCGTAACGTAGGGAAAGTCCGGCATGTTCATCTCGCGGTTGAGCAGCTGGCCGAAGATACAGTGTAAAAACAGGACGAGAGTTGAAACCCTGACGCCTTTTTCGGTGTCTTACTCCTCGTCACCGGCGTTTAACGCCGCCTGACTCGGTTCAATCCGAAAAGCGCACCCAGGAGCGATCGCAGACGCTCACCTACACGCACCTCCGTGGACCCCAGCCCGGGCCACGGAGGTCACGGATTGCAGACTGCGGACTACGGTCGTAGCCCAGCAGGCGGTTGGCTGATCCTCTCGGCAGCGAGATACACTCTCATTGCCGAACCTCCCTTTGCAAAACTCTGAAGTAAGCGGTCCACGGCCCCACAGCCTCGGTGTACGCCCGCGCCATCGTGCGTGTGATCTGGGCGATGTGCGAAAGGTCGTGCACCACCCACGTCGCCAACAGCTGACGCATCGTGACCGCGCCGAGCTCCGGATGCTCACCGGTGAGCTCCAGATCCTTTGCCTTGAGGTTCCATCCGCGCAACGTCGCAACATTGTCGGCGCGCAACTTGTCGAACTCCTCGAGCAGCTCGCGCAGGGGTCGCTTCGACTCGAAGCCGCCGACACGATCGAACGGGTCGAAGCGGCGCGCCGCTCCCTGTTTGAGAATTATTCGCGCGCGCGGGATCCAATCGGTCAACTCGCCATTGATCAAGTGAAGAAGCACCAGGCGCGGGCTCCAGGTGTCTGGTCCTTCGTCGACTAGCGTCCAATCAATAGGTAGGTCGTCCAGCAGGTCGACCAAAACTCTCGGCGTTCGCTCGAGAATCGGGATCGCCTGGTCCAGTTTGAAGTCCATCATCGTGCTCTCCGTGATATCCCCGAATCATACGCTGCAGGACGCGCATCAACTACTTTTCTCATGCTCATGTTCGATATAAACAAAACGACGTCGCCGGCACTTTCACCGGAGTGAGAATGATCGCACGCGTTCGACTGGTTCTCTTTCCCATCGTGTTAGCCACCGTTTCTCACGCTGCGCTGGCACAGGTTACCGCGCCGGCGCCGAGTGGAACCCGTCAAGCGAGTCCGCCAACAGTTACGGCGACGCGGCCGATCAGGCGCGACATCCCACTCACCAACACCATTCGGCGCGCTTATGCCGCCGGCACTCGCGATCAAAGTGGACGACCCGGCGCCCGCTACTGGCAGTTGTGGACCGACTACAGAATCCGCGCGCGACTGGACAGCGCCACATCAACCGTATCGGGCACAGAAACGGTCAGCTTTCGCAACAACAGCGACTCGGCGATGCGGTCAATCGTGCTGCGCCTCGACCAGAACATTTTCCGGCCCGATGCGCCACGCACGAGCATCATGGATGCCGTCACCACCGGTATGAAGATTTCGCGGCTCGTCGTCAACGGACAGACTCTGTCGATTGGCGACACGCTCGGCGCACCGATCCCCAACAGCAACCGTCGCACGACACCGCTGTCGCGGATTCTGCGCGGTACATCGGCGCGGCTAGTGCTGGCGACGCCAATTCCCGCGCATGGCAGCGGAACCTTTGAGGCGGACTGGAGCTTCGAGGTTCCGCGAATTGAAGGCGCGCGCGGTTTCCGCATGGGGCGATGGGCCGACACGCTCTACCAGGTTGCGCAATGGTATCCACGCCTCGCCGTGTTCGATGATCTGCGCGGCTGGGATACCGAGCCATACCTTGGCGACGGCGAGTTCTACAACAACTTCGGCCACTTCGACGTCAGCATCGATGTGCCGGCGGGATGGATCGTTGGGGCTACGGGAGTTCTCCAGAATCCGAATGAGGTGCTGACGGCGGCAGCGCGCGACCGACTGTCGCGTGCGTTGACGACCGATTCCACGATTCGTGTCGTCACTGCCGCAGAACGCGGGGCAGGGAAGTCGACGGCGGCGGGGACGAACGGAAGACTTGTCTGGCGGTTCGTCGCCGACACAGTTGGTGACTTCGCATGGGCGACCTCCAATCAGTTCGTCTGGGACGCCGGCCACGCCAACATCCCCACCCGCGGCGCGATTCCGTTCCACATCATGTACCTGCCCGGGCATGCGCAAGCATACGCTGACGGCCCGCGCGTCGTTCGTCACGCGCTCGAGTACTACTCGAACCTCTGGATGCCGTACGCATTCCCACAGCTGACGACGGTCGATGGACCGGAGTTGGGAATGGAGTATCCGATGTTCATCATGTCGGCGGTGTTTGCGGCCGATCACGAAGCCGGACACCAGTGGTGGCCGATGATGGTCGGCGTCAATGAAACGTGGTACGGCTGGATGGATGAAGGTTTCAATCAGTACATGAACATCCTCTCCGACGCCGATCGCGACAAAAAACCGTACACGCTCGACAGCCTCGGTCTTTCCTATGGCGAAGTCAGTGGTGACGAGCGTGAACCCACATTGATGTGGGACGGGAACTACGCCGGCCCGCTCTACGGATTCCAGGCCTACGGAAAGGCGCCGCTGATGCTCTCGTCCCTCGGTGGTGTCGTTGGCGATACTGCGGTCTGGCGTGCGATGAGCGAGTACGCAAAGGCGTGGCGATTCAAGCATCCGTCGCCGTGGGACTACGCCAACTTCATGAGCAATGCGTTGCACCGCGACCTTGGCTGGTTCTGGAACTACTGGCTGTTCACAAACGAATCCGTCGATGGCGCGATCCAGAGCGTCGTAGCGAGTGGGAGGGAGACTCGTGTCACCGTGCGCCAGGACGGCGAAATGCCGTCACCGATTGTCCTCAAAGTGGAGTTGGCGCCGACGACTTCAACGACGATTCCGCGCAACACGACTCGCACCGGTACACCTGCCGGCTTCGTCACGACCGAATGGCAGAATGCGAACACTGCAGTCGTAACCTATCCGGTCGATGTCTGGTTCTCGGGAAGTCGAACGTTCACCGCGAACCTCGATTTTCCCGGTCGGCGCATCACCCGCATCACGCTCGACCCCAACCAGCGTTTTCCCGATCACAGCTTCAGCGACAACGTCTGGCCACGAATGGCTGCGTCGAAGTGAGGGCCAGATGAAACCACGGGTGGTTTTCCTTTTGCCGTTCTCTGCCGTGGCCGTCGCCTCTGCCGATGCCCAGCAGAGGGTTACGGCAGCCGACTACGCCCGCGCCGAGCGCTTTCTGATGGACAGCGTGCTCCCGTACGTAAGCGGCATCGGCGTGCAACCGGTTTGGCTATCGGGGAATCGGGTTGCCTATCGCAATCCGACGCGCGGGGCGCCAGGTATCATTCTCGTTGATCCGACGCGCGGGACCAGACTCGCTTGCAGCCCGGACACGGATCGGTGTGGTGGAGCGCTCGACTCACGTGAGGTTTCGCGGCTCCAGCCGGCACAACAACGTGGACCGGCCGGGCCACCAGTGGCGCTCTCGCCTGACGGGAGCAAGGCCGCATTCATCCGCAACTACAATCTTTGGGTACGCGACGTGGCGTCAGGCCGCGAGACACAGCTCACCACCGACGGTCAGAAAGACTTTGGCTATGCGACCGACAATGCCGGCTGGGTGAAGAGCGATCGACCTGTTCTGGTCTGGTCGCCCGACTCGAGGAAGATTGCGACGTTCCAGCAGGACGACCGTCCCCTGGGCGAGATGTATCTAGTCAACACCAGCGTCGGCCATCCGACTCTGCAGGCTTGGAAGTATCCGCTGCCGGGCGACAGCGCGATCTCGATGCTTCAGCGCGTCGTGATCGATGTGGATGCGCCGCGCGTGGTCCGGTTCCAGATGGCGCCCGACGCGCATCGCTCCACTCTCTGCGATCACGTCGTCTGTCGCGGCCAGCCGGGATGGGCTGACGTAGAGTGGTATCCCGACGGGTCGCACGTCGCCTTCGTATCGACGTCGCGTGATCACAAGCACGAAGTGTTGCGCGTCGCTGACGCCGCTACCGGAGCCATACGCGACGTACTTCGTGAAGACGTCGCGACGCAGTTCGAGTCCGGCAACGGTCTCGTCAACTGGCACGTCTTGCCGGCGTCGAACGAAGTGGTGTGGTTCTCGGAGCGCGACAACTGGGGGCAGCTCTATTTGTACGACCTCAACACGGGTCAGCTCAGGTCAAAGATCACCAGCGGAGAAGGGAACGTTGCCCAGGTACGGCGCATCGACGAGAAAAATCGAATCATCTACTTCGTGGGCAACGCCAGAGAGAAGAATCGCGATCCGTACTTTCGTCACTTCTACAAAATCAAAATGGACGGGAGCGGCCTGACACTGCTCACGCCCGAAAATGCCGATCACGACATCAGTCTCGCACCGTCGGGTGACTACTTCGTCGATACCTACTCGCGTCCCGATCAGCCGCCCGTGACTGTGCTCCGCGATCTGAACGGCAAGACTGTTCTCACGCTGGAGCGAGCGGACCTCAGCCGGCTGCAGGCAAGGGGCTGGAAGCCGCCGACGCCGATCACCGTCAAGGCGCGCGACGGCAAGACCGATCTCTACGGCTTGATGTATCTGCCGACGAAGCTGGATCGGAACAGGAAATACCCGATCGTCAACCACGTCTATCCCGGACCACAGACGGGAAGCGTTGGCGGTCGCGGCTTCTCGCCCGCACGCGGCGACGCGCAGGCGCTGGCCGAGCTCGGGTTCGTGGTCGTCGAGATCGACGGCATGGGAACACCGTGGCGCTCGAAATCATTCCACGATGCGTACTTCGGCAAAATGGGCGACAACACCTTGCCGGATCAGGTCGCGGCGATGCGTGAGCTCGCGCGGCGTTACCCGTTCATCGACATCAATCGCGCCGGCATATACGGGCATAGCGGCGGCGGCTTCGCTGCAGCAGATGCGATGTTCAGGTATCCCAACTTCTTCAAGGTTGGAATCTCGGAAGCCGGTAATCACGACCAGCGGAACTACGAGGACGACTGGGGAGAGCGCTATCAGGGACTGCTGACACGGACCACCGAGGGCGACAACTATGCGCCCGAAGCAAATCAGTTGTTGGCCAGGAATCTCAAAGGGAAGCTCTTGCTCGCGCATGGCACGATGGACGACAACGTTCCGCCGTACAACACGCTGCTCGTTGTGAACGCGCTGATCGCCGCCAACAAGGATTTCGATTTGCTCCTGCTTCCGAATCGGTCCCACGGTTTCGGCAACGAGCCGTATATGGTGCGCCGGCGCTGGGACTATTTCGTGAAAAACCTGCTCGGCGCGGAGCCGCCGAAGGAGTATGAGATCAGAGCGGGACGCAGATGAGGAAAGTGGTCGTTTTGAGTTTATCGTTGGCCTGTGGTCTCGGCGCGCAGGAAGCGCCGAAAACTTTCACGCACGCCGATACCCTCCGCGGCTCCAACACCCCGCAACGCTCCTGGTGGGATGTTTCGTTTTATGACCTACACGTGAAGGCAAATCCGGTGGACAGTTCCATCACCGGCTACAACGCGATCAGCTACCGTGTCCTCAAACCCGCGCGCGAGATGCAGATCGATTTGCAGATGCCGCTCGTCGTCGACAGCATCGTGCAGGACGGACTCGAGCTAAGCGCGCGCCGCGACGGCAACGCCTTCTTTGTCACTCTTGTCGCACCGCAACCCGCACGCACCCTGAAGACGATCACTGTCTACTATCACGGGAAGCCTGTGGTCGCGACGCGTCCACCCTGGGATGGCGGATTCGTGTGGGCCAGGGACAGCCTCGCTCGCAATTGGGTCGTCACCGCCAACGAAGGACTTGGCGCCAGCGTCTGGTGGCCGAACAAGGACTATCTGGCTGACGAGCCCGACAGCCAGCGCGTTGCGATCACCGTCCCCGATTCACTGCTCGATGTTTCCAACGGCAGGTCGCGATCGACGACACATAACTCCGACGGCACTACTACTTACGAGTGGTTCGTGGCTAGTCCGATCAATAACTACGATGTCGCAGTGAACGCCGGTCACTACGCCCACTTCAGCGAAGACTACCAGGGCGAGAAGGGCCGGCTGACGCTCGATTACTTTCCGCTCGACTATCACCTCGACACCGCGCGTAAGCAGTTCCAGCAAGTGAAGCCGATGATGCAGTGCTTCGAGAGCTGGTTTGGTCCGTATCCGTGGTACGAGGATGGATACAAGCTCGTCGAGACTCCCCACCTCGGGATGGAGCACCAGAGCGCCGTCGCCTACGGCAATCATTACAAGAATGGCTACCTGGGCAGGGATCGCTCGGCGACCGGGCATGGTTTGCAGTGGGATTTCATCATCATCCACGAGAGCGCGCACGAATGGTGGGGCAACAGCATCACCATGAAAGACCAGGCTGACATGTGGATCCACGAGAGCTTCGCCACCTACGCCGAAGGTCTCTTCACGGAGTGTCAGCAGGGGAAAAAAGCGGGTCAGGAGTACACCATCGGCCAGCGCAAAATCATTCGCAATGACACGCCGATCATCGCCAGGTACGGAGTGAACGACGAAGGATCGGGTGACATGTATGACAAGGGCGCCAACCTGCTGCTCACCATCCGGCAGCTGGTCGACGACGACACGCGCTGGCGCGGTATTCTGCGCGGGCTCAACAAGACCTTCTGGCACCAGACTGTAACGACGAAGCAGGTCGAGGACTTCATCAGCCGGCAATCAGGCATCAGGCTCGGCAAAGTCTTCGATCAGTATCTGCGCACCACCAATATCCCGACGCTCGAGTACAAGCTTCAGGGGCAGAAACTGTCCTACCGCTGGACGAATGTCGTGTCCGCGTTCGCGATGGCGGTAAAAGTCACGACATCGACTGGCCGCTACGGCTGGATCAGACCGACCGAGCGTTGGAAATCAATGGCGGTAAAACTCGACCGGCCTGAGGACTTCGGCGTCGACGAGACCTTCTACGTCAACGCCAGAGACATCCTCAAGCCGGCCGCCGATTCAACTACCGCGCGTACAGTCCGGTAACCGTCGCCGTTGCCAGCTTGTTGGCATTCAGGTTGAAGCCGACCATTGCCGCGGTGGCGTTGCCCGGAACATCCAGCTTGTCGACCTTGAGCGCGAACACCTTGAAGTGATAGTGGTGCGGCTTGTCTCCCGCGGGCGGGCAAGGCCCACCGTATCCCTTATTTCCGAAATCAGTATTGCCCTGCTGGCTTCCGCGCGGCGCGTTCCGTCCGTTGCCGGCTCCCGCGACCAATCCCGTAGCGTCAGCGGGAATGTTGTACATCACCCAATGCCACCAGCCGCTGCCCGTCGGCGCATCGGGATCGTAGGCAGTGACTGCAAATGACTTGGTGCCCGCCGGCGCGCCCGTCCAGTTAAGAGCGGGCGAGATGTTCTGACCGGTGCAACCCATCCCATTGAAGACGTGCTGCACCGTTATCCTGCCCTTCGCCTCGAGGTCGGGTGCGCTGACCTTGAAATGCGCAGCCGGCGTCGCCTTTGCTTTCGCTTTGCCCTTGGACGCATTTGCTGCCTGCGCGCCGAGTGACGCGACACTGAGCGCCAGCAGTGCCGAACCGCAGATTGCCGTCCGGTATTGGAGTGAACCCAACATCTTCATCCTCCTGTGTTGACTCGCGCGATCCGATCGATCGGTCGAACCGTGGTAACGCTATTCCGCGTATAAGCCGTTCCACCCCATGATAATCGCTCCCGCCAGGATGAAGGACACCAGGTTGTAACCGGCATCGATCACCCACAGTTGGCGCGGCTTCATCGAGAACAGCGACGTGGTAAACGTCGTCGGCAGCACGAAACCGAACCAGCAGAACAGCCCCAGCTTGACGCCCTGGAATATCCAGTTGGGCATTGTCGTTCGGGCGCGCGGCACGAAAACGTTGGACAACAGGCCGAGCGCGAAGGCAATAATGAGCGCGGCAATAAACGCGATTACGTACATGACTGCCATGTTTGAGTTCGCGGCGTCAGCGCGCATCTGCTCCTCAGTACGGCCCTGCAGTGCTATCCATCGCTTCGCGAACAGGGCTGGCGAGTACCACAGCCCCCCGAGCAGGAAGATCACAATAGCTGCAACAAAAACGGCGGGGTAATTCACCGTGGGCAGCTGCATGTCCGGCCTCCGTGATAGGAATTGGCGAAACGAATCTACGTTCGATCGGCCAAACTTGCAGCAAGAGAAATCAACTGGAGGGCGGCGCGCGCCGCGGATCCATTGGTGTCGGCAGCGGGGTCATAGGCTGACAGTGTGAGCGCAGCTATCTCGAACTTGTCAGCGATCACCGAGAGAGAGTACCGCGCATCGTCGAGCGTCAAGCCACCCGAGACGGCGAAAGAGTTCGCCATGGCAACGGACGCATCGAGCACGTCGAGATCGACATGTACATAGATGCGATCGGTGTGCTCGCCCAGAATCTGTAAGCTGCTGGACAGCTCGCCGCGAATCTGTCGCGGGGCCACAACCCTGATTGACGAATCATCGAGCAACGCGCTTTCCAGCGAGTCGATGTCCCGCGTTCCGATCAGGCAAATTCGATCGTCGGCAACGGGCGAGAAGCCAGGCACCGTCGCCGCCAGCTGGGTCCAACAACGACCCGTGATTATTGCCACCGCGGTGCCGTCAAGAAAACCGCTCGTCGTGGTTTCCGGGGTGTTGAAGTCGGCGTGGGCGTCGAACCACGCCACGCCGATCGACCCGGTGCCAAGCCCGGCCACTGTCCCAACAGCGGTGTTGCAGTTCCCGGCCAGGATGACGGGAAAGCGCGAAGCAGCGACAGCCTCATGCACACCCGTCGCCAGCATGCGCATCAACTCGAAGCTCGATTGTATCTCTGCTTGCCACTGGCCTGGATCGAGCTCGGCGACGCGCACGTGAACATCGTGACCAGCTTCGCGCAGCGCTTCGACCAGCCCGCCTTTCAGCAACGCCTCGGGGCCCGCTCCCATGCGCAGGCCGCGATGGCCGGAATCATAGGGAACCGCGAGGATCTGGATATCCACGCGGTAAAACTAGCTATTCCCTGTAGATGTCCGGAAACTCTTTCTTGAGCGCAACCAGTTTTGGCTTGTCGTTGATCACGATGTAAAGCTGGTTGGGGTGCTGCTCCAGATAATTCTGGTGGTAGTCCTCAGCCTTATAAAATCCATTCAGCTTCGCGACCTGAGTCACGATCGGACTGCGGAACGTCTTTGCGTCCGTAAGCTGCTTGATGTAGCTCTGCGCGACCTGCTCCTGCCGCGCGTTGCGATAGAAAATCGCCGAGCGATACTGCGTACCATGATCGGGTCCCTGACGATTCAGCTGCGTCGGATCGTGCGCGACCGAGAAGAAAATCTGCAGCAGTTTGCCATACGACACCTGCGACGGATCGTAGATGACTTCCACCGATTCGGCGTGCCCGGTGTCGCCGCTGCTCACCTGCTCGTAGGTGGGCTTCGCGACATTGCCGCCCGCGTAGCCTGAGATCGCCTGCTTGACGCCCTTCACATGCTCGAAGACCGCTTCCACTCCCCAGAAACAGCCGCCAGCGAAGACTGCCGTGTCTTCGGTTGCCGCTGACGCAAGCTCACCACCAAAGGTGGGCGCGTTAACCGGAACTTCGGTGCGCGATGCGCCACTGCTGAGTTTCGATGCCAGCAGAACAAGAGCTACAGGTATCGCAATTACGAGAGCGAAAAAGCCGGAGAGTGAGCGATTCATGGCAATCCCAGTTTGGACAATATGTGAAACCGAAAAGTGAAGCGGATTGTTCCGTAGACAGTTGATTATTAACCAATCTTAATCCGCAATCTGTAGAATCATTTTGCAGCTGCAACACAGAGTGTGGTGATCACAACCTGGCAGTGCGATTTTACCGTCACGTAAAGATGGGCGGCAGCCTGCGCTCTGATGCACGTCGGAACGGATAATTCTGCGCCAGCTGTTCCTCGATCGACCGGTCGGGCGCGTTCTTACCCGAAAGAAAGGTCCACTCGATTTCGACGAATTCGGTGTCCTTCCACATTCCAATCGCAACCTGCCGCTCCAGGTCCAGCTCGTGCTTCGATGCGCGAGCGAGACTTTTCAGCGCGTCGTAACCCCGATCGTGAAACTCGCGCGTCACCGGCAGAATGAAAAAGCCACATCCCGTCTTCGACGACGCCATTCTATACGGTAGCTCGAACTTATCGGACCGCACGGATTCGAGCGCCAGCCGCAATTGCTCCGCGAGTGCGCGCAGGTCATACCTGCCCAGCAGCGCCAGCTCCGACAGAATCTGGTAGCAGTCGCTGTCGGCGTAATCGTCTTCCTGGGCAGCAATCCTCGCCGCCAGGCTGTCCAGCACGAACGTGAACTCGGCCGCCGCCGGATTTCGCCGCGCTCGCGCGGCCCTCTCGAGACGCTGATCGGGTGGCGATTCGAAGTCTTCGAGCAGGTATTGTCCGATCAGCGCCGTCTCGCTGACGGCCGTCGCCGGTGGATCCCATCCGAGCAGGATGTCGCGACGAAAATTGAAGTAATCGAGCAGCTCCGCTGGTGTGACGAAGTGATCGCAGATCTCGAAATAGTCGGTGTCGCGTAGAATGTGGACGAAGGCGCCGTTGCGCATCTGCTTGAATCGGGCAACCCGAAACGGCCGGGACTTCCTCGGAACGCGATATACGACTACGCCAACCAGTGACTCAGGGTTTTTCGGAGACACCGTCAAGCGATGGCCGAAATGATTCACCAGCGACAACCCGGTGTAACTCGCCAGTAGCTCGCGGGTATTCTGAATCTGCCTGACGCCTTTCCGCACCACCTGTGTCGCTGCCCACTTCTCGATCTCGCCGGCCTTGGTCACGACTTTCTGCTCGCGCTCGCAGAGCTGAAAGATGAAACCAACGCTGTCTGTCAGCAGCAGACGATCGGCCAGCTCCGGCTCACTATCGTCTGAATGTGGCAACTGGCTCGTCGAAACAGCGAAGGCTCGGGAGAAGGCATTCGCGTTTTGCTGCGCGACAAAATCGTGAAGGAGGGTGGCGGGCTCTTGCGCGCTCTCTTTCACGTCGCCTAGAATCGCCGTGACCTTCGTTCCCATGCTAGCAGGATCGCCGCGCCGACCAGTCCGGTGACGATGCAGAATAGATAAAGGACCTGGATGCTCACCAGTCCCAGCAGCGGGTTGGCGTCGCTGAATGGCCTCAGCGGACGCATGTCTCCGTGCATGATTCCGTCGAGAACAGAGTGAAAGACTCCGCCAAAGAAGCCGCTGTACGCCGCGATTGGCATTCGGTATTCCACCGCCAGCCCTTCCGGAATGGCGTCGCGAGGCTTCGCCCACGCCCGCCCGATGCGCGACACGATCAGTCCGCAAACGAGGCCAATCAAACCGCCGAGAAAAAAGGTGTGTGCCTGGCGATGAACGGGGTAGTCGCCCTTCAGCAGGTAGTAGCCTGACTCGATGTCGATTACAACCTGAGCGACGGAATAAGCCGCGACCGAGAAATGGTGCGGCGCGGCGGCCTTGATGAGCAGGCCGGGGCCGAAGTGAAACGGGGTTGCGGGCATGGCGCTGCCATCAAATCTAGCCTCAAGTGCTATGTTTTTTCGCAATGCCACCCGCTAGCGAGCCGGCCGAGCACTGGCGCGGCGCCGACAAGTCGACCCGGTGTCTCAACTGTGCCGCGCCGCTGAATGGACCCTTTTGCGCTCAATGCGGCCAGCGCGATATCCCGCCCTATCCGACCGTGCGTGAGCTGGCGACCGACGCCATCTCCGAGTTTTCCGGATGGGATGGCCGGCTGCTCAATACCGTTCGCGCGCTCGTCACGCGACCTGGCTTGCTGACTCACGAGTTTCTCGAGGGACGGCGCGCGCGCTACATCTCGCCGCTTCGGCTCTATCTCAGCGCGAGCGTCGTCTACTTCCTGCTCACGGCGGCGGCGCCAGAAATCAATCTCGAGAACGGGAGAAGCGTCTCAGGCCTCCGGATTGGCGTGACGAAGGGAGC